>PKXB01000076.1 GCA_003133345.1 Hyphomicrobiales bacterium | reverse complement strand
CCGCCGATCGCCACCGAGCCCTGGCCGACCGCGTAGACGTTGCCGTCGGCGCCGAGCAGCGGGGTCACCAGCAGCACGCCGCCTTGCAGGCTCTTGCTGTCGCCGAGCGCGGAGACCGTGATGTCGATGCGGGTGCCTTGCGTGCCGAACGGCGGCAGATTGGCGGTCACCATCACGGCGGCGACGTTGCCGGTGCGCAGGGTCTGGCCGCGGATGTTGACGCCGAGCCGTTCCAGCATCGCGGTAAGCGACTGCTTGGTGAAGGGAATATTGTTGAGTGTGTCGCCGGTGCCGTTGAGGCCGACCACCAGTCCATAACCAATGAGCTGGTTCTGCCGCACGCCCTCGATATTGGCGAGGTCCTTGATGCGCGAAGTCGCCCACGCGTTCGGCGCGGCGAACGCGGTCAATAGCACGGCCAGCAATGCGGCTCGCAACGTCCTCGTCATCACTGCTCCCCAATGTGACGGTTGACTGTCATTAGTTATGCGAACGCCGTGCCAACCCGGGCGCGCTGCCCAAGACTCTGGCAAGCTTCATGTTTTTGAATCGGCGTGGTTAACGCGGCGCACCAGACGTCCGGCAGGAAACGCACCAAGCGGCAATTTTTGCCGGCATTTTTACCGGGGATTAACCATAACGGCCCACGTTTAAAGGTATTCGGGGACCGACGATTGTCGGGTGGGGTCTTCAGCGATGCGCATTCACGGATCGAACGGAACTGCGCTGGCGTCGGCGCCGGCCACGGCGCGCCGCAGCGCCGGCGGCGCCTTCACGGTCAGCGAGCAGGAGGCGCCGCGCAATTCCGCCGCGGCCGGCTCACTGCGCGCAGTCTCGACCGTCGATGCGCTGATCGCCTTGCAGGGCGTCGAGACACCGACCGAACGCAAGAAACGCGCGGTCGCCAAGGGCCGCAAGGCGCTCGACGTGCTCGATACGCTCAAGCTCGGTTTGCTCGATGGCAGCGTGGATGGCTCCACGCTGGCGCGCCTCAAGGTCGCGGCCGAGGGGCTGGGCGAGCAAACCGGCGACCCCGGGCTGGACTCGGTTTTGGGCGAAATCGACCTGCGCGTGGCGGTCGAACTGGCCAAAGCCGGCATCCGCTAGCCTCAACGTTGCCCCGCCCAGCCGGCCCATCGGCATAAGCCACTGAACTATAACAATAATCCGTCCAGGCGGTTAGCTCCACTCGGATGTTGTCCGGGGCTTGGCACGCGTATATAAGCCTGCCGCGCGGGGACAAATCGTCGCACCAAGAACAAAAGAAGTCAGGGAGTGAGTGGGATGTTGGCCAGAACTAAAACCAAGCCTTATCTGCCGTCCGACAAGGAGCCGTTCATGAACGAGCGCCAGCGGGACTATTTCCGCTTGAAGCTGCTCACATGGCGGGAAGACATCTTGAAGGAGGCCAAGGAGACGCTCCTGCATCTGCAGGAGGAGAACCAGAACCATCCGGATATCGCCGACCGGGCTTCATCGGAAACCGATCGCGCCATCGAGCTGCGCGCGCGCGACCGCCAGCGCAAGCTGATCGCCAAGATCGACGAAGCGCTCGGGCGCATCGACGATGGCACCTACGGCTTTTGCGAGGAGACCGGCGAGCCGATCTCGATCCGCCGCCTGGAAGCGCGCCCGATCGCGACGCTGTCGGTGGAAGCGCAGGAGCGCCACGAGCAGCGCGAGCGGGTGTATCGCGACGATTGAGGGTATTCTTCCTTATCCCTCCCCCGCTTGCGGGGGAGGGTGGACGCGAGCGTAGCGAGCGGCCGGGTGGGGGGCCCGCGTGCCGCATCGAATTGCCCCCACCCCCGGGCGCTTCGCGCTCATCCCTCCCCTTTCAGGGGAGGGATAAGAAGCATCAGTGCCTGAAATGCCGCGTGCCGGTGAACACCATCGCGACGTTGTGTTCGTCGGCGGCCTTGATCACCTCGTCGTCGCGCATGGAGCCGCCGGGCTGGATCACCGCGGTGGCGCCGGCTTCGATCGCGACCAGTAACCCATCGGCGAACGGAAAGAACGCGTCGGAGGCGACCACCGAGTCCTTGGTCAAAGGCGCCGGTAGCTTCGCCTCTTTCGCCGCATCTTCCGCCTTGCGGGCGGCGATGCGGGCGGCATCGACTCGGCTCATCTGCCCGGCGCCGATGCCGACGGTGGCGAGGCCCTTGGCATAGACGATGGTGTTCGATTTCACGTGCTTGGCGACGCGAAACGCAAAGCGTAGATCGGCCAGCTCGGCCTCGCTCGGCGCGCGTTTGCTGACGACTTTAAGCTGCATCTCGTCCACCACCGCGTTGTCGCGCGATTGCACCAGCAGACCGCCGGCCACCGATTTCACCGTCAGGCCCACGCCACGCGGATCGGGCAAGCCGCCGGCCAGCAGCAGGCGCAGATTCTTTTTCGTGGCGACGATCTTGATCGCTTCCTCGGTGGCGTCGGGCGCGATGATCACCTCGGTGAAAATCTCGGTGATCGCCTTGGCCGCCTCGGCGTCGAGCTTGCGGTTGAGCGCGACGATGCCGCCGAAGGCGGAGGTGGAATCGCAAGCCAGCGCCTTGCGGTAGGCGTCGAGCAGGCTACCGCCTTCCGCCACGCCGCACGGGTTGGCGTGCTTGACGATCACGCAAGCCGCGGTGCGCTTGGCATCGAATTCGGCGACGCATTCATAGGCCGCATCGGTATCGTTGATGTTGTTGTAGGACAGTTCCTTGCCCTGCACCTGGCGCGCGCTGGCGACGCCAAAGCGCTGGCCCGGCGCGCGATAGAAAGCCGCGCTCTGGTGCGGGTTCTCGCCATAGCGCAACGACTGGATCAGCTTGCCGCCGAAGGCGCGGTAATCCGGCGCGCTGTCGTGCAGGGTATCGGCGAACCAGTTGGATATCGCCGCGTCATAGGCGGCGGTGCGCGCATAGGCTTTCGCCGCCAACTTTTGGCGCAGCTCGAGCGAGGTCATGCCGTTGTGCAAGGCAAGCTCGGCCAGCACTTTCTCGTAGTCGGCGGGCTCGACCACCACTGTCACGTCGGCGTGGTTCTTGGCGGCGGCGCGGATCATGGCCGGCCCGCCGATGTCGATGTTCTCGATGCAGTCGTCGAACGCGGCGCCTTTGGCGACGGTTGACTCGAACGGATAGAGGTTCACCACCAGCAGATCGATCGGTTTGATGCCGTGTTTGTCCATCGCCGCGGCGTGTTCCTTGTTGGCGCGGATCGCCAGTAACCCGCCATGCACCTTCGGGTGCAGCGTCTTGACCCGGCCGTCCATCATCTCGGGAAAACCGGTCAGTTCGGCGACGTCGATCACCTTGAGCCCGGCATCTTTCAGCGCCTTGGCGGTGCCGCCGGTGGAGATCAATTCGACGCCGTAGCCGGTGAGCGCCGTGGCGAACTCTTTGAGCCCGGTCTTGTCGGATACCGACATCAAAGCGCGGGTGGTACGGCGCGGGTGGCTGGTCATGGGCTACTTTCGTGATCCGGAGTGCCGCTAAGCGCAAGGCGTGCTCCCTCCCCTCTTGTGGGGGAGGGTTGGGGAGGGGGGTGTCTTGCAACGCGCCGTGGCGAGTCACCCCCCACCCGGCTCGCGACTAATGTCGCTCGCCGACCTCCCCCGCAAGGGGGGAGGTGAAGGAAGTCACAGCGGCAATTCCGGCTCGTCCGCCCGCTCGGGCCGGGTGCCCGGCGGTGCCGGCGGGGTGTGGCGGAAACTCCAGCGCACATTGGCCTGATCGCGGGCGTGGCCGTAAATCACGATCTGCACGGTGCGACGCGGCCCGTCCGAGCCGGAGAGATACACGCTTTCCTCGATCTGCACGGGTTCGCCATAGGAATTGAAGGTCCACAGCTCGCGGTCGGGCAGCAGCAGGATAACGCCGCGGCCGTCCGACAGCCGGTTGGCCTTGATCGAGGGATGCAGGTGAAAACGGACAGTGAATTCGTCGCTTTTATCCGCCGGCAGCGCGGCGCCTACCGCCGGCGTGAAACTGTCCTCGCCATCGAGCGCGCGGCCGTCGGGGCTAAGCCGCAGCGCGCGGTGGTGGATCACGTTAAAGGCGTTGGCGTAACCATCATGCGAGACGGTCAAATTCGTGCCGTCCGGCTTGTCTTCGCGCATTACGCGCACGTCGTGCGGTCCGCTGACGATCGGCGTGCCGAACAGCAGCCGCCGCAATCGGTGGGACTCGAGGAAACGGCACGACGACTCGTCGTTGAACGTGACGGTGGAATGCGCCGCGGTGGCGCGCGCCACCTGCCGCCAGTTTTCCTTGTTCACCGCCGGCAACCCGCAATTGATCACCAGCCGATGCTGGTTGCACGACAACTCGAACGACAGGCAGCCGGCATGTGCCTCCTGGCTCAAAGCCAGCGGCGGCGGCCGGCCGGTATCCATCAGGAGGGCGGTGCGGCCGGCGTCGATACGCTGATAGCCGGAATGCGGCGCGTTCGACACCGGTGCGCCGCGGGCGTCATCGTAAGCGAGCACGGTGGCGAGCAGGTCGACCGGCGTCGGGCCCATGCCGTTGAATTGCGCGAAATTGCCGTCGCCGTGGCGGAAGAAACGCAGCATCGGCATCATGCGGTCGATGGCGTTGTTGAGCGCCGGCGGCGGCTGCAGGTGGCGCGCGGAGAACAACTGGCGCAGCGGCAGCAGGTCCACCAGCAGTTCGATCAGCGCGCCGGGATTGCGGCTGATATGTCCGCCGTCGGGCAGGATCTGGCGACGCAGTTCCTCGATCAGGCGGCGCGCGTTGCCGCGCAGGTTGCCGGACTGCCCCTGCATGCACAGCGTCGCATAATTGAGCGCGATCACCGCCTGCAGCCGCGGCAGCCCGTCGCGCGACTGTTTCAGCGAGCGGCGCAGACAGCGCACCTGCCGCGACAGGCTGCGCAGGAAGCGGCGGTAGAAGCGCGCGTCGGCATCTTGCAATACGAACGGCGCCTGGCTGAGCCAGCAGACAATGCGGCGCGAGAGAATATCGACGCGCCAGCCGAGCGGATGCCAGCCGCCTTGCAGGTTGATCCAGTCGTCGATCAGCGAGCGCGCATTGGCGCGGGTGATGGCGCTGTCGGCGGCGCGCAAATGGCGCAGCCAGGAGAAGCTCAGCAGCATCACCGCCCATTCGTCGGACGGCGGCGTCATTTCAAAGGGGGAGCGGCGGTCGCAGATCACCACCTTGCCGGCGAAGGCGAAGCGGCCGGCATAGATTTCGCTGGCGCGGGTGGCGTCGGCGGTGCGCAGGTCCTGCGGCGCGATCACCAGCCGGTCGGTCTTGGTCGAACCGAACCGCCAGCGCAGCAGCGGATTTGTGCTGACGCGGCTGAGCAGGCTGCGGAATGCGCGGCGCCCGATAAGCACGGAGAGCCTGGCCAGCTCCGCGACCGAAACCCGCATCATGAAGGCGCTCGTCCCCTGCGGCGCGGCCCGATTCTCGCGCACAATCCACACGATAGCGAAGGGTCGCCAAAGGTCCAATATGCCGGTCCGACCCTAGGCTTTGCGGGTGAGCCGGGCGGCATAGAATCCATCGAGCCCGCCCCAGCGCGGATCGGGGTCGGGCAGTTGTGGCGGCAGCGTGCGCAGGTCGCCATCCGCGGTGAGGAATTCGGCGTGGCCGCATACTTCTTGCGCTGCAACAGGCATGCGGGTGACGCGCGGGTCGCGCGCCAGCAGAGCCGTGATCTGGTCCTCGGCTTCCTCCGGCTCCAGCGAGCAGACGCAATAGACCAGGGTGGCGCCGGGCTTGAGCAGATCGACCGCGCGGTCGAGCAGACGCTGCTGCATGGAGGTCAGCACCACGATGTCGGCTTCGCTCTTGAGCCAGGGTATGTCGGGGTGGCGGCGGATGGTGCCGGTCGAGGAGCAGGGCGCATCGAGCAGCACGGCGTCGAATGGACCGGCATTGGACGATTCAGGTTGGGACGATCCAGGTTGCCATTCCAGCACGTCGGCGGTGACGGTCTCGGCTTGCAGCGCCAGCCGCGCCATATTCTCGCGTAGGCGGTTGAGCCGCGCCGCGGAGCGATCGACCGCGGTGACGCGCGCGCCGGCAAACGCCAGTTGCGCGGTCTTGCCGCCGGGCGCTGCGCACAGGTCGGCGACCACTTTACCGCGCATGTCGCCAAGAAGCCGGGCAGGCAGTGACGCGGCGGCGTCCTGCACCCACCAGGCGCCTTCATTGAAGCCCGGCAGCAGCGAGATCGCGCCATGCGCGATCGTACGCACGGTTCCGGTCGGCAGCACGCGGCCGCGCAGCCGCTCGGCCCATGACTCGGCATCGTATTTGACGGTGAGATCGAGCGCCGGCTCATGGCCATTGGCAGCGGCGATCGTGCGCGCGGTCTCGGCGCCATAGCGTTTGGTCCAGCGCGCCACCAGCCATTTCGGCGTGTCGCGTGTCGAGATGTTGGCAAGCGCCGCCGTCTTACTTTGCGTCACGCGCCGTAGCACGGCATTGATCAGCCCGGCATAGCGCGCCGCCCGGCGGTCGGCCTGCGCCAGGCGCACCGACAGATCGACCGCGGCATGATCGGGCACTTCGAGCCAGAGGATCTGCGCGGCGCCAATCAGCAAAATGGTTTCCACGCGCGGCGCTTCGGACGGAAAGCCCTTGTCGAGAAATCCGCCGAGCATGTGGTGGAGGGTACCAAGACGCCGCAGCACGGTGGCGGCGAGCCGGCGCATCAGCGCGCGGTCGCGGTCGGCGAGTCCGACCAGGCCGGGATGGGCGGCTTTGCCGGACAGTTGCTCATCGAGCGCGATCTTCCGCCGCAGGACGCCGTCGAGAATGTCGGCGGCGATCCTTCGGGCGGCGAGGCCGGGGACTTCCGGCTGCGGGGAGGTGCGCGGACGCGCCATGCCCCAATCATTGCCACGAATTGTGGCTTGGGCGCGAAGCCTTGGACAAAAAATGTCAACGGTTCACAGCTTTAGACGGGGCGGGGTGCCGGGAACTGGGTAGAATATTTCTCATAAACTACTTTAGATTG
>PKXB01000033.1 GCA_003133345.1 Hyphomicrobiales bacterium | reverse complement strand
GTACAAAAAAGCCGTCAGGTCATGGTTGGTTCGGACATGGTCGTCATTCCCCCGTTTTCGCGCATGAACATAAAAGACTACACGGCCGCGCGCCACCAAAAGAACCGTAACTAGACTCGCGAAGAAACTCGAAAATTGGCGGGGGCCCGGCGGTTTTTCCGCCGAGCCCCCTTAACATATCAGCCGGCCTGTAAGCCGGGTTCTGTAAGGCCTGCGGCGCAAACCGCAAACGTGACGGCCATTCCTCTGGTACGCCGGTTGCCCGGCGCATCAAGCAACCTACCCGAANNCGCGGTGCGCTCTTACCGCACCGTTTCACCCTTACCGCGGCCAAAACGCTACGCAGCCGCGGCGGTTTGTTTTCTGTGGCACTGTCCCTGAGGCCCGTGTCCTACTTGCGCAGGAAGCGATCCCCGCCGGACGTTATCCGGCACCGTTCGTCCATGGAGCCCGGACTTTCCTCCCCGGCCGCCTTTCGGCATTGGCGCGGGACGGCCGTCCGGCCGACTGACGCGGATAGCAATGGGGTTGCGGGGCTTCTGCGTCAAGGCCGCGGGGTCAAGAGCGTTAAATTGGCCTTTTATGCCAGCGGCGCCGGCCGCGTCTCCAGCAGAGCGCGTAGCGTGAGCATCGTAGACGCATCGGCGAGGCCGTCCACCCGGGCCTGGCGGAAATGGCGCTGGAATGCTGTGACCACCTCGAACGTGGCCTCGTCATAGCTGCCGGTTTCCTCGATGCCGTAGCCGTAACCGCGCAGCGCGCGTTGCAGCCGCGTCACCAGCTCGCTGCGCTCGCCGGGCTTGATCGAGGCACCGTCGAGATTGAGCGGGGCCGGGCGTACCCAATGCCCGATGCCGGACTCGCTCAGCAGGTCCCAGGGAAATTTCTCACCCGGATCCTGCTTGCGCGCCGGTGCTACGTCGGAATGGCTGAGGATGCGCGCGGAACTGATCGGACCGCGGCGGGTGATGATCGATTTGCAGAGCGAGATCACCGCCGCGATCTGCCGCAGCGGGAAGTTGCTGTAGCCGAATTCGTGTCCCGGATTGACGATTTCGATGCCGATCGANNCCTCCGGCACGCATTGCACGATGCGGCCGTCCTCGAACACCACGTAATGCGACGACACTTGGCTGTCCGGCGCGCACAGCCGCGCCAGCGCGGCCTCGCCGGTCTGCATGCCGGTGTAGTGCAGCAGGATCAGATCGGGCGCCCGGCTTTGCTTGCGCTCGTCATGATTGGGCGAGGGCATCACATCGGCGACGATGAAGGAATCCGGCGGAAAAGTTGACATGGGCCGGAGGGCGATTGTCCTGAGTGGAAGCAGCTTTATCTTTCACCGCACCGCATCATAAAAGCAATAGTCACGGCCCTGTCCGCGCGGATCGGACCCAGTTGCCGACGCCCCGCCAGGGGGTCGGAAACAAATCCTTAAGATTAAGGGCTGTTTAATGAGGTCCACACGGTGATGCGCCGGGGCCTCGAGGAGGGGGCCTCGGGGCTGGGTTATTCCATGACACCAACATTATCTCATGATGCCACAAGAAATATCCCAAGGTTCCTCATCCAGCAGTGTCCAGTCTGGAGCGGCAAAATGACGGCGGGCGGCGACGGCTTTGCGGCTGTCGTTGGCGGAGCAGCCCTCCACATTCCCGTGCTCGGCCGTCCCGCGATTGACTTCCTCAACGTGCATGACGGTGGCGTCTATATCGACGCCACCTTCGGCGCCGGCGGCTATACGCGCGCCATTCTCGCGGCCGCCGACTGCAAAGTGATCGGCATCGATCGCGACCAAAGCGCGATCGCACTTGGCGCGGACTTGGTGCAGGCGGCGAATGGCCGGCTGACACTGATCGAGGACCAATTTTCCAATCTCGATCAGGTGGCGCGCGACGCCGGCTTCGCAGCGGTCGACGGCGTGGTGCTCGACCTCGGCGTCTCCTCCATGCAGCTCGATAGGGCGGAGCGCGGATTTTCCTTCCGCCTCGACGGGCCGCTCGACATGCGCATGGGCGGTGCGGGCGCGAGCGCGGCCGATGTGGTCGCCAGCGCGAGCGAGCGCGATCTCGCCAATATCATTTTCATTCTTGGCGAGGAACGCCACTCGCGCAGCGTGGCGCGCGCCATCGTCAAGGCCCGCATACAAGCACCGATCCGCACCACCGCCATGCTCGCCGATATCGTCGGTTCGGTCGTGCGCTCGCGTCCGGGCGATATCCACCCCGCCACGCGCACGTTCCAGGCGCTGCGCATCTTCGTTAACGACGAGCTGGGCGAACTGGTCGAAGCGCTGCAAGCCGCCGAACGGATCCTCAAGCCCAACGGCCGCCTGGTGGCGGTGGCGTTCCATTCGCTCGAGGATCGCATCGTCAAGACGTTCTTCGCCGGCCGCGGCGAAACACGCGCCGGCTCGCGTCACGCGCCCGAGCTCAAGCGCCCGGCGCCCACGTTTAGCGTGCTCACCAAGCGCCCGGTCGTGGCCGATGCCGACGAGGTCGCGTATAACCCGCGCGCCCGCTCGGCCAAGCTGCGCGCGGCCGAACGCAGCGAAGCGCCNNGTTGTGAAGGGGCACTGAGCATGCGCCTTCTCAACATTTTCGTCATCGGCGCGCTCATCCTGGCGGCGTCCTTCGTCTACAAGATCAAGTTCGATTCCACGCTGCAGGCCGAGCGCGTGGCGAAGCTCGCCGGCGAATTGCGCCGCGAGCGCGACGCCATCGCGACCCTGCGCGCCGAATGGGCGAAGCTCGACACGCCCGGCCGCATCCAGGGCTTGGCCTCCCGCCATTTGGCGCTGCGGCCGATCTTACCCACGCAATTCGACAGCCTCGACCGGCTGCCCGAGCGCCCGCCTGCTGGTGCGCCGGGCAACGATCCGATCGGCGCCATGCTCGTGCCGGTCGCGCCCGACACCACCGGCAGCGTGCCGGCGCAACGGTGATCCGATGAACGCGCCGCGGAAACCACTGGAGACCCGCTGGCAACGCTGGCTGCGCTCGTTTCTCTATGGCCGCGACGTCGATCGCAGCGTGAAGGCCAAGGCGCGGCTCGGCCTCGCCATCGTCGCCTTCGCCGCTATCTACGGCGTCATCGCGCTGCGGCTGGTAATGTTCGCGGAGCAAAGCGACGGCCACGGCGCCCGCCGCAGCGTCGGGGCGGACGCACTCGCCACCGCCCGGCCCGATATCCTCGACCGCAACGGCCAAATCCTCGCCACCGACGTGAAGGCGCCTTCGCTGTTCGCCGAACCGCGCAAGCTCATCGACGTGGACGAGGCGGAGGAACTGCTCACCGCGGTGCTGCCCGATCTCGACGGCAACGAAGTGCGCGAGCGCCTGTCGTCGAAGCGCGGCTTCGTCTGGCTCAAGCGCGAGATCAGCGCCAAGCAGCAACAGGAGATCCATCGGCTCGGCATTCCCGGCGTCGGATTCCTCACCGAGAACAAGCGCGTCTATCCCAACGGCCCGGTGGTCTCGCACCAGATCGGCCACGTCAATATCGACAACCAGGGCATCGCCGGCATCGAGAAGTGGCTGGATGGGCAGGGGCTCGCCGCGCTGCACATGGCGGGGCTCGCCACCGACCAGCTGCAGCGGCCGGTGCAGCTCGCGCTCGATCTGCGCGTGCAGTTCGCGTTGCGCGACGAACTCGTGAAGGCGCGCGAGAAATTCAAGGCCAAGGCCTCGTCCGGCGTGATCGTCAACGTCAATACCGGCGAGATCGTCGCGCTCGCGTCCGAACCTGATTACGATCCCAACAATCCGCGCGAGGCGAACGATCCGACCCGCATCAACCGGCTCACCACTGGCGTCTACGAGATGGGCTCGTCCTTCAAGTCGTTCACTTTGGCGATGGCGCTCGACAGCGGCAAGGTGACGCTCGATTCCAAATTCGACGCGCGTGGCGATCTGCACTACGGCAAGTTCACCATCCACGACTACCACGCGCAGCATCGCATTCTCAGCGTGCCGGAAATCTTCACCTATTCGTCCAACATCGGCAGCGCGCGCATGGCGCTCTCGCTCGGCGTCGATTACCACAAGGCGTTCCTGAAAAAACTCGGCCAGCTCGACCGGCTGCGCACCGAATTGCCGGAAAGCGCCGAGCCGCTGGTCCCCAAGCATTGGAGCGAACTCAATACCGTCACCATCGCCTTCGGCCAGGGCCTGTCGGTGGCGCCGCTGCAGGCGGTGATGGGCATCGCCGCGCTGGTCAACGGCGGCAGACTGATCCCGCCGACCTTCCTCAAGCGCGACCAGGCCGCGGCCGAACGCCTGGCCACGCGGGTGATCAAGCCTGAAACATCGGATAAAATGCGCTATCTGCTGCGCCTGAACGTGGAAAAGGGCACCGCCACGCGGGCCAATGTCGCCGGCTACTACGTCGGCGGAAAAACCGGCACCTCGGAGAAGGTGGTGGGCGGCCGCTATTCCAAGACCAAGGTTTTGACCAGTTTCACCGCCATTATGCCGGCCGACAAACCGCAATATTTGTTGTTGATCATGATCGACGAACCGCAGGGCTTGGCCGAAACCCACGGCTTTGCCACCTCAGGCTGGAACGCGGTGCCGGTCGGCGCCAAGGTGATCGAACGCGTGGCGCCGCTGTTGGACATCCCGCCGCGCTTCGACCTGCCGAAAGCCGATCAATTGCTGCTGGCGAGCACGAAGGAGACGCGGTGAGGCTAGGCGACCTTGTGAGCGAAGCCAGGCTCGATGCGCGCCAAGTCGCGCAACTTGCGACCATCGATATCGCCGGCATTGCCGCCGACAGCCGCAAGGTCAAATCGGGCTTCCTGTTTTTTGCCATCGCCGGCGCCAAAGCCGACGGCGCGCATTTCGCCAAGCAAGCGGCGGCGGCCGGCTGCGCGGCGGTCGCCGCCGAGCAGCGTCCGGATGGACTGCCCGCCAACGTCGTTTTCGTACCGGTAATAAACGCGCGCCGCGCGCTGGCCTTGGCGGCGGCAAAATTTTTCCCGCGCCAGCCCGGCACCATCGCGGCGGTCACCGGCACCAGCGGCAAGACCTCGGTCGCCGCCTTCACGCGGCAGATCTGGACCGCGCTCGGGTTTCCCGCCGCCAGCATCGGCACCATCGGCGTCGTCTCGCCTCGGGGAGAAAAATACGGCTCGCTCACCACGCCCGATCCGGTCGAACTGCACNNGCATGCTCGATCAATTGACCGGCGAGGGCGTCACCCATCTGGCGCTCGAAGCCTCCTCGCACGGCCTCGACCAGCACCGGCTCGACGGCGTGCGCATCGCCGCCGGCGCCTTTACCAACCTGTCGCGCGATCATCTTGATTATCACCCCAACATCGAGGCCTATCTCGCCGCCAAGCTGCGCCTGTTCGAGGAACTGGTCGCGCCGGAAGGCACGGCGGTGATCGATGCCGACGATTGCTATGCCGGGCAGGTGGTCGAGGCCGCCAAGAAACGCGGCCTCAAAATCATGACGGTGGGCGTGCAGGGCGACGACATCAGACTGGTCGGCGGCGCCATCGACGGCTTCGCGCAAGTCGTCACCATCGCCCATGGCGGCAAAACCCATAGGGTAAAGTTGCCATTGGTCGGCGCCTTCCAGGTGCAGAACGCCGCCGTGGCCGCCGGGCTTGCGATCGCGACCGGCGCCGATCCGGCGCGCGTGTTCGCCGCATTGGAACATCTCACCGGCGCCAAAGGCCGGCTCGAACTTGCTGGCAGCAAAAACGGCGCGCCTATATTTATCGACTACGCGCACAAGCCCGACGCGCTGGCGAAAGCGCTCGCCGCTTTGCGTCCCTATGCCAGCGGCAAACTGGTGGTGGTGTTCGGCGCCGGCGGCGACCGCGACGCCGGCAAACGCCCGATCATGGGCCGCATCGCGGCGGAAAATGCCGACCGCGTCATCGTCACTGACGACAATCCGCGCAGCGAGCAACCGGCCGCGATCCGCGCCGCCATCCTTGCCGCCGCACCGGGCGCGACCGAGATCAGCGACCGCAACGACGCGATCCGCGCCGGCATCTCAGCGCTGCAAGCCGGCGACGTGCTGCTGATCGCCGGCAAGGGCCATGAAACCGGACAGATTATCGGTGATCGCATTTTGAAATTTTCCGACCACGAGGCGGTGGCGGAAGCCTTGCAGGGCAAGGTGGCATGACCGCGCTGTGGACCCTCGACGCCATGGCCGCCGCCATGCGCGCGGACAAATCCGGCGCGCTGCCGGCCGAGGTGCCCGGCCTGTCCATCGACAGCCGCAGCATGGCCAAGGGTGAAGCCTTCTTCGCCATCACGGGCGACAATCGCGACGGCCACGACTTCGTCGAGACCTCGCTCAAAGCCGGCGCCGGGCTTGCCGTGGTCGCGCGCGATAAGCGCGCACAGTTTGCTGCCGCTGCGCCGCTACTGATCGTCGCGGACGTGCTCGAGGCCTTGCGCGATCTCGCGCGCGCCGCCCGCGCCCGCTCACCGGCAAAGGTCATCGCCGTCACCGGCTCGGTCGGCAAGACCAGCACCAAGGAGGCGCTGCGGCTCGCATTGGGCGCCGACGGCGAGACCCATGCTTCCGCCGCCTCCTACAACAATCACTGGGGCGTGCCGCTGTCGCTCGCCCGCTGTCCGGCGAGCGCAAAATACGCGGTGTTCGAGATCGGCATGAGCCATGCCGGCGAGATCACGCCGCTCACGCAACTGGTGCGCCCGCATGTGGCGATCGTCACCGCCATCGCGCCGGTGCATCTGGAATTTTTCGGCTCGCTGCAAAAAATCGCCGACGCCAAAGCGGAAATCTTTGTTGGGATCGAGCCGGGCGGCGCCGCCGTGCTTAACCGCGACAACCGCCAATATGCGCAGCTCGCCAAGGCCGCCGAGGCGGCCGGTGTTGCGCGCATCGTGTCCTTCGGGGAGAATGCCAAGGCGGACGCGCGGCTGTTGCGCCATTCGCTGCATGCCGAATGCTCGACCGTCGAGGCGCGCATCCTCGGGCAGGGCATCAGCTACAAGCTCGGCGCCCCCGGCCGCCATATTGTGCTCAATTCGCTGGCCGTGCTGGCAGCCGCCGTGCTGGTGGGCGCCGATCTGGCATTGGCGGCGCTCGCGCTCAATAATCTGAAACCTGCCAGCGGGCGCGGCGCCCGCACCACGTTGCGGGTGCCCGGCGGCAGCGCGCTGCTGATCGACGAGAGCTACAACGCCAACCCCGCCTCCATGGCTGCTGCCATCGCGCTGCTCGGCCAGGCCGCGGTCGGCAACCACGGCCGCCGTATCGCCGTGCTGGGCGACATGCTGGAACTGGGGGCGCAAGGCGTGGCGCTGCACCGCGGTCTCGCCGAGCCGATCGCAGCGGCTGGCGTCGACCTGGTGTTTTGCAGTGGGCCG
>PKXB01000129.1 GCA_003133345.1 Hyphomicrobiales bacterium | reverse complement strand
CGCTGCACCACCGGACGCTGCTTGGCGAAATACAAGGGCACGACCGGAATATTCTCGGCCCGGATGTATTCCCACACGTCGAGTTCGGTCCAATTGGACAACGGAAACACCCGCATGGATTCACCGGTCTTGATGCGGGTATTGAACAATTGCCATAGCTCGGGCCGCTGATTGCGCGGGTCCCAGCCATGGCCGGCGGAACGGTGCGAGAAAATGCGCTCCTTGGCGCGGCTCTTTTCCTCATCGCGCCGCGCCCCACCGAAAGCGGCGTCGAAATGCCATTTGTCCAGCGCCTGACGCAGGCCTTCGGTCTTCATCACCTGGGTGTGGATCGCCGAGCCCGAGGATACCGGCGAAATGCCGCGCGCAAGTCCCTCTTGATTGACGTGCACCAGCAAATCCATTCCGACGCGCGCCGCCGTCTGATCGCGGAACGCGATCATCTCACGGAATTTCCAGGTCGTATCGACGTGCAAAAGCGGGAACGGCGGCTTCCCCGGCTGAAAGGCCCTTTGCGCGACGTGCAGCAGCGCGCTCGAATCCTTGCCCATCGAATAGAGCATCACCGGATTGCGGAATTCGCTGACGACCTCGCGCATAATGTAGATCGCCTCGGCTTCGAGCCAACGCAGGTGAATATTCTGGTGACGCCAATTCATCCGATGAATCCGAGCCCTTTGCCCGGTAGTGCTACTTCATTTCGAACGTTTTGGAAGCAGCTGATATTTCAATTTTGCAAGCTATCAAGCTATATGGAAAAATTAGCCTCTAAATCCTCACGACACTAGTGCGCGACGCGTGGCATCGATGATGCGACCTTGCGTCGGCTCATCGAGATAGGCATGCATGGGCAGGCTGACGACTTCGGCGGCGAGCCGATCGCTCACCGCCACGCCGCCCTCGCCCACCGGGTAATGCTTGTAGGCCTGCTGCCGGTGCAGCGGAATCGGGTAGTAGATCGCGGTGGGAATGCCTTCGGCCTTGAGCGCGGCCGCCAGTTTGTCGCGGCGGCCGCCGGTGACGCGAATGGTGTATTGTGCCCATACCGACGTCGAACCGGGTGGCACTTTGGGGACGATCACAATGCCATCCAGCGCCTCGGCATAGCGGCGCGCGATACGGTTGCGCGCCTCGATCTCGTCAGGGAAAATCTTCAGCTTTTCGATCAGGATCGCGGCCTGGATGGTGTCGAGCCGCGAGGTCATGCCAATGCGCACATTGTCATATTTGTCGCTGCCGTGGCCGTGCACGCGCAGACTTTCGATCGTCTGCGCGAACGCGGCGTCATCGGTCAGCACCGCGCCACCGTCGCCATAACATCCAAGGGGCTTGGCCGGGAAGAAACTGGTCGCCGTCGCATGGCCGAAAGTGCCGAGCCGACGGTTATTGAATGTCGCACCGAAGGCCTGCGCCGCATCGTCCAGGATGAACAGGTTCGCTTTTTCAGCAGCGGCCGCCACCGCAGTATGGTCGGCCGCCAATCCGAACAGATCGACCGGAATGACCGCCTTCGGCGTGAGCCCTGCACTTTTTGCCGTCGCAATAGCGCCCGCGATTCTGTTCGCGTCGATATTGAACGTGGCGGCGTCGACATCAACGAAAACCGGCGTCGCGCCCACCAGCGCCGCCACTTCGGCGGTCGCACAAAACGTGAATGACGGACAAATCACCGCGTCGCCCGGCCCGATGCCCCTTGCCCGCAGTGCCAGCATCAGCGCGTCGGTGCCACTCGCACAGGTCACTGCATGGCGCGCGCCGCAGAATCTCGCCAACTCGGCCTCGAACGCCCGCACCTCCGGGCCGAGGATGAACTGGCAGTGGCCGAGCACGCGCGCAACCGCGCCATCGACGGCGCCGCCGAGCCGGCGGCGCTGCGCGGCCACGTCGATGAACGGAATCATGGGCGGGGTGGGTCGCTGATTCATTCTAGGTCCAAGCGGTGGCGCCGGTCAGCCGGCAACCACGCGCGGCGCCTGCCGCTGTGACGACGTCACGGCCACCGGGCGAGCGGCAAGACAGCGGATGGCGATTTCGAGGCTGGCCACGCCTTCCTCTCCGGTCACCGCCGCCGGTGACCCGGATCGCACTGCGCGCAGGAACGCCAGCAGCTCGGAACGCAATGGCTCGGCGTGCCCGACTGAGAGATGGCGCATGGAATAACTGCCATCCGGCTGGAAGCCGAAGCACTCGGTCACCTGGCGCGTGAGCAGGTCGGCCATAATGTATTTACCGCGCGTGGCGACGATGACCGTGCGCGCCTTGAACGGCGTGAGCCAGTTGGTGTTGATATGCGCGAGCACGCCCGACGCCGTGCGGAACTGCAGCAGTGCGATATCTTCGCGCTCGGCGACCGCGCTGGAAAGCTGCGGCTGCACTTCGACAATCTCGGAATCGGTGAACCAGCGGATCAAGTCGATATCGTGCACGGCCAGATCGATGACCACGCCGACATTCGACATGCGGGGCGGAAACGGCCCGACCCGGGTGATGGCGATCGAGAGAATATCCTCGTTGCGCAGCGCGTCCTTGATCGCTTCGACCGCCGGATTAAAACGCTCGACGTGACCGACCATCAACGTGACCCCGGCCCGGCGCGCCGCGGCGATGATCTCGCGGCCTTCTTCGACCGACGACGCGATCGGCTTTTCCACCATGACGTGGACGCCGCGCGCGATGCAGGCGAGNNGCGACGGCGGCGCAGCCGAGGGTGCGGGCGACGAATTCGGCCTGCTTGCGGTCGGGATCGGCGACGCCGACGAGTTCGGCCCCCGGCAGCCCCGTGAGCACCCGGGCATGGTTGCTGCCCATCACGCCGACGCCGATCACGCCGATACGCAACGAAGGCTCCGCATCCGGTTTTACCGCTTGCATCATGTTCTGACGGATTTCCCCTGACCCTGACCCGCAGCCAAGCCTTCCCCTAGCACGCTCAGCGCCGGCTGGCGACCACCCCGGGAAAACGCCGCGAACACGTTTTGATTCAAAGCGTTACAGCAATACAACGGCCAAAAATCCGGGCGCGCTGAATGTCTTCGCGTCTAAATCATTCGGCGGCGCGCGAGGCGGGAACCGAAAGCCGCAAACCCGCGGCCAGCGCGTCTTCGCGGAATGATTTCACCGCGCCGAGCGAGAGCTCCGCCGCGGTCTTGGTACCGAGGCTGGGGAGCTTTTTCAGGACATCGGCCGGTGCGGTGATGATGTGGCAACCCATGGCGTCGGCTTCCACGACGTTGAATACCTCGCGCGTGGAGGCCCAGATGATCTCGATATTCCGCGTCTTGCGGGCGCGCGCAATCGCATCCTGCATGATGGTCCGATAGTCGATGCCTAAATCGGCCAGCCGGCCGGCGAATACCGATACGCAGGCCGGCGCGCCGCCGTCGAGCGCTTCGACCGCGTGCGCCACCTGCTCGCCGGCGAAGATGGCCGTCATGTTGATCTTGACGCCATCGCGCGACAGCGCGCGCACCACGTCGAACAGCGGCTCACCGCGCGTGGTGGTCACCGGCAGCTTGACGTAGACATTCTTGCCCCAGGCGGTGATGACGCGGGCCTGCGCGACCATTTCCGGAATGTCGTCGGAGAACACCTCAAACGAGATGTGGCGGTCGGGTACGGCGGCGACGAGATCGCGGGCATAGCGTTCGTAGTCGCTCACCCCGGCTTTCTTGAGCAGCGAGGGGTTGGTGGTGAACCCGGCAATCCAGGCCTGCTTGGCCATCTCGACGATCTGCGCCTTGTCGGCGCCGTCGGTGAACAGCTTGATTTTGAGATCGGACAATTTCGGCATGCCTGTCACCTTTTCGAATTCCTATTTATCCCATTCTCATCGCAGCACAATCAAGCTATGAGCATTGCAAACCATCAAATTGTCCACTTCTCCGTCGTGCCTACTATTTGCTTACGCCAGTAAGGCAAACGCCACAAACGCTCATTGGTTTCTGCGGGATTCCCGATCGATGCGCCAGCTACTTGCTTTTGTTCTGAAGGCGGCCGTTTCGGGCGTTCTGCTGTATTTTGCGTTCAGCCGGGTGAATTTCAATCTTATCGGTGAGCGGCTCGATCGCATTGACTATATGTGGCTGGCGGCGGCCGTATTGATTTTCATCGCGCAGACGATCTTGGGCGCTCTGCGGTGGCAGAGAATTGTTCTGCATTGCGACACGCCGGATGCCCCGCCTTTCACGATACCGCGCGCGTTCCGCTACACTTTCATCGCGACGTTTTTCAATCAGACACTGCCGTCGACCGTCGGTGGCGACGCGGTCCGCATATGGCTGCTCGGGCGCGACCATGGCGGCTGGCGAGCCGCAACCTATTCGGTCCTCATCGATCGCCTGACCGGCGTGCTGGTCCTGGCGCTCCTGGTCATTTTGTGCCTGCCGTGGTCATTTGCGCTTATTGGCGACATCACCGGCCGCATTGCCTTGCTGGTCGTCGGTTTCGGCAGCATCGGCGCCTGTTTGGTGTTTTTGACGCTGGGATTTGTCCGCTGGCGGTGGCTCGGTCACTGGTGGCTGACGCGCCAGCTCGTAGCGGCCGCCTTGATGGCGCGCCGCGTTTTCGGCGCGGCATCAAGCGGCGTGCCGATCATCTCCTATTCGCTGCTCATCCATTCCATGTCGGTCAGTGCGGCGTGGTGCCTGGCTAAATCAGTGGCGGCGCCGCTCGAATGGAGCGAGGCCCTGCTGCTCGTCCTTCCGGTCTTGCTGGTCGCAACGATCCCGGTGTCGATCGCCGGCTGGGGTACGCGCGAAACCGCGATGGTTATCGCATTCGGCTATGCCGGACTGCCCGAGAGCGACGGCCTCATTGTGTCAGTGCTGCTCGGGATCGCCATGTTCGCCGCCGGCCTCGTGGGTGGCGTCGTTTGGATTCTTGATCGTGGTAAACGCCATCGCGCTCCCATCGATCAGGCCCTATGATATTCCTTGTACCAGGCAATGAACTGCGCGATCCCCTCGGCGATCGGCGTCGACGGCTTGAAACCCACATCGCGCATGAGGTCGTCAACATCGGCGAAGGTGGCCGGAACATCGCCGGGCTGCATCGGCAACAGCTCACGAATGGCCTTTTTTCCGATCGTCTGTTCCAGAATTTTCACAACCGCAAGAACATCGACCGGACTGTTGTTGCCGATATTGTAAATGCGCCATGGTGCCGAACTGCGCGCCGGATCTGGCGCCTCTGCCGACCAATCGGGATCGCCCCGGGCGGGCCGATCGATCAACCGTACCACCGCCTGCACGACGTCATCGATATAGGTGAAATCGCGCCGCATGTTTCCGTTGTTGAACAGCTTGATCGGCTTGCCGGCGCTGATCGCGGCGGTGAATATCCACATCGCCATATCGGGCCGTCCCCACGGACCATAGACCGTGAAAAAGCGCAGGCCGGTCGTCGGCAGATTGAACAAATGCGAATAGGAATGCGCCATCAGTTCGTTCGCCTTTTTCGAGGCGCCGTAAAGACTGAGCGGATGGTCGACGTTATCGGACGTGCGGAACGGCATCCGGGTGTTAGAGCCATAAACTGACGAGGACGATGCATAGACGAGATGGCGGCACCCGGCATGGCGGCAGCCTTCGAGGATGTTGAGGAATCCGTCGAGATTGGCGTCCGCATAGGCATAGGGGTCAATCAGCGAATGCCGAACGCCCGCTTGGGCGGCGAGATGGATGACGAACGGAAAGCGATGCTCGGCGAACAGCGCCGCGGTGGCGGCACGGTCCGCCAGATCCAGCCGCACGAACTTGAAATTCTTGGCGCCGGCGAGCTCCCGCAGCCGCGCTTGCTTGAGCTTCGGGTCGTAGTAAGACGAGAGATTATCAACGCCGATGACATCACGGCCGGCCTCCACCAGACGGCGCGCGACGTGAAAACCGATGAAGCCGGCGGCGCCGGTGACCAGAATGGGATTTACAGTTGCCACGGAACGATGCCTTCTGGCTTTTGCCTACCGCCGAGCCCGGATTTCACGCCGATAACAGCAAGATTGTTGCAAAGCGCTTGTGCAGGTAATGAATATCCGGAATGACGGGTCGGGATCAAATGGGAACCTCGCAACCTGGCACAATCCTGACCCCGCCGCGAGTGCTGGGAAGCGCCTGCCCTTTTGTCTCGCGCATTGAAATAGTTTTATCGCGGCGGCATAGGCTGTCCATCTGATGGCGCAGAAGATTCTCTATCTCGTTTCCGAAGACTGGTATTTCGTATCGCATCGCCTGCCGATGGCGCGGGCGGCGCGAGCCGCGGGCTTTGAGGTCCATGTCGCGACCAGGATCGCCGGCCACGCGGCCGCGATCGAGCGCGAGGGATTTATCCTGCATCCGCTCGGCTGGCGTCGCGGCAGCCTCGATCCATGGCACTTGCTATCGGCGGTGCGCGAGGTCCGTCGTTTATATCGGCGGGTGCGGCCCGATCTTGTCCACCACGTCGCTCTGATGCCGGCCGTTATCGGATCGCTGGCCGCGCTCAGGCTGCCGATCGTCTGCCTCAATGCCATGGCGGGTCTCGGCTATGCCTTCACCACGCGCACGCCCAAAGCCTTGCTGCTCCGCGCAGTGATCGAGCCGATGCTGCACCAGCTGTTCGGCCGCGCGCGCGCCTTCGTCCTGGTGCAGAACCCGGACGACCGCGCCGCGATCCAGTCGCTCGGCGTAAGCGGCGACAAGATCACGCTCATCGCCGGATCTGGCGTCGACATTGATACGCTCACCCCCTTGCCGGAGCCGCCGCCGCCGGTGGTCGCTGGCTTCGTCGGCCGGCTGCTCACCGACAAGGGCGTGCCGACGTTGGTCGAGGCCCATGCGTTGCTTGCGCGCCGCGGCAGGGCGGTCGCGCTCCTGATCGCCGGAGAGCCTGATCCTGCCAACCCCGCCTCGATTCCGCAGGCAACCATCGCCGAATGGAAGCGACGTCCGGGGCTGACCTTGCTCGGCCAAGTCGACGACATCGGCGCATTCTGGGCGCGGGCGCATATCGCGGTGCTGCCGTCGTTGCGCGAGGGCTTGCCGCTGAGCCTGCTGGAAGCCGCCGCCTGCGCCCGGCCGATCGTCGCCACCGACGTTCCGGGCTGCCGCGAGATCGCGCGCAACGACGTCAACGCCTTGCTGGTGCCCCCGAACGACGCCGCCGCGCTGGCCGACGCCATTGACCGGCTCGCCGGCGATGCCGAATTGCGCCGCCGTTTTGGCGCAGCCGGTCGCCGCATCGTGGAAGACGAGTTCTCGCATATGCGCATCGGGCAGCAGGTCGTCGCGCTCTATCGGCGCCTGCTGTCGCAGGGTCCGGGCGCCGGCCAGCTATTGCAGCCACCGGGACCTCCCGGATAAACAGGGACCCAACCAGCGAAGGAACCCCCCCGTGGCGCATACGCGTAAGATTGCCGTCATCGGCCTCGGCTATGTCGGCTTGCCGGTGGCGGTCGGTTTTGCGCGCACAGGCGCAAGCGTCATCGGCTTCGATATCGATGCCGGACGCATCGCCGATATCGCGGCAGGCCATGACCGCACCCGCGAGGTCGCGACCGAAGAGTTGCGTGCGGCGCAGGCCCGCTGGACTGCCGATCCGAACGACCTGCGCGCGGCGGATTTTTTTATCGTCACCGTCCCGACGCCGATCGACGAACATTTTCACCCCGATCTGAGTATGTTGCTGAAAGCGTCCGAATTGGTCGGTCGCGCGCTCAAGCAGGGCGACATCGTGGTCTACGAGTCCACGGTCTATCCTGGCGCCACCGAAGAAGACTGCATGCCTATGCTCGAACGCGCCTCCGGGCTCGTCGGCGGACGCGATTTCACCCTTGGCTATTCGCCCGAGCGCATCAATCCCGGCGACCGGCAACATCGCTTCGAGACCATCGCCAAGGTGGTGGCCGGGCAGGATGCGCGCACCCTCGACATTATCGCTGAAGTTTACGGATCGGCTGTGAAGGCGGGCATCTACAAGGCACCTTCGATCAAGGTGGCGGAAGCCGCCAAGGTCATCGAGAACACCCAGCGCGATCTCAATATCGCGTTCATGAACGAATTGTCCGAGCTGTTCCACGTGCTCGGCATCGATACCGCCGACGTGCTCGCCGCGGCGCGCACGAAATGGAATTTCCTTCCCTTCACACCCGGGCTGGTCGGCGGCCACTGCATTGGCGTCGACCCTTACTATCTGACCCACCGCGCGGAGAAAGCCGGTTTCGATCCAAAGATCATTCTCGCCGGCCGGCGCGTCAACGATGCGGTTGGAAAGAAAGTCGCGCGCGAATGCCTGCGCCTTATTAAAGACGGCGGCCGGCGGCCCGAGCGCGTGACCGTTCTCGGTCTCACCTTCAAGGAAGACGTGCCGGATATTCGCAATTCGAAAGTCGTCGACATCGTGCGCGAATTGTCGGCGTCCGGCATCGCCGTGCAAGTGCACGATCCGATGGCCGACCCCGCCCATGCGCGCCGCGAATACGGCATCGAGTTGGTAAAGCTCGAGGCATTGCAGCCCGCCGATGCGGTGGTGCTGGCGGTCGCGCATGATGCCTATAAGGCCGGCTGGCCGCTGATCGTGCCACTGCTGCACGACAGCAAGGGCGTCGTCGTCGACGTCAAGGCACGCCTCGATCGCAGCCGTATTCCGGCCGGCATCGCGCTGTGGCGGCTGTGACATGACGACCATCGGCGAGCTTGCGCTCGTGTTCGTGGCCTCCGCACTGGTCAGCGTGGTCTTGATCTGGCTGTTGCACCCGCTGCTCAAGCGCCATGCGCTCGCGCATCCCAACGTGCGTTCGTCGCACAAAACACCGACGCCGCAGGGCGGCGGAATTGCGGTGACCGCGGCAACGGTCGGTGTCGTCGTCGCATGTGTTCTGTTTGGCGTGCCCGGCCTCGGCGGACAGGCCCTTTGGCTCGTTTTGGCAGCCACGGTTTTCATCGCCCTAGTGGGTGCAATCGATGACATTCGTCCGATCGCAGTGATGCCGCGGCTGATTCTGCAAGTGGCGGGGGTTGCGATTGTCTTAGCCGCGCTGCCAGTCGATCTGCGCGTCGTGCCGTTGCTTCCCTATTGGCTTGAACGCGCGCTCCTGGGTCTCGCCATCCTCTGGTTCGTCAATCTTGTGAATTTCATGGACGGCATCGACTGGATGACGGTCGCCGAGGTGGCGCCGCTCACCTCCGGCCTTGTCCTTTTTGGCCTCATGGCTGCGCTTTCGCGCGACGCCACGATCGTGGCGCTCGCGCTATGCGGCGCAGTGATCGGCTTTGCGCCCTGCAATCGTCCAGTCGCGCGTCTGTTTCTCGGCGATGTGGGCAGCCTGCCGATCGGCCTGTTGCTCGGCTGGCTGCTTGTTGTGCTTGCCGGAACCGGGCATTTCGCGGCCGCGCTGCTGCTGCCGCTCTATTATCTCGCCGATGCGACCATCACGCTGCTGCGCCGGCTGGCGAACGGCGAGCCGATCTTGCAGGCGCATCGAAGTCATTTCTATCAGCGAGCGATGGACGGCGGTTTCAGCATCTATCAGGTCGTTGGCCGCGTTTTTCTGCTGAATATCGCGTTGATCGGGCTCGCCGTTACGACCTTGCTGACAACGTCATATCTTCTGCACGCTGCCGCGCTGATCGCCGGCGGCGTTCTGGTTGCCTTGCTGCTTTACCGTTTTGCGGCCGCCAAGGCCTGATCGGCGGCGGCAATCACCTGCCCCGGCGACAGTTCATCGAGGCATTGGCTGTAGCTGTCGAGCCGCCGCTCGCAGCCTTCAAGCTGACACGGCGTGCACGGCAACGCATTCTGCACCAGCCAGACATTGCCGTGGCGCTGAATGGTTCCCGTTGCCGCCCAGATCGTATCCAAGCCGCCAACCGGCCACGGGCCCCAAAGCCGCGGATCGGTTGGCCCAAAAAGCGCGACGGTCGGACAACCGGAAGCGGCGGCAAGATGGGTGACCGACGTGTCAGGGCCGATATAGACGCGCGCCTTCGACAGCAACCCGGCGAGTTGCGGCCATTCAAGCTGGCCATCGACGCGGCGTACCGGCACCGACGCGGCACCCCATAGCTCGTCGAGATAGCGGCGCTCCGCCTCGCCCGGACTGCCGGTCGCGATCACCATGAGGCCGCGCGCCGCCAGCGCCGCCGCCAGTTCGCGCCAGCCCTGTTTGGTCCATTGCTTGTAGCGGAACATCGGCGCGGCATGGATGACCGCATAAGGGCCAGCGGTCATACCGCTCGCATCGGCACTGTGCGGAGCGACCAGGTCCGGCACGCGCGCGATGCCGAGCAGATCGGCGAACCGCAATATCTCTTCCACGCGATGCACGCCCGGCTCGTAGGGCGTACTGCGATGAAAGACGAGGTGCTTCAGACGGCCGCTGAAATTCGGCTCGAACGGGCCGACCCGCACGCGACCGGCAATTGAAGCAAAGAAAGTCGGCCGATCGCCGCATTGGGTCGAGATCGCAAGATCGTACCGTCGCCAAAGCCGCGCGGCGAGCGCCAGGCCCTGCCCCATGGTCGGCCGCGGCGGCATGACGACGACGCCGTTGAGATCGGGATTGCCTTTGAGAATGCCGGCTGTGTCGGCGAACGCCAACGTTTCGATGGTGGCATCCGGCCAGGCGTGCCGCAGGCTGCGTATCAGCGGCGTGGTCAGCAGCACGTCGCCGAGCCGGCGCAGCGCGACCACCAGGATGCGCGGATGCGACGGAAGATCGATCCGGTTCATGGCGCAGGTCCGGCGCTGCCGGCGGCCGCTTTCGGCGACTGGCGTTTGAGCACCATGCCGCCGGCAACGCCGACGCCGAGAACGTAGACCCAGCCCTGCGTGAAATCGAACAGATGCGAGTTGAACAGCGAGCCGACGATGTTCTGCACGACGATCACGAGTCCGATCCATTCCACCAGACCAGGGCCGCGAAACAGCAGCAGATGCGCGATCCACATCGCCCATAGCACGGCGGCGCCGATGAGCCCGAGTTGGATGGCCACGGCGAATGTCTGATTGTGCGGATTGGTCGTCGCCGCCGCGGCGGCGGCGCCGGTCTGCCCGATCGCAGACTTTGTAAACAACGCGGGCATCGAGCCGGTACCGTGTCCGATGATCGGCGCCTCGCGGATGAACGCGATTGATTTTTTCGCGAATTCGACGCGCTCGCCTGACGAGTTTCGCGCGTCGCTCGCCTCATAACTCTGAAAATCGGTCCAGATTTGCACAATGCGACCGCGCAAATAAGGTGAAGACATCCAGCCGATGGCGCCAATCAGAATTGTGCCCGCAGACAAAACAACGATGCCTCTGGCACGAAGTTTCTTGGCGGCGAACAGCAAGAGCAACGCGAAAATAATAACCAGCGCTGTGCGCCCTGTGGCCACATAAAATATATTGGCGGCCATGGCGAGCGCCGCCGCCAGCGCGCCGATCATCAACACATGCCGACGACGCTCATAAAACTCCATCGCCAAAAACAACAAACCAAAGATACAGGTGACGAATTCGCCGCTTTGGGTGGCCTCGTTCTTCACTGGCACGCCATAAATATGGTTCGGCCACCATGGGCCGGCGGTGATACTCAGGAACGCCGAGGCCACCAACAGCGCCATACAGGCAGCAAGATAACCGCCAAAGACCCACAAGCCGCGGTCCGAACGGCGGTATTGGATGAACAGCAGCGGAATGAACAGCAGCTTGAAGAACGAGTCGAGTCCCTTCCAGCGCTCGATCAGTGCGACATCGGCCCACAGCATCCCGGCAATGCCGAACAGCAGGAGCAGGACCGGCAGGCCGCCGGCCGCGGTCGTGAGTTCGCGGCGAAGCTCGGCCAAGCGGAGCGTGGGGAGCAGCACAGCCAGCCAAACGATGACCAATATGCTGGTGGCCGAGGTCGACCACGGCAGCGATATCGCGACCGCGACGGCAAGCGCGTCCGCCGCCCGCGTCAGCAGCGCCCGGTTGAAAAACCCTGGCCTTGCGGGCGTCGTCATTGGCAAGCCCGCAGTGAAGACAGGCCGCGTTGCGCGCGGACCCGGTCGCTGGCGATGATTTCGGAGAGCTTGCGTTCATTCTCGGGTAGCGACGAACGATCGAATTCGGCATGCCAGAGATGGATGACGCCGGTCGCAAAGGTGCCATCCTTGCGGCGCACGCCGGCATGCAGCAGCCGCACGATGATGTCGGAATCCTCCTTGCCCCAGCCGCTAAAGTCGGCGTCGAATCCGTCGACGCGATCGAGATCGGATCGCCAAATAGCCAGATTGCAAGACCGCGCGCCGCGCCAGGCACGCTGGCGTAAGCGGCGCATCGAACCGATCGGCAGGCACAGCAGCGCCGACAGACGATTGACGCCCCCGCGCAGCCGCTCGGCGATCCAGCGGGTTATGCTCCAGGCTTCCGGCGACAGCTTCTCGCTCAACACTTTGGCGGTCAGCGCGTCCGACAACAGGATGCGATTGCCGGTGACGAACCATCCCGGCTCGGCCAGGCGGCGATGAACCCCCACAAAATCCGGGCGCACGATGCAGTCGCCGTCGAGGAATATGCAGTAGGCGCCGCGCGCGGCCAGGATCGCACGGTTGCGAATTTCGGCGGCACGAAATCCGCGGTCTTCGTGCCAGACGTGCTCGAGGCGATGGCCGAGCTTGGCCTTCCATGCCTCGACCAGTTGGCCGGTGGCCGCGGCCGAGCCGTCATCGGCCACCAGCACCTCGAAATCCCGGTCGGTCTGGCGCGCAAGCGAGCGCAACACCGCTCCGAGCGCATCCTCGCGGTTATAGGTGGTGACGATGACGGAAATCAGCTCGGCCACGGGCATCCTCGGAAAAAGCCGCGCATCGGCTTGAGGCTTAGCCGAAGTCGTCCGCGCCGACAAATCCCTAGGGCGGGCGCGTCCCGCAATGTTAACTTGGGTGCCGATTAAAGCCTCAACCGGCGGCCATCCGACCATGCAGAAGATATCAGCCTATATCCTGACCTACAACGAGGCGGAAAAAATCGCCGCCGCCGTTTCCAGCGTGCTGTGGGCCGACGAGGTGGTGGTGATCGACTCGTTCAGCGTCGACCGCACCGCCGCAATCGCCACCTCGCTCGGCGCGCGCGCGGTGGAAGTGCCGTTCAACGGCTTCGGCGAATTGCGCAACCGTGCCATCGAGGCCTGCAAATACGACTGGATCTTCAGCCTGGACGCCGACGAGCGCTGCACGCAAGCGGTGCGCGACGAAATCCTTGGCGTTCTCGCCGGCCCGGCCCCGCACGACGTCTACCGGGTGCCGCGCCGCAGCTACATGATGGGCCGCTGGATCCGCGGCTCCGGCTGGTATCCGAACTTCCGCCAGCCGCAGCTCTTCCGAAAGGGCAGCATGCGCTACACGCTCGAGCCGGTGCACGAGGGCTATGAAATCCTCAACGGCAAGCCGGCCGGCACGCTGACCAACGAAATCTGGCAATTCCCCTTCCGTAATCTGGAAGAGGTCATCAAGAAGATGAACCGCTATTCCACGCTCGGCGCGCCGAAACTCGCGGGCGAACGCGTGTCGATGGCGGGCGCGCTCGGCCACGGCCTCTGGTCAT
>PKXB01000093.1 GCA_003133345.1 Hyphomicrobiales bacterium | reverse complement strand
GAAGGTACCAGTTGGTTTCGAACAGCGTGCCGCGCCACCACAGGAAGGCGCCGAGCAGCGCCGCCGCGATCATGAAGAAGCCTACGCCCAACATGATGCGGAAACCGAAGAACACGCTCTTCACCGGCGGCCGTTCCGAGGCCGGCACGCTGTTCAAGCCGGGGAACAGCCCGTTCATGCGGTGTGTGAGGATCAGCGAGGCCGCCTTCGGGATCGAAATCGCGAAGCGGTTGATGCCCGCCTGTTCGTCCGGCCAGGCAAATATCTCGAAGTTGCCCGGCTTGCTGCCGTCCCAATGCGCTTCGATCGCCGCGATCTTGATCGGCTGATGCTGGAGCGTATTGAGGCCGTGCTGGTCGCCGATCAGCAATTGCAGCGGAGCCAAGACTGCGGTCAGGCCGATCGCCATGCGCAGCATGGTGCGGCCATCCTCGATATGGCGGCCGGCGATCAGGTAGCGCGCGCCCACCGCCAGCACCACGAAGCCGGTGGTGAGGTAGGCGGCATTGAGCATGTGCGCGAAGCGATAGGGAAAGCTCGGATTGAAGATGACCGCGAGCCAATCGGTCGGAAAAGCGACGCCGTCCTTGAGCTCAAAGCCGGCTGGCGTTTGCATCCAGCTATTGGCCGACAGGATCCAGAACGCCGATGTGGCGGTGCCGGCGGCGACGATCGCCGCCGACAGCACATAGAGCCAGGGCGGCACCCGGTTGAAGCCGAACAGCAGCACGCCGAGGAAGGTCGCCTCCAGGAAGAACGCCGCCAGCACCTCGTAGCCGAGCAGCGGCCCCAGCACGTTGCCGGTGAACACCGAGAAGCGGCTCCAATTGGTGCCGATCTGGTAGGACAGCACGATCCCCGACACCACGCCCATGGCGAAGGAGACTGCGAAAATCTTGGTCCAGAACCGCATCAGCCGCTGGTAGCGCTCTTCGCCGCTGCGCAGCCAGAGCGCGCCCAGCGTGGCGATATAAGCCGACAGCCCGATGGTGAAGCTCGGAAAAATGATGTGAAAAATAATGGTGAAGGCGAACTGCAAGCGGGCCAGCAGGACTGGATCAAAATCCATTACGACCTCCGTCCGCACGCTCCGGGGCGCGACTTTAGTCCCAACCGTAAAGTCTTTGCGAGCCAATACTGTTCCGCCCCTGCGCCAAATCGTAGCGGGCGCGGAGCATGATCCCGAAAAGTGGGAACCGGTTTTCGGATAAGATCATGCTCAAACAAAATGTTAGTTGAGATTCCGAATCAAATGTAACGGATCAGACCTCTACGCCCCCGGCGGTATCCACAGCATCCACAATGGCTCCAGCGCCCGGCCGGCGCTCGGGCTAGGCTTGCCGCCTGAGGCAGCCGGCGGAAGGGGCCCCCATGGCTAAGCGGGCAAAGCAATCGGAAGCGAAAGCGGCGGTAAAGAGCGAGATGCCGGGCGCGGCGATGCTGGACAAGTATTTCGGGCTCACGGAGCAGGGCACCGACATCCGCACCGAATTCATCGCCGGCCTGACCACGTTTCTCACCATGATCTACATCGTGTTCGTCAACCCGACGATCCTGAGCAAGGCCGGCATGGAACCGGGCGCGGTGTTCGTCGCCACCTGCGTCGCCGCCGCCGTGAGCACCATGGTGATGGCGCTCTACGCCAATTACCCGATCGCGCTGGCGCCCGGCATGGGCATCAACGCCTTCTTCGCCTTCACCGTGGTGCTGACCTACAAATATACCTGGCAGCAGGCGCTCGCCGCGGTGTTCTGCTCCGGCGTGCTGTTCTTCCTGATCTCGGTGTTCCGCATCCGCCAATACGTGATCGAGTCGATCCCGCAAAACCTCAAGTTCGCTGTCTCGGCCGGCGTCGGCCTGTTCCTCGGCATCATCGCGCTGGAGGAAGCCAAGGTCGTCGTCGCCCAGCCGGCGACGCTGGTCACGCTCGGCGACTTGAAGAACCCGGTGGCCGCCCTGATGCTGCTCGGCTTCGTGCTGATCATCGCGCTCAACTACCGCCGCATCATCGGCGGCACGCTGATCGGCATTCTAGCGGTCACCATCATTGGCCTGCCGTTTGGCCTGGCGCATTATTCCGGCATCGTGTCGCTGCCGCCCTCGATTGCGCCGACCTTGCTGCAGCTCGACTTCTCGCGCGTGTTCGAAGGCACGTTCCTGATCGTGGTGTTCTCGATCCTGTTCATCGACGTGTTCGATAACGCCGGCACGCTGATCGGCGTCACCCACCGCACCGGGCTGATGAAGAACGGCAAGCTCGCGCGCATGAAGGAGGCGCTGATCTCCGACAGCTTTGCCGCCATGTTCGGCGCGGCGATCGGCACCTCCACCACCACCAGCTACATCGAGAGCGCGGCCGGCGTTTCGGCCGGCGGCCGCACCGGACTGACCGCGGCCTTCGTGTCGATCTTCTTCCTGCTGGCGCTGCTGTTCGCTCCGCTCGCCGGCATGGTGCCCGCCTATGCCACCTCGGCGGCGCTGCTCTATGTCGCCTGCGTGATGGCGCGCGGCTTGGCGGAGATCGACTGGGAGGACATCACCGAATATGCGCCGGCGGTGGTGACGGCGATCACCATGCCGCTGACCTATTCGATCGCCACCGGCATCGGGCTCGGCTTCATCACCTATGCGCTTGCCAAGGTGATTTCCGGCAAGTTCAAAGAGGCCTCGCCGGCGGTGATCGTGCTGGCGGTGCTGTTCGCGGTCAAGTTCGCGGTGTCGGGCTAAGCCCCGGGGAAAATGGAGGTCACATGCCCGTCCTGTTCGGTTTCAAGCAACTCGCGGCGCTGCCGGAAGAGCGCATCACCGACAAGATCAGCCGCCGGGTATTGTCTGGCAAACAGAGCATGATGGTGTGGTGGAAAATCAAGGCCGGCGCGCATGCGGCGGCCCACAAGCATCCGCACGAGCAGATCGTATGGATGCTCAAGGGCAAGATGGATTTCCGTATCGGCGAGGAGCGCCGCAGCATGGGCGCCGGCGACGTGGCGGTGATCCCCTCCGGCGTCGAGCACGAAGGTTTCTTTACAGAGGACACCGAGGTGGTCGACATGTTTGCGCCGCCGCGCGAGGATTTTCTCTCCGGCGGCACGCCCGACTACATGAAGAAAGGCTGATCAGCCCGCGAGCGCTTTTTTGATCGCCAGGAAATCGCGCCAGGCGAAACGCTTCTGCAATGGGCTGCGCAGCAAAAACGCCGGATGGAACGTCGGCAGGGCGCGGATCTCGCGTTTGCCGGTGTTGAAGGTGAACCAGCGCCCGCGCGTCTTGGTGATGCCTTCTTTGATGCCGAGCAGCGTCTGCGCCGACGGCCCGCCCAGGCACACCAGAATGTCGGGATCGGCGAGCTCGATCTGGCGCCGGATAAAAGGCAGGCAGATTGCTGACTCCTGCGGCGTCGGCGTGCGGTTGCCGGGCGGCCGCCAGGGCACGATGTTGGCGATGTAGACCGACGTGCGATCGAGACCAATCGCCGCCAGCATGCGGTCGAGTAGCTTGCCGGAGCGGCCGACGAACGGAAGTCCTTCGATGTCTTCGTCGCGGCCGGGCGCTTCGCCGATGAACATCACGCGCGCCTTCGGGTTGCCGTCGGCAAACACCAGTTGCGTGGCGGTCGCTTTGAGCGCGCAGCCGTCGAATTTCTCCAGAATGGCGCGTAGCTCGTCGAGCGTCTCGGCGGTTTTCGCCGCCGCGCGCGCGGCCATGGCGGCCTCATCGGGCGCGATTGGTGCGGCGGGCGGGCTGGCGCGGCCTTTGATTTCGAGATCGGGCGGAAGTGACACCGGCTGCGGCGTGCGGGTTGGCGGCGCGGCTGTCTCGGGTGCGAAACGGTCGACCGGCGCTTCGCCGACCAGGGCATCGACACCGGCTTCCAGGTAGAAGTCGAGCAGGTCGCGGGCCGATTTTTCGCGGGCAGGCGGCATGATCGAACCCTAGCACGGCAAGCGCGCGATTGCCCCCGCTGTGCAAAAGTGGAATATCGGAAGCAAGGAGACCTGCATGGCCGACCTACCTGCCCGCGAGGCGATGGAATTCGACGTGGTGATTGTCGGCGCTGGCCCTGCGGGCTTGTCCGCCGCCATCCGCCTCAAGCAGATCAATCCGGATATCTCCGTGGTGATCGTGGAGAAGGGCTCCGAGGTCGGCGCCCATATTCTCTCCGGCGCGGTGATCGATCCGGTCGGGCTCGACCGCCTGCTGCCGGAATGGCGCGGCGAGGACTCACCGGTCAAGACCGCGGTCAGCGACGACCGCTTCTATTGGCTTTCGGCGGGGGCTGCGCTGCGGCTGCCGAATTTCGCGATGCCGCCGCTGATGAATAACCACGGCAATTTCATCGTCTCGCTCGGCAGCGTCTGCCGCTGGCTGGCGAGCAAGGCGGAAGCGCTCGGGATCGAAATCTATCCGGGCTTTGCCGCGACGGAAGTCTTGTTTGCCGGCGACGGCGCAGTCGCCGGCGTCGCCACCGGCGACATGGGGGTCGGCAAAGGCGGCGCGCCCAAGGACAGCTTCACGCGTGGCATGGAACTGCGCGCCAAATACACGCTGTTCGCGGAAGGCGCACGCGGCAATCTCGGCAAGCAGCTCATCGCCAAGTTCGGCCTCAGCGACGGCCGCGAGCCGCAGAAATTCGGGCTTGGCCTCAAGGAACTCTGGCAGGTTGCGCCCGGGCAGCATCGCAAGGGGCTGGTGCAGCACTCGTTCGGCTGGCCGCTCGACGGGCGGACCGGCGGNNTTCGAGGAATTCCAGCGCTTCAAGACCCACAAGCTCGTGCGCGACACCTTCGCGGGGGCTAAGCGCCTCGCCTATGGCGCGCGCGCGTTGACCGAAGGCGGCTACCAATCGGTGCCCAAGCTCGCATTCCCCGGTGGGGCGCTGATCGGTTGCGATGCCGGCTTCATGAACGTGCCGCGCATCAAGGGCAGCCACAACGCCATGCTGTCGGGGATGTTTGCCGCCGAAGCCGCCGCCGCCGCGCTTGCGGGCGGGCGTGAGCATGACGAGCTTGCCGATTACGAGGCGTCCTGGCGCTCCTCGGCGATCGGCAAGGACCTGTGGAAGGTGCGCAACGCCAAGCCGTTGTGGTCGAAACTTGGGACTTTCGTAGGCATCGCGCTCGGCGGTCTCGACATGTGGTGCAACACGCTCGGCTTCTCGCTGCTCGGCACCCTCAAGCACGGCAAGCCGGATAGCGCCACGCTCAAGCCGGCGTCGGAATGCACGCCGATCGCCTATCCGAAGCCGGACGGCACGCTCACCTTCGACCGGCTATCGTCGGTGTACCTGTCCAACACCAATCACGAGGAAGATCAGCCGGTGCATCTGCGCGTCGCCGACATGAATCTGCAGAAGACCTCCGAATATGACATCTTCGCCGGACCGTCTTCACGCTATTGCCCGGCCGGGGTCTATGAATGGGTCGAGGAGGCGGGCACCCCTAAATTCGTCATCAACGCGCAGAATTGCGTCCACTGCAAAACCTGCGATATCAAGGACCCGAATCAGAACATCACCTGGGTTCCACCCGAAGGCGGCGGCGGCCCGAACTATCCAAATATGTGAGGGCCGGCCGGCGTTGTGGCCACGATGCTGCCACATCGAGGCTTTCAACCTCACACTTAAGTCTCGCGGCCGCTGTTCTTGCGGGGGCGGCGCAAAAAGGCCATTCTCGGCCCAAACTCGGCGGTTCGCGTGCAACCCGCGGCCATCCGCCTCATTGGAGCATCGCCCGTGATTTCTTCGAGCCTCGCCCGGTGCGTTATCGGCACCGCGCTTGCTGCATTCCTGGTGGCGGCGCCGATCGAGCTTGCCGCCCAGGCGCCGAGCGCGCCGGACCTTTCCGGTTTGACGGCCTCGGGCAGCTATCTGGCCGCCCGCCATGCCGGCCAGGACCGCGATGCCGCCGCGGCTGCCGCCTATTACCGCGCCGCGCTCAAGCACGATCCGAAGAACGGCGAGCTGCTCGACCGCACCTTCCTGTCGCTGCTGGTCGGCGGCGACATCGACGAAGCCGTGAAATATGCCGAACGCATCGCGCAGGCCGATAAGAACGATCGCGTCGCCGAGCTAGTGCTCGGGGCGGCCGCGCTCAAGCATAAGCAATACGCGGCCGCGCGCCGCAATCTGGCGCTGTCGATCCGCGGCCCGATCACCGATCTGACGGCGACGCTGCTTTCGGCCTGGTCCATGTACGGGACCGGCGACACCAAGGGCGCGGTGGCGGTGATCGACCGGCTGGCCGGGCCGGAATGGTACGCGATCTTCAAAGAGCTGCATGCCGGCATGATTTACGACCTCGCCGGCAACAAGAAGGAAGCCGGCAAGCGCTTCGAGCATGCCTACAAGCTCGATGCCACAGCGCTGCGGGTGGTCGAGGCCTATGGCAGCTGGATGTCGCGTAATCGTACGGCCAAGGAGGCGCTCGGCGTTTTCGAGGCCTTCGACAAGGTGCTGCCCCGCCATCCGCTGGTGGTCGAGGCGATGAACCAGCTCAAGGCCGACGAGAAATTGCCGACGCTGGTGACGACGGCGCAGGCCGGCGCCGCCGAAGCGCTCTACGGGCTCGGCGCCTCGCTCGGCCGCCGCGGCGGCGAGGATCTCGGCCTGGTCTATCTGCAGGTTTCACTCTTCCTCGCGCCCAACCATCCGCTGGCGTTGCTCTCGCTCGCCGATCTCTATGAATCGCTCAAGAAGCCGGCGCTGGCGATCAAGGCCTATGAGCGCATTCCGGCGAGTTCGCCGTTGCACCGCAATGCCGCGATCCAGATGGCGGCCAATCTCGATTCGCTCGAGCGCGCGGACGAGGCCGAGAAACACCTCGACGCGCTGATCAAGGAACACCCGGACGATCTCGAAGCGATCATGGCGCTGGGCAACGTCCAGCGCGGGCATAAGAAGTTCGCCGAATGCGCCGACGTCTATTCCAAGGGCGTCGCCACCATCGCGCATCCGGAAAAAGCGAACTGGGTGATCTTCTATTTCCGCGGCATCTGCTACGAGCGCTCCAAGCAGTGGCCGAAGTCGGAAGCCGATCTCAAGAATGCGCTCGACCTGTTCCCCGAGCAGCCGCACGTGCTCAATTATCTCGGCTATTCCTGGGTCGACCAGGGCGTGAACCTGGACCAGGGCATGGACATGATCAAGCGCGCCGTGCAGCAGCGTCCGGACGACGGCTACATCGTCGACTCGCTGGGCTGGGCCTATTTCCGGATCGGCAATTATGAGGAAGCGGCCAAGCAGCTCGAGCGCGCGATCGAGCTCAAGCCGGAAGATCCGACCATCAACGACCATCTCGGCGATGCCTATTGGCGCGTCGGGCGCCTGCTCGAGGCTAAGTTCCAATGGGCGCATGCGCGCGACCTCAAGCCCGATCCGGAAGATCTGCCGAAGATCGAAACAAAGCTCAAGAACGGGCTGCCCGAAGAAACATCGTCGCAGGCCAAGGCCGGCAAGAAGAGCGGCGACGGGGGTTAGCGCGTGATCCCGAAAAGTGGGCACCGGTTTTCGGAAAAGATCANNGTGCTCGGCCGCCGCGCGGATGGCTATCATCGGCTTGAAAGCCTGGTGGCGTTCGCCGATCTCGCCGACACGCTCAGCTTGCAGCCGGGCGGCGATGCCGCGCTCGACATAACCGGACCGTTCGCCGCCGC
>PKXB01000082.1:10201-13236 GCA_003133345.1 Hyphomicrobiales bacterium | reverse complement strand
GGATTGATCTCCACCAGCGAAGCGTCCGTATCCATGAACGCCTTGTAAAGGCTTTGGAAGAATGCCACCGCGTGGTTGATCTGCGTCGGCTTCAACCCCAGGGCAAAGGCCAGCTTGCGCGCCTGCCATGCGCCAAAGCCCACCGCCGGATCGATCGTCTCCTTGAAAATGGCGTCCGGATCCTTCGCCGCCACTTCCTCAATCTCCATGCCGCCCGCCTTTGAAGCCATAAACACCAGCTTGCCGGTCGCGCGGTCCAGCACAATGCCGAGATAAAGCTCGCGATCGATATCCGCGGTCTCTTCAATCAGCAGCCGCTGCACCTTCTGCCCCGCCGGGCCGGTCTGATGCGTGATGAGCTGCATCCCCAGAATCGCCTTGGCCGCCGCATTCGCGTCCTCGATCGTCTTGGTCACCTTCACGCCGCCGCCCTTGCCGCGTCCGCCGGCATGGATCTGCGCCTTGACCACCCAGACCGGACCGCCGAGTTCATCGGCGCCCTTGAGCGCTTCCTCGACGCTGAAGGCCGGCACCCCGCGCGGCACCGGCACGCCGAATTCACGCAACACCGCTTTGGCCTGATACTCGTGGATATTCATGAGAATGCTCCGGGCGGAGGCCGCCGGCGTGTTCTAGCTGCCGAGATTGGGCGCGATTTTCTTGCAGGCCTCGACCAGGCCCTGCACCGAGGCCACCGACTTTTCGAACAGGCTACGTTCACCACCGCTAAGCTCGATCTCGACGATGCGCTCGACGCCCTTGGCGCCGATCACCACCGGCACGCCGACATAAAGGTCCTTGACGCCGTATTCGCCGTTCAGCCAGGCGGCGCAGGGCAATACGCGCTTCTTATCGAGCAGATAACTTTCCGCCATCGCGATCGCGGAGGCCGCTGGCGCGTAGAAGGCCGAGCCGGTCTTGAGCAGGTTGACGATCTCGGCGCCGCCGTTGGCGGTGCGCTTGATGATTTCGTCGACGTGCGCCTGCGTGGTCCAGCCCATCTTCACCAGGTCGGGCACCGGAATGCCGGCCACCGCCGAATAACGAATGAGCGGCACCATGGTGTCGCCATGGCCGCCGAGCACGAAGGCGGTGACGTCTTCCACCGAGACGTTGAACTCGTCGGCCAGAAAATAACGGAAGCGCGCCGAATCGAGCACACCGGCCATGCCGACCACTTTCTGCTGCGGCAGGCCGCAGGATTTCTGCAGCGCCCACACCATGGCGTCGAGCGGGTTGGTGATGCAGATCACGAAGGCATTGGGCGCGTATTTCTTGATGCCGGCGCCGACCTGNNTCGTCGCGGCTCATGCCCGGCTTGCGCGGCACGCCGGCGGTGACGATGCAGACGTCGGCGCCTTCGATCGCTTCGTAGCTATTGGTGCCGGTGAACTTGGCGTCGAAATCATTGACCGGCGAGGATTCGGCGATATCGAGCGCCTTGCCTTGCGGAATGCCTTCCATGACGTCGAACATCACGACGTCGCCGAGCTGCTTGAGGCCGATGAGGTGGGCGAGCGTGCCGCCGATCTGGCCGGCGCCGATCAACGCAATTTTGTTACGCGCCATGGTGGGAAAACTTTCGACTTGCTGAAGCCGCGGAACGCGGCCACGCGTGACTTATCGAGTTTGCTGTATTGCAGCAATACGGCCCTGTACGTAAATGGGCCGCGTATACATTATACCAACAGATGTTTGCCCCGAGTCCAGAGCAATTTGACGACTCAGGTCTCCACGATCTTATCCGACCAATCCAGGCCTTGCGCCTGGCGCTGGCCATGCGGCAAGCCGAGATAGGATTGCGAGCGCATCTCGATCAGGCGCGAGGCGGTGCGCTTGAATTCCTGTACCTCGAAGCCTTCCGAGCCGCGATATAGGCTATCCGGCTGCGCTTGCGCGGAGGCCAGCAGCTTCACCGCGTGGTCATAAAACGTATCGATCAGGATGATGAAGCGCTTAGCCTCATTGCGGCGGGCGTGCTCCATCACCGGAATGCGATCGAGCACGACGGTGTGGAATTCGTGCGCGATCTTGAGGTAGTCGGTGGCCGCCAGCGGCTGCGCGCAGAGATCGTCGAATGAAAAGCGGGCGACCCCCATCGCCGCCTTCGGCACCCGCACGATATGGCCCTTCACCACCAGTTCATGCGGGCTGCCTGCATGTTCACCGGCAAGACGACGCCAAGCATCGTCGAGCGCGGCGTCAGCGATCGCATTGGCCGGCACATACCAGGTCGGCATGCCGGTGAGCTTTTCGAGCCGGAAATCGATGCGCGCTTCCAGCCGAACGACCTCGCAATGCCGTTGCAGCAGCGCGATGAAAGGCAGAAACAGCCCGCGATTGAGCCCGTCTTTGTACAGCTCACCGGGCGCCAGATTCGACGTCGCCACCACCACCACGCCGAGCTCGAACAGCCGCGTGAACAGGCGGCCGAGGATCATGGCGTCGGCGATGTCGGTGACGTGAAATTCGTCGAAGCACAGCAGCCAGGTTTCCTCGGCGATGGCCGCCGCGGCGCGCTGGATCGGATCCAGTTCGGGCAGCGCGCCGTTCTTGATGTCCTGCCGAAAAACGTGAACGCGCTCGTGCACATCGGCCATGAACTCGTGGAAATGGACGCGGCGCTTGCGCTTCACCACGCTGGTCGCGAAGAACAAGTCCATCAGCATGGTCTTGCCGCGGCCGACCTCGCCGCAGACGTAGAGCCCTTTCAGCTGCGGGCCGGCCTGTTCGCGTTTGCCGAACAGCCAGCCAAGCGAGGACGATTTTCGCGCCAGCCGGCGCTGATCGAGGCGGTGCGCGAGCGCCGTCAGCTGCGCCGCCAGCATCGCCTGGCCGGGATCGGCCTCAATTTTGCCGGCGGCGATGAGCGCCGCGTAGCGCGTGCTGAAGGTGTCGGGCATGAGGCTAGGACATTGCGAACCAGGCGAGCGGAGCGTCGCCGGATAGCTGTGCGGGCCGGGCGCGGCTTGCCGCGAGAACTAGGGTGATCCGCGCCATCTGTAAATCGACCATAAATGCGGACGAGCCCCTAT
>PKXB01000082.1:0-10188 GCA_003133345.1 Hyphomicrobiales bacterium | reverse complement strand
ACAGACGATTCGCTGAGTCTCAGCGGACGCCGACGCGGAGACCCGAAATGCAAGAGCCTTTGCCCGACGGCGGAACCATCCGCAAATTGTGGATCGGCGAGACCGACGCCTATCGCGACCACCTGCTCCGCCTCGACCGCGAAAGCCGTTATCGGCGCTTTTCCGGCACGCTGGCGGACGAAGTCATCGCCCGCCATGCGGCGACCGCCAACGGGCTCGGCGTCGTGGTGCACGGATTCTTCGTCGACGGCGTGCTGCGCGGCGCCGCCGAGCTGCGGCAGAATGGATCGCTGTTCTCGCATCAGGCGGAAGCCGCCTTCAGCATCGAGCAGCCGTGGCAGAGCCACGGTGTGGGCACCGGACTGCTCGAGCGCACGCTGCTGAGCGCGCGCAACCGTGGCATCAAGTCGCTGCGCATGGACTGCCTGGCCGACAATCAGCGCATGCAGCAGCTCGCCCGTAAGTTCGACGCCGAGTTTTCGTTCGATTTCGGCAGCGTGACCGGCGAAGTCGATCCGCCGCGCTCGACGCTGCTCTCGCTGACGCGCGAGGCCATCGCCGACAACTACGGCCTCGCCTCCGCGATTTTCGAAGTGCAGTCCCGCCTGTTGCGGCCGGCGTGATGTTTCCCCGGTCAATTTAACTGAGCGGATAGCTCGCCTCGACCACGTAGGGGCCGCCGCCGACCGAGGCGCGCGACGAAAACAGCACGAAGCGCGAGACGCGGAACGCGGCGGTGCGGAAATAACCGCGCGCCGAAAGATACTCGGCGACCGCGTGGCTCGAGGAATCGCGCAAGCGCGCCAACGTCACGTGCGGCGTGTATTTACGCCCCTCCGGCTCCAATCCGATGCGTTGCATCAGCCGTTCGTGCTCGGCCTGCACGTCGAGTAAGGCCTGCGCCTGTGCGACCGATGCGACCAGCGCGCGCGGCTTGCGGCCGCCGAACGGCATCAGTCCCTCCAGGTAAAGGTCGAAAGCGTCGCGCTTGACGCGGCCGAGCATCAAGGCGACCTCCTGGGCGATCATGTCGTCCACGTCGCCGATGAAGCGCAACGTCAGATGATAGTTCTCCGGTGTGATCCAGCGCGCACCCGGCAGTCCGCCGCGCAGCATCGACAGCGACTGTCCAACGTCGGCGGGAATTTCAACACCGGTGAAGAGACGCGGCATNNATTACAACCCACGCGCCGCACGCGCACGCGCGACCAACTCCTCGACCCGCGGCAGGATACGCGCCACGATCACGTCGACGCCGGCGGCGTTCGGGTGCAGGCCATCGCCCTGGTTCAGCTTGGGATCGGTGGCCACCCCGTCGAGGAAGAAGGGATAAAAGACGAGCCGATGAGTCGAGGCAAGCGCCGGATAAATGGCATCGAAGGAGCGCACATAATCGGCCCCCATGTTGCGCGGCGCCCGCATGCCGGCGAGCAGCACGGTAATGTGCCGGTCGTTTAGTTTGGTCAGGATGCCGTCGAGCGCGGTCTTGGTCAGCTTCGGGTCGAGCCCACGCAAAGTATCGTTGGCGCCGAGCTCGACGATCACTGCCTCGGTACCTTCCGGTACCGACCAGTCCAGCCGGCCGAGCCCACCGGAAGCGGTATCGCCCGACACCCCGGCATTGGCGATACTGGCGGCGATGCCCTTGGCTTTGAGCGCCTGCGCCAGTCTGGCCGGGAAAGCGGCGTCCATTGGCAGCCCGAAGCCGGCGCTGAGCGAGTCGCCTAGCACGACAATCTTCACCGGCTGGTCGGCGGCATGCCCACCAAGAGGCGCCAGCCCACAAACAAACGTGACCATGACCATCGCCGCAAGGCGCTGGACCCGGACGGCCTTTGTCCCATATGAGCGGGGGCGTGAATGGAAAGGCCACATGACGAATAACTCCCAGGCGGGGCCGGCCATTGCGCAACCTGCAATCAAACTTGCCGGTGTCAATCTCTCGCTCGGGCAGGGGGCGGCCCGCGTTCATATTCTCAAAGACATCGACTTGAATATAGGCAGCGGCGAGGCAATCGGCCTGGTCGGACCGTCCGGCTCGGGCAAATCCACGCTGCTGATGGTGATGGCGGGGCTGGAGCAGACCGATACCGGGTCGGTCACGGTCGCCGGCGAGGACTTGAACGCGCTCGACGAGGACGCGCTGGCGCGCTTTCGCGGGCGTCATGTCGGCATCGTGTTCCAGTCGTTCCACCTGATCCCGACCATGACCGCACTGGAAAACGTGGCGGTGCCGTTGGAACTGGCCGGCATCGCCGACGCCCAAGAGCGCGCGCACAACGAACTCATCGGCGTTGGCCTCGGCGAGCGACTGCACCACTATCCGGCCGAGCTTTCCGGCGGCGAGCAGCAGCGCGTGGCGGTGGCGCGCGCGTTGGCGCCCAATCCGGCCATCGTGGTAGCCGACGAGCCGACCGGAAACCTCGACGAGGATAGCGGTAAGCAGATCATCGATCTCCTGTTCGCGGGCCGCGCCAAGCGCGGCTCCACGCTGGTGCTGGTCACGCACGATTCTGCGCTCGCCTCGCGTTGCGGGCGGATCGTGCGGCTGCGCTCCGGCCGCATCGACGGCGTGAGCGCGCCATGAGTGTCGCCGCCGCATCGCCTCACAGCGGCCACTGGCTACCGCTGCGCTTTGCGCTGCGCGAAATGCGCGGCAGCTTGCGTGGTTTCTACGTCTTCATCGCTTGCATCGCGCTCGGCTGCATGGCGATTGCGGGCGTCGGCTCGCTGGCCGCCAGCCTGGCTGATGGCCTGGCGCGCCAAGGCCAGGTCATCCTCGGCGGCGATCTGTCGTTCACGCTTATCCAGCGCGAGACTACGCCGGGCGAACGGGCGTTCCTCGACAATCACGGCAAGGTTTCGAGCGCCGCGACCATGCGCGCCATGGCGCGAACCGCCGACGGCAAGGCCACGCTGGTAGAAATGAAAGCGGTGGACGGCGCCTATCCGCTGTTCGGTGAGGCCGTGCTCGATCCGCCCAGCGCGCTCAGCGTCGCGCTGGCGCAGCGCGACGGCGCATTCGGCGCCGCGGCCGATCCGATCCTGCTGACGCGGCTCGCCATCAAGCCAGGCGCGCGGCTCACCATCGGCAACGCCAGTTTCGAAATCCGCGCAACCCTGAAGAACGAACCAGACAAACTTGCCGGCGGCATCGGCTTCGGGCCGCGATTGCTGGTCAGCCAGGACGCATTGCGCGCCACCGGTCTGTTGCAGCCCGGCAGTCTCGTGCGCTGGCACTATCGCTTGCGCTTGCCGGCCAACGACACCAGCGACGCCGCCGCCAAGGCATTGACGGCGCTGGCGCGCGCACAATTTCTCGAAGCCGGCTGGGATATCCGCAACCGCAGCAATGCCTCGCCACAGCTCGAGCGCAATGTGGAGCGCTTTACGCAATTTCTCACCATCGTAGGGCTGACCGCGCTGCTGGTCGGCGGCGTCGGCGTTGGCAATGCGGTGAAAAGCCATCTCGACCGCCGGCGCGAGATCATCGCCACCATGAAAGCGCTCGGCGCCAGCGGAAGGCGCGTGTTCGCGATTTACCTCACGCAGGTGCTGTTGCTGGCGGCGGTCGGTGGCGGCATCGGCATGGTACTGGGCGCGATCCTGCCATTCCTGATGTCGTGGACCTTCGGCGCGATCATTCCGCTGCCGATCGACCCGGCGCTGCATCCGGCCGAGCTCACGCTGGCGCTGGTTTATGGGCTGATGACGGCGCTCGCTTTTGCGCTCTGGCCGCTCGGCCGCGCCCATGACGTGCCAGTCGGCGCCTTATTCCGCGACGTGGTGGCGCCGCAGCCGCGATTGCCCCGAAAAATCTATATCGCACTCACCGCCGCCGCTGTGATGGCGCTGGCCGCGCTCGCCGTTCTGCTGGCTTACGACCGGCGCGTCGCCATCATCTATGTCGGCGTCGCCGCCGGCATTTTCGTCACTTTGCGGCTGATCGCTGGCCTGCTGATGCTCGCAGCCCGCCACGCGCCGCGCGCGCGCTCGACCGTGCTGCGCATGGCCATCGCCAATATCCACCGGCCGGGCGCGCTGACGCCCACCATCGTGCTCTCGCTGGGCTTAGGCATCGCATTGCTAGTCACCGTGATCGAGATCGACGGCAACTTGCAGCGACAATTTGCGGCCGAGTTGCCGGCCAGGGCGCCGTCGTTCTATTTCCTCGACATTCCGGCCGACCAGGCCGAACGCTTCGACGCCTTCGTGCGCGCGCAGGCACCGGAAGCAAAACTCGAGGAAGTGCCGATGCTGCGCGGCCGCATCGTCTCCGCCAACGGCATCCCGGCCGAGAATCTCAAGCCGAAAGAGGGCGCCGCCTGGGTGCTGCAAAGCGACCGCGGCATCACCTATTCGGGCGAGATCCCCGCCGGCTCGCGGCTGGTCGAGGGCAAATGGTGGGGGCCGGACTATGCCGGGCCGCCGCTGCTCTCGTTCGAGAAGAAGATCGCCGACGGCCTCGGCCTCAAGCTCGGCGACCCCGTCACCGTCAACGTGCTCGGCCGCAACATCACCACCCGCATCGCCAACATGCGCACCGTCGACTGGGAGAGCCTCGGCATCAATTTCGTGATGGTTTTTTCGCCGCACGCCTTCGACGGCGCGCCGCACAGCCATCTCGCCACCCTCACCTACCCCGATGGCGGCACGCCGGCGCAGGAAGGCGCCATCGTGCGCGCGGTCGCCGATAGCTTTCCCATGGTCACCGCCGTGCGGGTGAAGGATGCGCTGGAAGCGATCGGCGCCATCGTCGCCAACCTGGTGCTGGCGATTCGCGGCGCCAGCGCGCTCACTTTGCTGGTTGCGGCCCTGGTGCTGGGCGGCGCGCTCGCCGCAGGCCACCGCCACCGGGTCTATGACGCGGTGATCCTCAAGACGCTCGGCGCCACCCGCCTCCGGCTGCTTGCCGGCTATACCATCGAGTACCTACTGCTCGGGACCGCCACCGCGCTGTTTGGCGTGCTGAGCGGGTCGCTCGCCGGCTGGCTGATCGTCAGCGACCTGATGCACCTCCGGTTCGCGTGGCTGCCGTTACCCGCCCTGGCGGCGGCGCTGGCCGCGGTTGTCGTCACGGTAGCGCTGGGGCTAATCGGCACCTACAGCGCGTTGGGCCAGAAACCGGCCCCAGTATTGAGGAATCTATAGTTTTCGCGACATTCCGCCGCGTGGCAGACCCCCTCTGCCGGCCGGGTCTTTTCGCCTATACTGCCGCCACAGGATTGTTAACGATCTGCAATGATGCCAGGTCATGATCGAGCCATATCTGGCGTACAGGCTTGGCCCACACTAGATTCAGTCCACGAACGCGACGGCTGCCGCCGACGCGCCTGAGGTGACCGGCGACAAGCCGGGACAAAGAGAGGGAACTTCGATGTCGGACTTCGACCGTAACGTAGCTGCCCGCGGCATCGGCGCCGCGCGTGCGACCGTGATCGATGCAGGCCTGCGCGCCTACATGATCCGCATCTACAATTACATGGCTGCCGGCGTCGCTCTGACCGGCGTCGTCTCCTGGGTGACTTTCAACGCAGCGGTCGTCACCGATGCGGCCGGCCGCATCACCTCGCTGACACCGTTCGGCCAGACGATCTTCGGCGGCCCGCTGACGATCGTGCTGTTCCTCGGCACGCTCGGCATCGTGTTCTTCCTGAGCTTCCGCATCAACAAGCTACAGGCGAGCACGGCGCTCATCCTGTTCATGCTCTATGCCGGCCTGCTCGGACTGATGCTGTCGACGGTGTTCCTGCAATATACCGGCGCCTCGATCACCCGCACATTCTTCATCTCGGCGGCCTCGTTCAGCGCGCTGAGCCTGTACGGCTACAGCACGCAGCGCGATCTTTCGCCGATCGGGTCGTTCCTGGTGATGGGCCTGTTCGGGCTCATCCTGGCGATGATCGTCAACATGTTCCTGAAGAGCACGGGGCTCGACTTCGCCATCTCGGCGATCGGCGTGCTGATCTTCGCCGGGCTCACTGCCTGGGACACCCAGAAGATCAAGGAGATGTACAGCGCGAACGACGACGGCACCGTCTCCGGCCGCAAGGCAGTGATGGGCGCGCTGACGCTCTATCTCGACTTCATCAACCTGTTCCTGTTCCTGCTGCGCTTCATGGGCGACCGCCGCTAACGAAAGCGCAACGATGAATACAGCGCCCCGGCCTAATGCCGGGGCGTTTTGTTTTTGTTAGGCTCCGCCGCGCATGACCGTCGCGATTCGACCCGCCAAAATCTCCGATATTCCGGCCATCACCCGCATCTATGCGCATGCCGTCGAACACGGCACGGCGTCGTTCGAGCTCACGCCGCCGGATCAGGCCGAAATCACGCGGCGCAAGAACGACCTCACCGGCAAGGGCTATCCGTATCTCGCGGGCGAGATCGAAGGCGTGCTCGCCGGCTATGCCTATGCCGGAGATTATCGCGCGCGGCCGGCCTATCGATTGACGGTCGAGGATTCGGTTTATATCGCGCCCGATAGGCATCGCCGCGGCATCGGCCGCGCCTTGCTCGCCGCGCTGATCGAAGCCGCCGCGGCGCGCGGCTTCCGGCAGATGATCGCGGTGATCGGCGACTCGCCCAGGCAGGCGGCCTCGATCGGCCTGCACGAGGCCTTGGGCTTCCACCATGTCGGAATTCTGCAAGATGTCGGATTCAAGCACGGCCGCTGGCTCGACAGCGTGCTGATGCAACGCGAACTTGGGACCGGCGCGAAGACGGCGCCTTAGCGTTTGCGCATAATCTTTTCCGAAAACCGGTTNNATGCTTTTCGGGATCATGCGTTAATTCACCACCAGTGACAGCGACACGTCGATCGAGCGCAGCACGCGGTCGAGCTCGTGGCCGCGGCGCACGATCAGGCCGGTCGCCGAGATCACGCTATAGGTGCCTTGGCGGCGCGCCAGCTTGGGACTTTTTTCGATGCGGTAGAGCGGGACTTCCGATGCGCGGCGAAACACCGAGAACACCGCGCGGTCTTTCAGGAAGTCGATGGCGTAATCGCGCCATTCGCCGGCGGCGACCTTGCGGCCGTAGAGATCGAGGATGCGCTTGAGCTCGCGGCGGCTAAAGGTGACTTGATTCACGGGGGCGGGGCTACTGCGCGCCGGGGATCCGCCCCCGAGGGACTGGCTGGGATCGATTTCGCCGGAACCGAACGTCATGCGGCGCCTCCTTTTGTTGGCCCAATGATCGCGCCGGGCAGCGACCACGGCAAGAGCCTCATTTTGGCAACAAGTGCCGTGGAAACGGGCAAAACCGCCGCCAGCCGATCACGAACTCGTTAAAAGCCCCCACAATAACGCCCTATTTTCGTCAATCGTCGGTCACGCTGGGTTGGGATAAAGCGAGCGTTGCCTCAAAGGCCCGGTCCGGTTCGAGCTCCGGATTCCCCAGCCCCCCAGCCCCCCGGGGCTCTGCCGACCGGGCCAAGTTGAGTTTCGCGTACGGTTCAATCCCCTAAGCCTTCGGGTCGGCTAGTCGCCGGCCCGAATTTTTTATGCGCACACGCTCGTAATTCCGGGGCACACGCGCACCGGAATTACGGAGATCAATGCAGGCTGACCGTGGCGGCACCGAGCATCAGGCTCGGCTTGGCGGCGACGCCGCTTTGCACGATGACCGCGACGCGGTCGATATCACGCAGCGAAAAATCGGCGTCGGCAAGTTCGGCCACCGGCAGGCTGAACGTTTCCGCCTTGCCGCTCCAGTCGCCGAGCTTCACCCAGCGGCGCACCACGTTGGTGTAGGCCAGCGTGTGGCCGCGATTTTCACCGCGTTCGATCGCGACCTGCGCTTTGCCTGTGATCGGGCAAAGCCAGACCTCGGCGCTGGCGTTTTCGCCATTGGCGGCCGGGACATTCACGGACACTTTGCCGTCCGCGACGGCAATCGTCACCGGCAGCGTCAATGGCGCCGCGCTTTGGCGCGTCTGCGCGATCGCCTGTTCGATCGCCGCCTTGTCGCTGCCCAGCACATGCATGATGCCGTTGACCACGACTTGCGGCGTATAGACCTCGCGGTCGCCGCGCGTATCGGCATAGGCCCGCTCCCGATTGGAATGGCCATGCAGCGCGAGCGTGTCCTTCCAGCCCAGATAGTCCCAGTAGTCGACGGGCAGGCTCAGGGTCACCAGCGTCGGATCGCGCGACAGCTCGCCGAGAACTTTGTCGGCGGCTGGACAGGACGAGCAGCCCTGGCTGGTGAATAATTCGATGACCGCGCGCGGTTCGCCGGCGCTAGCGGGCAGTGGCGTCATCGAGGCGGTGCAAATCGCTGCGGCCGCAAAGACGATGTGGCGATAGTTCATGCCGATCCCACGATCCCCTTGCCCGGCGCGGCACCATATAGAACGCCTCGCCGATCACCCGCCACTCACTTCGCGGTGAGCGGTCTTTGACGGCGGGGGTCGAGCCAAATTGCCGGTCAAGCGGCCAAGTGGCGCAGCACGTACTGCAGAATACCCCCGTTCTTGAAGTAATCCAGCTCGTCCAGCGTGTCGATGCGGCAGATCAGCGGCACGCGCTTGAGCGTGCCGTTACCGGCGACGATTTCGGCGATCAGCCGTTGGTGCGGCTTGAGTTCGCCATGCAGGCCGCGAATCGTGACCTGCTCGTCACCTTTCATGCCCAGTGACTGCCAGGACGTGCCCTCCTCGAATACCAGCGGCATCACGCCCATGCCGATCAGGTTCGAGCGATGGATGCGCTCGAACGACTGCGTGATCACGGCACGGATGCCGAGCAGGACCGAGCCCTTGGCCGCCCAGTCTCGTGAAGAACCGGTGCCGTATTCCTTACCGGCGAACACCACGAGCGGAACATGGTCGGCCTTGTAGCGCATGGCGGCGTCATACATCGTCATCCGCTGCTTCGATGGATAATGCACCGTGAAGCCGCCTTCCACGCCCGGCACCATCTGGTTCTTGAGCCGGATATTGGCGAAGGTCCCGCGCATCATTACTTCGTGATTGCCGCGCCGCGTGCCGTATTGGTTAAAGTCGGCCGGCTTGACCTTGTGCTCGATCAGATATTTGCCGGCCGGCGAATCCATCTTGATCGAACCGGCCGGCGAAATGTGGTCGGTGGTGATCGAGTCGAGGAACAGTCCGAGCACGCGCGCGTCCACGATGTCCTCGAGCGGTTTGGGAGTCTTGCCCATGCCGACGAAATAGGGCGGGTTCTGCGCGTAAGTGGATTTGTGGTCCCAGTCGAAGGTCATGCCACCCTTGACGGTTATCTTGCGCCAGTTGGCGTCGCCCTTGAACACGTCGGCGTATTTCTTGGCGAAGATCTGCCGGGTAACGTTCTTGGAAACGAATTCGCCTATCTCCTTGTTCGACGGCCAGATGTCTTTCAGGAAGACCTTTTTGCCTTTCTGATCGACGCCGAGCGGCTCCTTCACCATGTCGACATTCATCGAGCCGGCGATGGCATAGGCGACCACCAGCGGCGGCGAGGCGAGATAGTTGGCGCGCACGTCCGCGTTCACGCGACCTTCGAAATTGCGATTGCCCGAGAGTACCGCGGCCGCCACCAGATCGCCATCGTTGATCGCCTTGGAAATTTCCGGCGGTAGCGGCCCGGAATTGCCAATGCACGTGGTGCAGCCGAAACCGACCAGGTTGAAGCCGAGCTTGTCGAGATCTTCTTGCAGTCCGGATTTTTCGAGGTATTCCGCAACAACCTGAGAACCAGGCACAAGCGACGTTTTCACCCATGGCTTGGCGGTGAGGCCACGCGCGGCGGCCTTACGCGCCAGCAGCCCGGCGGCGATCATCACGTTCGGGTTCGAGGTGTTGGTGCAGGAGGTGATGGCCGCGATCACCACGTCGCCGTGGCCGAGATCGTGCGTGCGGCCGGCGACCGGCACGCGTTTCTTCGCCTCCGCGCTCTTGTTAAATTCCTTATCCATGGACACGGCAAATCCGGCCTTCGCTTCCTTCAGGGCCACACGATCCTGTGGGCGCTTGGGGCCGGCGAGCGAGGGTTCGACCGAACCGAGCTCGAGCTTGAGAATGTCGGTGAACATCGGGTCGGGCGTAGTTTTGACGCGGAACATGCCCTGCGCCTTGGCATAGGCCGCGACCAGCGCCACCACCTCGGCCGGCCGGCCAGTGTCCTTGAGATAACGGATGGTGTCGTCGTCGATCGGTGAAAAGCCGCAGGTGGCGCCGTATTCCGG
>PKXB01000091.1:11474-11651 GCA_003133345.1 Hyphomicrobiales bacterium | reverse complement strand
GCTGCTCGGCGATTTCTTCGTGTCCGGTGACGTGACGCTCGGAGCACTGGCGGAAATTTACGGCTTGCAAGTCGCCGCCGACCATATGGAATTGGCGTTGGCCGACTTCTTCACCGAGCAGCTCCGCCGTCCGGCCAAGACCGGCAATATCGTCCAGCTCGGCCCGATCGCGCTGCT
>PKXB01000091.1:0-11388 GCA_003133345.1 Hyphomicrobiales bacterium | reverse complement strand
GCGCCGCCGAACAGCACCGCGGTCCAGAACAGATCGCCCGCCACCGTATTCTGCAGGAACGGAAGTGCGGCGACGTAGCACTGGGTCAGGCCGGCGAAGTCGAGGCTATACATGCCGCTGAAGGCCCAGACCGCGAAATTCGAAAGGGCGAAGAAGGCGAGCGAGCATGGCACCATGACGGCAGCCGTTGCGGCAATGCCGGGCCAGCGCCGCGACACGATGCCGACAAGAGCGGGCAGCGAAATCGCCACGGTGACGATGAGGGAAATGCGCCAATCGTCGGGCCCGAGTGCCAGGGCGCTAAGCACCATGGCGGCGACCGGCACCACCGGTGCGAAAGCCGGGACGCGCAGCATGCGGCCGGCGAACAGCGCGCTGGCCGCGATCGGCAGGAAACCCGGGGCATGCGGCACCAGCCGCGCCACCACGTCTAACCCGATAAGGAATGCCACCAGGGCCAAATCCATCCACAGGTCGGCGCGGGTTTTATTGGCTTGCATCGCGGTCAGGTCCCTATGCGGTTTGAATTTGTCCCTGCATAGCACAGCGGACGCCAGGATTCTATCGCCCGAATAGCCCTTTAGCCTGGGCGGCTTTCGACCCAGCCGGCGATGATTCCGGCAAGCCGATCGAGCCCGTCGGTAAGCGCGGCCGGGCCGGGCTGCAGGATCAGCGTCGATTTGATCTCGCGCAGCCAGCCGGTGGCGACCGCCGGAACCTGGGCAAAGCCGGGCCGGGCGGCGACGCGTGCCGGCACAAATTTCTTGCCGCACCAGGAGCCGATAATGATATCGGGCCGGGCGGCAATCACGTCGGCGCCCGACACGATGCGGTCCTTGGCATTCTTGTGCGCGGCAAGCTGCGGAAACACTTCGACGCCGCCGGCCGCCTCGATCAGTTCCGACACCCAGCCGAGCCCGGAGATCATCGGGTCGTCCCATTCCTCGAAATAAACCCGCGGCCGGCGCGGCCGGTGCAAGGCACGCTCGTGCACGGCATTGACGCGCGCGGCGAGCCGGCCGGCCAGCGCGTCCGCTTTGTCCGGGCTGCCGACCAGCGCGCCGAGCGTGCGGATCATGTCGAAAATGCCGGCGACGTCGCGCTGATTGAAGGCGTGCACCGCGACATTGGCGCGGATCAGTTCGGCGACGATGTCGGCTTGCAGATCGGAGAAGGCCAGCACCAGGTCGGGCTTGAGCGCCAGAATCTTCGGCACGTCGGCCGAGATGAAGGCGGAGACGCGCGGCTTTTCCTTGCGCACTTGGGCGGGGCGCACCGCATAGCCGGACACGCCGACGATGCGGCGGTCCTCGCCGAGGAGATAGAGCGTCTCCACGGTTTCCTCGGTCAGGCAGACGATGCGCTCGGGCGGGAACATGCGGGCAGCTTATACAGTAAATGCGGAACATGCTCTTCCCTCGCCGCATGGGAGAGGATGTGCGAGGAGGCGCCGCCGCGCCGAGCCCGTTGGAGGACTTCACCGGCTACTTTCAAATACTCCGGACCATTTAGCTCGGAGGACTTTATTTCGTTCTGAAACCCTTTCGGCGCGGCGCACTATCTGGCGTGCTCGCTCACGTGACATCTTGTGTCGCTCACCCAACGCCTCAAAGGAGAGGTCGCCACGCGCATATTCCGCGCAGATCTTGGCGTCGCGGACTTTGTTGCGCCCCGCCGTACCTGGTCCGTGCTTTCTTAGATGTGCTGGTACGAAACGTCTTGGCATTTGCGGTCTCCTGCTTATGAGAGGAATCGCGCAAAAGCTAGATTTGCCTTAGGACGGATGCAACGATTCCGCAACGCACTGTACCTAGACGCACCGACTAGCCCAGTAACTCCACACCGCCGGTCGCCGTCACCTTGCCGCTGTCCAGCCGCACCACGCGGCTGGCGATGCGCTTCACTTCCGCCGCGTCGTGGCTGACATAGATCATCGGCACCTTCGCCTCGTCACGCAGCCGCTCCAGATAGGGCAGGATATCCGCCTTCCGCGCCTCGTCGAGCGAGGCGAGCGGCTCGTCGAGCAGCAGCAGGCGCGGGCGCATCAGCAGCGCGCGGCCGACCGCCACCCGCTGCCGTTCGCCACCCGAGAGCTTGCCGGGCCGCCGGTCGAGCAGGTGGCCGATGTCGAGCAACGCGACCGCGTGCGCAAACGCCGCCGGATCGGCTGCGTGGCCGCCCATCCAGCGGCCGTAGTCAAGATTGTGCTGCACGCTGAGGTGGGGAAACAGCCGGCCTTCCTGGAACACATAGCCGATGCGCCGGCGCCAGACTGGAGCGTCGATGTGCGCCGCTTGGTCGAACAGCACCTCGTCGTCAAGCGCAATGCGGCCGCGATCCGGCTTGAGCAGGCCGGCGATCATGTTGACGACTGTCGTCTTGCCGGCGCCTGACGGTCCGAACAGGACGGTGGCACCGGTCTCGCTGGCGAACTTCGCCGTCACCGCGAAATCGCCGAGCTTTTTTTCCACGTCGACCTTGAGCATAATTCAGGCCCCGTGCAATCGCGCGCTGGCGCGGCGGGCGAACCATTCCGACGCGACCAACGCGGCAAGCGAAATGATCACGGCGACGATCACCAGCGAAAGCGCGGCGGCATCGCCGCCCGGCACTTGCGTCAGCGTGTAGATCGCCGCCGAGATGGTCTGCGTNNGCGGTTGGCGCCGAGCGTCGCCGCGGCGTCTTCCAGTCGGCGGTCGATCGCTTCGATCGAGAGCCGGATCGCGCGCACCATCAGCGGAAACGCCATGATGCCGCAGGCGAGCGCGGCGCCGGTCCAGCGGAACGAGAACACGATGCCGAAATGATCGGCGAGAAACGCCCCGACCGGCGCCTTGCGGCCAAACGTAATAAGCAGCAGATAACCGGTCACCACCGGCGGCAGTACCAGCGGCAGGTGGACGACCGCATCGAGCAGCGATTTGCCCCAGAACGACTTGCGCGCCAGCACGTAGGCGATAGTGACGCCGAACGGCAGCGCCACCAAAGTCGCCACCGCCGCGATGCGCAGCGACAACGCGACGGCGGTCCATTCCTGGGGGGAAAGCTCAATCACGCGCGCGCTACGATACCGGCCGGATCAAGAAGCTGAATCCGTATTTCTCGAAGATAACCTTGGCAGCGCTCGTGCGCAGGAAATCGAGATAACGCGCCACCGCCGGGTTTGTGGTCGCCGCCGTCGCCGCCGCCGGATAGATGACCGGCGGATAGGAGCCATCCGGAAACACGCCGACGATCTTCACCTTCGGCTCGATCTTGGCGTCGGTCTCGTAGACGATGCCGATGGGCGTCTCGCCGCGCGCCACGAAGGCGAGCGTCGCGCGCACGTTCTCGGCCATGGCGAGCTTGCCTTCGGCCGCCGTCCAGGCGCCCAGCGTCTGCAGCGCCGTCTTGGCGTAGAGCCCGGCCGGCACCGCCTTGACGTCGGCCACCGCGATGCGGCCGTCGCCAGCGAGCTTGGCGATGTCGAAGCCCAAATCTCCCGGGCCCTTGGCGATTGCGACATGGTCGAGCTTGGAGTCTTGCGGCGCAATCAGCACCAGCCGGTTGCCGAGCAGATTGACGCGGCTGTCCGGCTTGATCAGCTTGTGCTCGGCTGCGTAATCCATCCAGCGCAAGTCGGCGGAGATGAACACGTCGGCCGGCGCGCCCTGCTCGATCTGCTTCACCAGCGCGGAACTGGCGGCATAGCTCGCCACCACCTTGATGCCCATGGCCTTGCTGAAGGCCGCGTCGGTGTCATCGAGCGCGTTTTTCAGCGAGGCGGCGGCGAACACGGTGATGGCTTCTTCCGCCGCCGGCGGTTGCGGCACACCGGCGAGGGCGCCGAATAGGCCGAGAATGGCAAGAGGCCGTGCGAACATGGCGGTTTTCCTCGGGCGCCGAAGTGGCGCCGGGCTGGCGTCGGTTCAGGGTTGGAAGCGACCGCTCGTCGGAACCGCCGTTCCGGCTTTCGCAGCGCACGCACGGTGCACCGCAGGTCAGACTAAGCCTAGCAAGTCTCGTCAGCCAAGGTAAAGTCCAATCCAGTAGGACGAGGAAACGGCAATGGTGAACGCGGCGTCCATCGAAGGCGAATTCGATTATATCGTGGTGGGCGCGGGCTCGGCCGGCTGCGTGCTAGCCAATCGGCTGTCGGCCGATCCGGCCAACCGGGTGCTGCTGCTGGAAGCCGGCGGGCGCGACAACTGGATCTGGTTTCATATTCCGGTCGGCTATCTGTTCGCCATTGGCAATCCGCGCTCGGACTGGATGTTGAAGACCGAGCCGGAGCAAAGCCTCAACGGCCGCAGCCTCAATTATCCGCGCGGCAAGGTGATCGGCGGCTCTTCATCCATCAACGCCATGGTCTATATGCGCGGGCAGGCCGGCGACTACGATCACTGGCGCCAGCTCGGCTTGCCCGGCTGGTCGTGGGACGACGTGCTGCCGTATTTCAAGAAGCACGAAGACAATTTTCTCGGGGCCAGCGAGCACCACGGCGTCGGCGGTGAATGGCGCGTCGAATTTCCGCGCATTCGCTGGGATATCATCGACGTCTGGCGCGAGGCGGCGGCGCAATACGGCATTGCGCCGGTGCAGGACTTCAACACCGGCGACAACGCGGGCTCCTGCTATTTCCACGTCAACCAGAAGCGCGGGCGGCGCTGGTCGGCGGCGCGCGGCTTCCTTAAACCGATCTTGCGCCGGCAAAATTTGCGGCTGGAAACCGGCTGTCTGGTCGAAGGTCTGCTGTTTGATGGCAAGCGCGCCGCCGGCGTGCGCTGGCGGCAGGATGGCGTTGCGCGTTCGGCCCGTTGCCGTGGTGAGATCGTCATGGCGGCCGGTTCGATCGGCTCGCCGCAAATCATGATGCTGTCGGGTGTGGGGCCGGCGGCGCAGCTTGCGCAATTCGGTATTCCCGTGCTGCTCGACAGACCGGGCGTCGGCGGCAATCTGCACGATCATCTGCAACTGCGGATGATCTACAAGGTGACCGGCATCACGACGCTGAACGAGATGTATTCGTCGCTGCTGGCGCGCGCATGGATGGGCGTCAACTATGCCTTGTTCCGGCGCGGGCCATTGACCATGGCGCCGTCGCAGCTCGGCGCCTTCACCAAATCCGATTCCATGCAAGATCGCGCCAATCTGCAGTATCACATCCAGCCGCTGTCGCTCGACAAGTTCGGCGAGCCGCTGCATCCGTTCCCGGCCTTTACGATCAGCGTCACCAATGTGCGGCCAACGAGCCGCGGCAGTTTGACGTTGAAGTCGGTCGACCCGGCAATGGCTCCCGCAATCAGGCCGAATTACCTGGCGACGCCAGAGGACCAGCGCGTCGCCGCCGACTCAATCCGCGTGACCCGCAAGATCGTGGCGCAGCCGGCGCTACGGCGATATTCGCCGGTCGAATATCTCCCGGGCGCGCAGGTGCGCGACGACGACGAAGCTGCGCTGGTCAAGGCGGCGGGTGATATCGGCACCACCATTTTTCATCCGGTTGGCACCGCGCGCATGGGCCGCGCCGACGATGCGCGCGCGGTGGTCGATTGCCGCCTGCGCGTGATCGGCATCGACGGCTTGCGCGTGGCGGATGCCTCTGTGATGCCGTCGATCACGTCCGGCAACACCAATTCGCCGACCATGATGATCGCGGAGAAGGCCGCGGCTATGATTTTGCAAGATCGATTGGGGTAAGATTGAACCCGAGAATCACAGGAGGGGCATGATGAATCTCGTCGAGCGCGTGAAAGCGATTCTACTGCAACCGAAATCCGAATGGCCGATGATCGAACGCGAGTCGGGCGACGCCGGCTATCTCTTTACGAACTATGTCTGCATCGTCTCCGCGATCCCGGCGGTGTGCTCGTTCATCGGCACGGTCATCGCCGGCCTCGGAATTGTGGGCGGACTGATGTACGCGGTCGTCACCTATGTGCTGGGACTGGTCGGTGTTTTCGTGATGGCCTACGTCATCGATTTTCTTGCCGGCACGTTCAACGGGCAAAAGAATCTCGACAACGCCATGAAGGTGTCGGCCTATGCGCCGACGGCGGCCTGGGTCGCTGGCGTGTTGAATATCATCCCAGCCCTGAGCATCCTCGGCATTCTCGGCCTCTACAGCGTGTATCTCCTGCATACTGGGATCGTCGCGCTGATGAAGCCGCCGGAAGGCAAGGCAATCATCTATACGATCGCCGTCATCGTCTGCCTGTTCGTGGTTTACCTGGTCGTCTTCAGCATTATCGGCGCGTTGTTCGGCATCGGCATGATGAGCCGAATGTAATTACGGCAGCGCCTTCAAATACCTGATCGGCCGGCCGGGCGCGATAGCTTGCGCCGCCGCGACGATGGCGTTGGCGTCGATGCCGTAGTGTCGGTAGAGATCGGCGAGCGAGCCGGTCTGGCCGAAATGCTCGACGCCGAGCGCGCGCGTGCGATGGCCGGCGACCGCGCCGAGCCAGGCCAGCGTCGCCGGGTGTCCGTCGAGCACGCTGACGATGCCGCAATGGGGCGGCACGTCCGCCAATAGCCGCTCGATATGCGAGCGCGCATGCACCAGGCCGCGCTCGCGCGCGCGCTGCGCGGCGGTCCAGCCGGCATTGAGCCGGTCNNATCGGCCGCGTCGACAGCCGCAGATAGACCGAGCCGCCGGTCTCGTCGCGCAGCCAGTTAAGTTCGGAGGGTTTGGTATCGCCGTCCTTCTGCATGTAAGCGAAGGCCCAACGTAAAATGACGGCGAGCTCGTCGACATAGGCCGGCTCGAACGACGCCAAGCCATCCTGCGCCAGCCCGATCAACGGCTCGGCGATCGACTGATGTGCGCCGCCTTCGCCGGCCAGCGTGATGCCGGACGGCGTCGCCACCACGATGAAACGGGCATCCTGGTAGCAGGCGTAATTGAGCGCATCGAGACCTCTGGCAATAAAAGGGTCGTAAAGCGTGCCGATCGGCAGCAGCCGTTCGCCGTTGATCGAATGCGACAGGCCGAGCGCCGAGAGCAGGATGAACAGGTTGTTCTCGGCGATGCCGAGCTCGATGTGCTGGCCCTGGGGCGAGAATTCCCAATTGAACGTGGAAGGGATGTGTTCGCTTTTGAAGGTATCGGCCATCTTTTCGTGCGCGAACAACCCGCGCCGGTTCACCCAAGGCCCGAGATTGGTCGACACCGTCACGTCAGGCGATGTCGTGACAAGGCGCTGCGCGAAGTCGCCATCGCCGCGGCCGATCTCGTTGAGCAGCGCCCCGAACCCAGTCTGCGTCGCCATGGTCGGCTGGATGGTGACCGGCAATGCTTCCGGCACGTCGATCGCGGACGCGCTGAGCCGCCGCGCCTTGTCAGCGGCGAACGGCACGCGATCGAGAAAACTCTGCAAGCGCTCGGGCGACGCCAGGCCTTCGAACTTGTCCCACTCGTGGCCTTCCCGCACGCTCATCTTCTGGCGGAACACTTCCATCTGCACCGGCGTCATCAGCCCGGCGTGATTGTCCTTGTGGCCGGCCATCGGCAGGCCGAAGCCTTTGACCGTGTAACAGATGAAGCAGGTCGGCTTGTCGCTGGTGGCTGCATGGAAAGCCTCAAGCACCGACGGTAGATCGTGGCCGCCGAGATTGTTCATCAGCGCCGCCAACTCGTCGTCGGAGCGTTTTTCAATCAGCCGCGTGACGTCGCCCTGATCGCCGATCTCGTCATTGAGCCGCTTACGCCAGGCGGCGGCGCCGGCGAACACCAGCGCCGAGTAGAGCTGGTTGGGACACTTGTCGATCCATTGCCGCAGCCGGTCGCCGCCGGGCTCCTTGAATGCGGCCTGCTGCAGCGAGCCGTATTTTACGATCACCACGTCCCAGCCGAAATTCTTGAACAGTTGCTCGTAGCGCTCCCACAGGCCCTCGCGCACCACCTGGTCGAGNNTTGCCTTCGTCGAGTTCGGCGTCGCCGACCAGCGCGACCATGCGCCCCTCGGGCCGGTTCAAGCCCCAGCCATGCGCGCGCACGTAATCCTGCACTAGCGAGGAGAACAGCGTCTGCGCCACGCCCAAGCCGACCGAGCCGGTGGAGAAGTCCACGTCGTCGGCGTCCTTGGTGCGCGAGGGATAGCTCTGCGCGCCCTGGTAGCCGCGGAACGCCTGCAATCTCTCTTGGGTCTGGCGGCCGAGCAGGTATTGGATGGCGTGGAAGATCGGTGAAGCATGCGGCTTTACCGCCACGCGGTCCTGCGGGCGCAGCACGTCGAGATAAAGCGCGGTCATGATGGTGGCGAGCGAGGCCGACGAGGCCTGATGGCCGCCGACCTTGAGGCCGTCGCTATTTTCGCGCAGATGATTGGCGTTGTGGATGGTCCAGCTCGCGAGCCAGAGAATCTTCTTTTCAAGTTCGCGTAAGGTTTCGATGTCGCCGGCCATGCCGGCAGTCTAGCGCGAACGGTGCGCGCTAGGAACATCGGCGGCACCAATGTTCACCACCATTAGGACCGGTGCGATCAACGGCTTCCGCTCAGCTTGGCGGCCGGCGCGTCGATCACGTTCTTGCAGGCCGGCGGCAGGTCGGCGAGCGTGATCGGTTTGGGTGGGACCTTCGGCGGCGGCCCCGGCTTCGGATGCAGGATGGAATCCTTGAACCAGAAGGCCAGATCCTTGTCGCTGCAGCCGACGCCCACCGGCACCGGCGGCTGAGCGCGGCAATTCGGCGAATCGGCCGGACATTTCAGCCGCACGTGGATGTGGTCGGCATGGCCGTACCAGGGNNGATGAAGGCGACGTCGGCCGGCGTCCAGGTTTTCGGGTTGACGCGCAGTCTGTCGGGGGCGACCAGGTCGCTGGCGGAAATTTCGTCACGCTCTTTCTTGCTCAATTCGTGGTTCGGCATCGGCATGAACCAGATGTCCACGTCGAGCCCGATCTGATGGCTCGTATGCCCGAACGGCAGCGGACCGCCGCGCGGCTGCGCCATGTCGCCGACCAGGACGCCCTTCCAGCCGGTCGCTTTGGCGGCGAGCGGCGCGAACCGCTCCAGGAACTTGACCAGTTCCGGATGGCCCCAATTGCGATTGCGCGACAGCCGCATCACCTGCCAGTTCGGGCCGTCGACCGGCAGCTCGACGCCGCCTTGCAGACAGCCGCGCGGGTAGTAGCCGATGGCCATCGCGTGGCCGAGGCTCGGCAGCTTCGCGCCTGAGAACAATAGCTTGGCCGGTAATTTTTCCTCCGCGATCGCGGGCTTCGCCGGCGGCATCGGCGCGGCGACGGACGCCGGCTTCGGCGTCTCCGCGAAGCTGCTGCCGGCGAAAGCACCGGCGAAAGCGAGCGACAAGCCGAACAGGGCGATGATGCGGGCGGTCATGATGCTTCCGATCTAGCGATTCTGCCGTCGACTGTCAGGTTAAATGCGGGAAAATAACGGCGAAGGCTGGGTAATAACCAAAACCACGGGATTTTTAGCCAAAATTCAACAATTCTTGCCAGGATGACATCGCAACTCGCCCTCGGGAGAGCTCGCGATGCCGCGTCTTGCCGTTGTCCTTGCCGCTATCGCCGTCCTGTTCGGCGGCCTCGCGCCCACGCAGGCCGGCATTGTCGTGACCGTGGACAAATCGGCGCAGCGCCTGTCGGTCACGGTTGACGGTGCGCCGCGCTATCAATGGCCGGTGTCCACCGCGCGCTGGGGCTATCGCACGCCCAACGGCAGCTACCGGCCGCAGCGGCTGGCGCGCAAATGGTTTTCGCGCAAATACGACTGGTCGCCGATGCCCTATTCGATCTTCTTCGATGGCGGCTACGCCATCCATGGCAGCTATGAGATCTCCCATCTCGGCCGCCCGGCCTCGCATGGCTGCATCCGCTTGCATCCGCAAAACGCCGCGCTGCTGTTCGCGCTGGTGAAGGAGCGGATGGACGACACGCGCATCGTGGTCACCGGCGAGCGCCCCGAGCGCGCGGTGAGCGCCAAGCGTGCGCCGCGCCGACAGGCCGCGACCCGGCCTGCGCGCCGCAGCTTCGATGACGGCTTCAACGCGGCACCGGACGCGGCCGAGCCTGACCTCGCGCGCCAGCGCTGGGAGAATGGGCAGTAGCATTTGTCATGGCCGGGCTTGTCCCGGCCATCTCGCTGAGGGACGCACATTGCCCTCCTAAGCTGGATCACCGGGACAAGCCCGGTGATGACAAGCTGAGTATGTCTCGCCCAGGAAGCCTTTCGCAGAAAAAATTTTCAAACAGCTAACGCTCCGCTGTCTCTATTCTTTAAGGCGCGGGACACGCCTGCTTCCCTTTTTCCGTTTCTCCAAAAAGGGGAATGGAGCGCCGGGAGGCGCCATGGGCTTGCGAGGCCCCTTTAGGCGGACCTTGCGATCGGCCCGCCTGCGCGCCGTGCGAAGGCGCGCGCCCTCGTAGTAAGCGAGGGCTGCGCCTCCCGGCGCTCCACTTGCACTCAAGCTGGCGCAGTCTGCGCAAGCTTGACTGCGCGGTGCGCGTTGTCGGCGCACCGCGCCCTGTTCCGCCATCAAACGTCACTCGAGATGACGCCCCCTGCGAACAAGGCGCGCTGAATATAAGGGCGGTTTGGAGAGCGAGGATAAGTTTTTGACCAAGGCAATTTCCTCAAGCCATTCATGGCCGTAGGCAGGCCCGCAGTTCGTGATACGATTCGACGGTCCGTTTCCCAGGAGACCGACGTGCCATGATATTGGAACGACTTTACCAGCCGAACGAAGGCGAACTGATTTATCACTACTGCCGCGCTGAGGCGTTCTTGGAGATTATAAAATCTCGAACTATTTGGCAGAGCGCCTATTACGTGTTGAACGATTCGATGGAGCGCGAGTGGGGCTATTCGATATTCACCAAAGTAGCTAAACAGCTGCACGACGAAATTGGCGAAGCCAGCGAGACTTTTCTCCGGCACATCGATGCAATAGCCAGAATGGCCTATTCCAGCTCAATGGCGATGATCTCCTCGTATTCGCTTGATGGAGACGTGTTAAGTCAATGGCGTGCTTATGCTGATAATGGTCGTGGATTCGCGATCGGATTTTCAGCCAAGCTTATGCAGATGCCAGCAAAACAGTTGCGCGTGCTGTACGATAAAGACACTCAGATTCGAGAGTTGCTTGGAAATCTAAAGCACATTTATGAATACGAAAAATCAATCGGATTTAAATTCGATGATCAGTTTCAGAGCCATTGTGCTAACTTAGCTTTGGATCTATGCGCGTATAAGAACCCGGCGTTCAGAGAAGAGAAAGAAATTCGTCTTGTACACGTGTCTGGTGTAGCTCCCGAGGGGCAATCGAAAAAAATAGTTGCGCTCGGCGCCCGTGATCAAGACGGGAAAAGATTATCTGATCCTATCGAGATCAGATTTCGAATTAGCGATGGCGTTGCGATCCCTTATGTCGTTCTGGACTAGCA
>PKXB01000193.1:7871-18988 GCA_003133345.1 Hyphomicrobiales bacterium | reverse complement strand
TCGCACCTGGGCAGTTACGAAAATTTGGGAATTGATGCCCTTCCTGTTCTATGAAAGGACGTTCGGAGTTTCCATCTCTTATCTTCCTGTCCTCGAAATAAGAAACGATAAGGGGTCAATGTGACTGCGTATTCCCTAAATTCTTTCCATGTAGATATTGATGGCAGTGGTATTAGTGCAGAGTCGCTTGCTGCTTCAGACTTTAATATCTGAGCCGTCCCATTCGTCCCAATATCTGTATTCCACGTTATCGAAATCCGCGATGGCGAAATATTCCACTCAGTATCCGCATAGTTGGCTGCCGTGAGCGTCGGATATGTCTTCGCTAAATTTTCACGCGAGATTATTGTTCCCGGTCCTCTCTCAATCGGCAACAGTTGCACGCGCACTTTTTGCTTTGGCTGATCTTTTTGTATTCTTAGTTCTGCAAATATCGGTGGTTGATCGCGTATTGCATTGTATGCATATGCGACGCCCTCGTACTGGTTCCCAACGTCATCAAGCTCCAAAACGAGGGTGCCACTGTTTGTGCCGGTAAATGGTCCGATCCACTGGCCGTTCATCACACCCTCTCCATGAAACTATCCACCGTCCGCTTTTCGCCCGCCTTGTCGAACTTGATGGTCAACTTATTGCCGTCCACGGCGGTCACTCCGCTGCGGGATTGAACGTGATGCGCCCGGCTTCCTTCGATTTCCGGCGGCGGGGCCGCACGGTGATTTCGATATCTTGATTGAACGCCGTGAGCATGCGCATGAGACGTTCCAGTGAAAAGCCGTGATAATGGCCGCGCAGGATGTTCGACAGGTCGGGTTGCTTGACGCCGATCAGCTTCGCTGCGGCGACCTGCGTCAGCTTGCGCGCTTTGATGAGCCGGTGCAGCTGCACGACAAGTGAAGCCTTGAGCAGATGCTCTTCGGCGTTCGGCAGGCCGAGGTCGGCGAAAATATTGCCGCTTCCGATCTCAAAGGCGGGCAGGGTCTTTTTGCTCATGATTTTACGTCCTTACTGGCTCTGTGAATGATCTCGGCTTGGCGCAAGCGCTGTTTGATCAAGTCGAGATGCAGCTTCGGGGTCGCAATCCCCTTGGTGGATTTTTTCTGAAACGCGTGCAGCACATACAGCACTCCCTCGAAGCGGACCGTGTAGACGGCGCGATAGGCGCCGCCGTCGGCGTTTTTGCGAATCTCAAGGACGCCGCTTCCGAATCCCTTAAGCGGCTTCGCGCCAGCCGGATGGTCGCCGAGTTGCGCTTCAAAAAGCGCCTGCCCGATCTCCCGCCGGGCGATGGCAGGAAACGCCTGTAAGTCGCGCCGGCTAGACCCGACAAAGACCGCTGGTTTGATCCTGCGCAGCAGCTCGTTCACGGCAATATAGTAATTCTACTATAATCTCGTGTCAAGGCGCGCGGCCTCACACCCTCTCCACAAAACTATCCACCACGCGCTTTTCGCCCGCGTGGTCGAACTTGATCGTCAGCTTGTTGCCGTCCACGGCGGTGACGTTGCCGTTGCCGAATTTCTGGTGAAACACGCGGCTGCCGACGTCGAACGATGCGGCGGCGCCGGTGGATTTGGCGACCAGTTCGCCTTCGATGGTGAGCGGGGTGTTGCGAAGATTACCCCCCTCCCGGCGGCCTCCGGCCGCCGACCTCCCCCGCAAGGGTGGAGGTGAAGAGGAGTTCGGGGAGAGGTGACCCGAGTCCGCCTCGCCGCTGTCGTCATCGAACACCCCGTCCGGCACATAACGCGGCTGGCCGTTTTCGCTGAACCCGCCGCGCCCTTTGCGCTCTTCTCGCGTTCTTTGCGCGCGCTGCCAGCCGGGCGTGCTGTAGTTCGAGCCGAACGAATTCATCTCGTCAAAACGCGAGGCGCCGTAGCCCGACATGCCGAAGCCGCCGCTGCCGCCCGCCGGCTCCTTCACCTGCACATGCGCCTCCGGCAGCTCATCGAGAAAGCGCGAGGGCATGGTCGAGGTCCACAGGCCGTGGATGCGCCGGTTGGTGGCGAAATAGATCTTGGCGCGCTTGCGCGCGCGCGTGAGGCCTACATGGGCGAGGCGGCGCTCCTCCTCCAGCCCGGCGCGGCCGCTCTCGTCGAGCGCGCGCTGGTGCGGGAACAGGCCTTCCTCCCAGCCGGGCAGGAACACGGTGTCGAATTCCAGCCCCTTGGCCGAATGCAACGTCATGATGTTGACCGCCTGCTCGCCTTCGGCGCTGTCGCGGTCCATCACCAGCGAGATGTGCTCGAGGAAGCCGGCCAGGTTCTCGAAATCCTGCATGGAGCGCACCAGCTCCTTGAGGTTTTCCAGGCGGCCGGCGGCGTCGGCGCTTTTATCGTTCTGCCACATCTCGGTGTAGCCGCTCTCGTCGAGCACGATCTCGGCCAGTTCAGAGTGCGGCATCGAGTCTTTCTTGCCGCGCCAGCGCTCGAAGCCGGCCATCAAATCTCGTAAGGCAAGCCGCGGCTTCGGCTTCATCTCGTCGGTGGCGGACAGCGCTGAGGCCGCTTCGGTGAGCGGAATGCGCTGCTTGCGGGCGTGATCGTGCAGCATCTGCACGGTGGCGTCGCCCAGGCCGCGCTTGGGCACGTTGACGATGCGCTCGAACGCCAGATCGTCGGCCGGCTGCGCGATCACGCGCAAGTAGGCGAGGGCGTCCCTTATTTCGGCGCGCTCGTAAAAGCGCGGCCCGCCGATCACGCGATAGGGCAGGCCGAGCTGGATGAAGCGGTCTTCGAATTCGCGCATCTGGAACGAGGCGCGCANNTCCGAGTCCCAGCCGCCGGTGACCTGCACCTTTTCGCCCAGCACGTCTTCCGTGCGCAACGTCTTGCCGAGCCGGCCTTCATTGTGCGCGATCAAGTGCGAGGCGGCGGCCAGAATATGTCCGGTGCTGCGGTAATTTCTTTCGAGGCGAATTATTTTCGCGCCGGGAAAATCATGATCGAAGCGCAGAATGTTATCGACCTCGGCGCCGCGCCAGCCATAGATCGACTGGTCGTCGTCGCCGACGCAGCAGATGTTCTTGTGCTCCTGCGCCAGCAGCCGCAGCCAAAGATACTGCACCACGTTGGTGTCCTGGTACTCGTNNTTCGCGGCGTCCCGGAATGACGGAGGAGGAGGTCGGCTGCGCCAGCAGACGAAGCCACAAATACTGCGCCACGTTGGTGTCCTGGTATTCGTCGACCAAAATGAATTTGAAGCGCTGCTGGTACTGCCGCAGAACATCCGGGTTCTGCCGGAACAGCCGGATGTTCTCCAGCAGAAGATCGCCGAAATCGGCGGCATTGAGCGTCTTCAGCCGCTCCTGATAGGCGATGTAGAGCTTCTTGCCCTTGCCGTTGGCGAAGGTTGCGGCTTCCCCGGCGGGAACCTGGTCGGGGGTCAATCCTCGGTTCTTCCAGCCGTCGAGGATCGTGGCGAAGACCCGAGCAGGCCATCGTTTTTCGTCGAGCTTCTCGGCTTCTAAGAGCTGTTTGATGACGCGGATCTGGTCGTCGACGTCCAGAATCGTGAAGTTGCTCTTGAGTCCGACCAGCTCGGCATGCCGTCTGAGGATCTTCACGCCAATGGAATGAAACGTTCCAAGCCACGGCATTCCTTCAACTATTTGTCCCACCATCAATCCGACGCGGGTTTTCATCTCGCGCGCGGCTTTGTTGGTGAAGGTCACCGCCAAAATTTCCGCCGGCCGTGCGCGCCCGAGATTCAAAATGTGGGCTATCCGGGTTGTAAGGACACGCGTTTTTCCGGTTCCTGCGCCCGCTAAAACCAGCACCGGCCCGTCCAAAGTCTCCACCGCTTCTCTTTGTTCGGGGTTCAAATCGGCGAGATAGGGCGCGCCTCTGGCCCCCATCGCGCGCGCGGCAATGCCACCTTGTGCAGGCGGTGCGCTGGGTGCCATGGGTGTGGACAGCTTTTTCGCTTCGGCCATTTGTGATTCTTCTTCTAGTTCTAGGCCAAAGATGGCATCCGTGCGCCCCAAATTCGAGGGGCGCGCCGCTCTTGTCGGCCTGTTCCCCCGCCTTTAGCCTGTCAATTCAGCCATTTCCAACTAAACAGGGGGGAAATCCTGTGCGCCTCAAAAACAAGATCGCCGTCATCACAGGCGGCTGCCAAGCACATGATCGCGCAGAAGTCCGGCTGCATCGTCAACATCGCGTCGGTCGCCGGCCTGTTTCCGTACAACGGGGCCGGCGCCTATTGCGTGGTGAAGGCCGGCCTCATCATGCTGACCAAGTTGCAGGCGATGGAATGGGCGCCCTACGGCATCCGCGCCAACGCCATCACGCCCGGCTATATCCGCACGCCTGGCACCGAGGCGATGTATGCCGATGCGGAGATCTACGAGGGCCGCCGCAAGGGCGTGCCGATGGGCCGCGTCGGCACGGGCGAGGACATCGCCGGGCCGGCGATTTTTTTAGCCTCCGACGATTCGCGCTATACGACCGGCAGCGTGCTCGGCGCCGACGGCGGCCAGGCGGCCGGCTATTTCCTCAGCGTGCCGGAAAGAAGGTTTTCGGGCGGGAGGATTGATTAGGCGGCGAACGCAGCATAGCAACAACGGTCTCAAAACCAGAAATGATAAGGCTGCCGTCCCTTAATGGCGATCATGAAAGAAACGGTGATGAAACAAAATTGCAATCGACGGCTTCGCGACATCATGAGTCAGCGAAAAGCCGTTCTTTTGCCGGGTGCGGCTAACGCACTTGCAGCGCGCGTCATCGAGGATATCGGGTTCCAAGCGATTTATGTTACTGGCGCCGGCGTCACCAATACATTTCTCGGTGTGCCGGATATCGGCCTGATCACGCTGACCGAACTGGCCAGCCACGTCAGCGCGACGCGCGATGTGGTCGCGCTGCCCCTGATCGTCGATGCGGACACCGGCTTCGGCAATCCGATCAACGTGGCCCGCACGATCCAGGTGCTTGAGCGCAGCGGGGCCAATGCCATTCAGCTCGAGGACCAGGATTTTCCCAAGCGCTGCGGACATTTTTCCGGCAAGAGCGTGATCGGGCGTGCCGATATGGTGCAGAAAATTCACGCCGCAGTCGATGCCCGCATCGATCCCGATCTCGTCATCATCGCGCGCACCGATGCGATCGCCAGCAACGGCTTCGAGGACGCCATGGAGCGCGCGGCCGCCTATATCGAAGCCGGCGCGGATATGACATTTGTCGAAGCGCCGCGAACCAAGGAGCAGATTGCGGAAATTCCCAAGCGTCTGGCCGTCCCTCAATTGATCAATATCGTTGCCGGCGGCTTGACGCCGATGATCGGCCTCGATGAGCTGGGGAAAATGGGGTTCTCCATGATCCTCTACGCCAACGCGGCGCTGCAGGCATCGATCGCCGGAATGCAAAAGGTTCTCGGCCACCTCAAAGCACACGGCTCGCTTGACGGTATTTCCGGTGAACTCGCCAGCCTCGAGGAGCGACAGCGATTGGTTTGCAAGCCGCGCTTCGACGATCTCGAAAAAAAATACTTATGAGCTGATGGAAATCACTCATGTCAGGTTCAAGCGACAATCCGCACACCCGCGCCATCGCGCAATTCATCTCGCAGCTCAGCTACGACGATATTCCGAATGAAGTCATTGAGCGCATCAAACTGTTGATTCTGGATTCGCTGGGTTGCGCACTCTACGGCAGCGCGCTCGAATGGAGCCGGATTTTGCGGGCGACGCTCGCCGGGCTTGACGTCACAAAAGCCTGCCGCGTGTGGGGAACGCCGGAACTTTTATCTGCGCCGCATGCCGCGTTGGTCAATGGCACCCTCATTCAAAGCTTCGAACTCGACGATGTGCATCGCCAGGGCGTCCTGCACGTCGGTGCGGTCACATTGCCGCCGCTGCTGGCGGTCACGGAAATTCGCCCCGGTCTCAGCGGCCGCGATTTCCTCACGTCCGCCGTGGCCGGCTATGAGATCGGTCCGCGCGTCGGCAAATGCATGGGCCCGCAGCATATCGGGCAAGGCTGGCACTCCGGCGCGACCGTCGGGGTGTTTTCCGCCGTGGCGGGCGCGGCAGCCGCATTGCGCCTGTCCAGCGAACAGGCCGTGCACGCCCTCGGCATCGCCGGCACCCAATCGTCAGGGCTGATGGCCGCGCAATACGGCGCCATGGTCAAACGAATGCATGCTGGACGCGCGGCGCAGAGCGGGCTTTATGGCGCGCTGCTCGCGCAAGCCGGCTTCACTGGAATCGTCGACATTTTTGAATCTCCCTACGGCGGCTTCTGTTCGACGTTCTCGCGCTCGAACGACCGCTTCAATCTCGATGAGCTGTCGTGGGAGCTCGGCCGTGCGTGGGAAACCATGCGCATTTCGCTGAAATTCTATTCTTGCGTCGGCAGCAACCACACGACGCTCGATGCCATCCGAAACATGCAAAATAAGACACCCTTCGGTGCGGACGATATCACCTCGATCGTCGTGCATGGATCGCAGGTGACGGTCGAACACGTCGGCTGGCCCTATAAGCCGCAGGGCCTGGTATCGGCCCAATTGAATCTGCCATTCTGCGTCGCCACTTTGCTGCTCGAAGGCGACGTGTTCGTCGATCAGTTCACTGACGCGGCCGTCGACGACCAGCGGCGGATTGAATTATCGAAAAAAGTAAGCGTGCTGCATGACCCGGCGATCACCGCCCGCGGCGCGAACTGCCGGCACATGGTGCGCGTCGAAGTGCATCTGAAGAATGGCGTATCACTCGAGCAAATCGTCGAGGCGGCGCGTGGCAGCGAAATCAGCTTCGCATCGCAAGCCGAAATCGTGGGCAAGTTCAAGAAACTCGCGACGCATGTGGTCAGCGACGCCAGGGCGGACGAAGTCGTCAACCTCTTGCTCGGCGCTGAAAAGCTTGCGCGGGCCGAGCAGATTGCCCAGGCCTTGGCGAACGGTTGACCCGTTCAGTGGCTATCGCCCGCGGCTTACTTCTCTTTAGTGACCTTCATCTTCGCCGCGAGATCGCTGAGGCGCTGCCGCTCCGTCTTCATGAAGGCGACAAAATCCGCAACCGAGCCGCCGGCAGGTTCAATGCCGGTTTTGGTGAGCTTGTCTTGCACCTCGGGAGTCTTGAGCGCCGCCTGCAACTCGGCATTCATCCGTTGGATGATCGGCTCCGGCGTGCCGCGCGGCGCATAGAGACCCGCCCAGTGGCCGATCTGCACGCTCGGATAGCCCTGCTCCGCCGTGGTCGTGATGGAGGGATAGATGCTGATGCGCTTTATGTAGGTCGTCGCGATCGCCTTCAACAATCCGGCCTTGATCTTGGGCAGCACGACGATGCTCGCCTCGGACGTCGCCGAGACATCGTTCGCCAGCACGGCGTTCACCCCGTCGCCGCCGCTTTTGTAAGGGATGATCGTGAAGGAGACGCCGGTCGCCTCCTTGATCATCTCGGCCACGAATTCTGGCGTGCTGCCGTTGCCAGCCGTGGACCAGTTGACGCCTTTACCGCCTTGCGCTTTGGCCCAGGCGATGAACTCGGCCATGTTATTCGCAGGCACGCTCGGATGCACAATGATGGTCGACGGCGCGACCGCGATCATGCCGACCGGCACCAGATCGGAATCGGCATAGGGAAGATCTTTCAGCAGCAGGCTGTTGGTGATGGTACTCGCCGCGCCGACCAGAAAGGTGTAGCCGTCGGGCGCGGAATGAGCGACGAACGCGGTACCGATCACCGCGCCGGCGCCCGGCCGATTTTCGATGACAATCGTCTGCCCGAGGCGCTTTCCGACGCCCTCGGCCGCAAATCGAGCGATCAGGTCATTGGCGCCGCCGGGCCCGAACCCCACGACCCAGCGGATGGGATGATCCGGCCACTCCGCGCGTGCCGCCGGCGCAGCGAATGCGCAAACAAGAATGGAAGCGGCGAAAATTACGGACCGTTTTATCATTGTTTCCTCCTTCGATCGGGAGCGAGCCTCGTTGCAAGCTTACCCTTGGATAAAGCGAAAGTTCCCTATGAGTCTAAAGCGGAAGCGTGCCGGGGCGGCGGTTTTCGGTTGGGCGGATTGATTAAGAGGTGGGCTCGTAAACCGGCACTGGTCAAGTGCGAAATCCGACGTCCGCTTTGGATTCGGAAGCGGTCTTTATTTCTATGCCACCCTATGTCGCCTTAGTGCCCTTGCGGACATCGCGCCTGTCGTTCGAAGCAACGAAAGAGGCCGCCAACTGAGGCGGCCTCAAGCATTAGATCCTACGAGAAAAGAGGTCCGAGTAGGACCAGCCTATGCCGTAGCAAGAGTAGTTGCCCCACGCTATTCGGCAAAGACGAAGCTCACCATCACAACGGACGAGTACAGAACTTGTTCCTCACGCAAAAGGCAAATTCGGCCGCCGGGCGTCAAAATCGGCCAACACCTAATCGATTGCACTGCGAGAGTGGGCGGGACCCGCCCACGAAGATGTCACATCGGCTCCTACATCGTGCGCGGCTGCGGGTCGAAACAGGCCAGGACTAAGCCGTCGATTGAAGCGGCCTAAGCGGAAATGGCGTTGAGGATGAGCATGATCAACATCGCGCCCGACAAAGACCATCCAAATATTTTGGTTGTGGTATGATCGCTCATAATTTCTAGCGTGCGGCTAGCTTATTCCAAGTGTTACGCACGTTTAGGGACCAACCCTGCCAGTTCCCGCTGACAACGTCCCAGTTCACCATCGGCCGCTGCTCGACTGTGGCCTGAGCCGTCGGTTCGGAAGGACGGGTTGTCGACGCGTCATACATGTACGCGAATCCAACCGTCAGAAAGACTCCAAGAATAATTCCGAGTAATAGGCGCATGCACTCATTCCTCTTTTGATTCTATTGTGCAAATCATCGAAGCAACCCAGGGAAACGCGCGGAAGTCATGGCGGTTCCCTGCGGTTGTTCGAAATGGGATAGAAGTTGACGTGAAAGCCTCAAATCTTGATGTCTGCTCTTATGTCGAAAGCGGACATCGATAAGCGCGCCCGGCACGTCCGCTTTGTGCCATGAACCGACTAAAGTGACGACGACGCCACGCTGATTTAGCCGCGTAAGCGGCGTGTATTATTTGGCCATTCGCCAAACGAACAGCACCACAGCGGCGCCAGCCGCCGCTGCAATGATGAGCGTTAGCAAGCCGCCACCGAGCACAAGCAGTGCAGCGATGTGATAGCCGACGAACGCTCCGGCGACACCCACGATTGCACTGGTGACGATGCCGCGGCTCGATCCGGAGAACTGGCGCGCGAGCCAGGACGGTCCAAGCAGCCGGTCGAAGAGAAAGCCGGCTACGATGCCGATGATGAGAATCAGAAGGAATATGACGGCCGGGTCGTTGGCGTGCATGATCAGTCCTTCCAAATGGCATATAAAACCGTCAGAAGCGGCGAATTTAGAAATTGCGCCGNNTTGTGGTGATCGCGGTCCCGGTGCCAGCGACGATCATGATCCCCATCCCGGTCGCCACTCTTAATGATGATTGCGGCTTCCTCTGCCTTCGCTGGTGCCGCGAGCGGCAATGCCAGGCCGAAAGCCGCCAAAGCGGCAAATGCAAATCCAATCTTGCGCATAAATTCCTCCATGGTGCCGATGATGATCACCGGCCCTTGCTACCAATGCTTTGCGGGGAAAAGAGTTCCATCCGCTTCTGAGCGACAGCGGACGGAGTTAGCGGCGAATAACTTAGTTGCAGACCCGCACGCGGCGAAGATGCATGCCACCCTACGGATCAATGACGCGTTGACGGCTCCAGCTTTGGGTCAGAAACGGAAGTGGTGACGTGGTTTTGAAATGTCCGCTATTCCGCAAAAGGCAGACATAACGCATCTCGATTGTTGCCGCGCCTCAGTTCGTCCCCGGCATCCCGACGCTACGCCCGGCGCCGTCCGGCGGCGGCAGCGCTGCATGCGCGGCTTTCATGCGCGCCAGCAAGCGCAGGACGCTGTCGTGAAACGGCGCGACCTTCTTGGCCGTCATGTCGACGCTCAAGGTCATGTTTTCCGAGGTCGCCGACACCCAGCCCTCAGTCGCGTGCTTGAGCTCTTCGAATAAATGGATGCGCTTGGCGTCGTAATCGAGCAGTTGCACGGTCACGCGCACCGGATCGTCTTGATGCAGCTCGCGCAAGTACCGCACATGCGCTTCGGCGACCATGGTCGAGTACTTGTGCCGTTCGAGATAGGCGGGTCCCAGCCCGATGAGCTCGTAGATTTCGTCCACCGCGCGGTCGAACAGCACGTTGTAATAGGCCACGTTGAGATGGCCGTTGTAGTCGATCCATTGCGGCTCGACCCGCATCAGCGAGGAGACGAACGGCGCGGCGAAAACCGGCTCGGAGCGCTCGCCCATCGTCAGGCTTTTTGTTCGCGCATGATCTTATCCGAAAACCGGTTCCCACTTTTCGGGATCATGCGCTGATCGGATACACCGCTTTTTCGCCGCTGAGCACGCGCGCGACGTCGGCCGCGCACTTGGTCTCCAACTCCTCGAGCGCCTCGATCGAATAGAAGCCGGTGTGCGGAGAGATGATGACATTGTCGCGGCCGAGCAAAGGGGAATCCTTGGCCAGCGGTTCGGCCGCTACCACGTCGAGCCCGGCGGCGCCGATTTGGCCGGCATCGAGCGCGGCGATCAGCGCCGGCTCGTCGATCAGCGGGCCGCGCCCGGTGTTCACGAGGTAGGCGCCTTTCTTCATCTTGGCGAAGGCGGCCGCGTTCATCATGCCGCGCGTTGCCGGCAGCAGCGGCGCGTGCACGGAAACGTAGTCGGAGGTCTTGAGCAGCGTGTCGAAGTCGACGCCCTCGACCTTCGCCGCCTTGAACACGTCCGGCTTAATGTAGGGGTCGTGCGCGATGACCTTGATGCCGAAGGCCTGCGCCTTGGGCGCCACCAGGCGCGGGATATGGCCGAAGCCGATGAGGCCGAGCACCGTCCCCTCGATGCGCCGGATCGGCACCACCGCCGGCATTTCCCAGCGGCCGCTCTGTACCAGTTTATTGGAGAGCGGGATTTTGCGGATTAGCGCCAGCAGCAGCGCCATGGCGTGGTCGGAGACCTCGCGGATGCAGTAGTCCGGTACGTAATTGACGGCGATGCCTTTTTCCTTGGCGGTGGGCAGATCGATATTGTCGACGCCCAG
>PKXB01000193.1:0-7847 GCA_003133345.1 Hyphomicrobiales bacterium | reverse complement strand
TTTCGACATCCGATAAGTCGGATTGAGCTTCGCCAGCTCCGCCTTGGCGAGATCGAGCGACGGAAACACGCTGTCGGTGACAGCAATAACAGGGCCGGCCATTGGGGACTCCCAAGTTCGGTGGGGCGGGATGCGGCGGAACCTACGCCAGCAGAGTTTGCCAGTCTATCGCCGGTCGAAACGAGCAAATTGATAAGCATCAATGACTTGGCGGCATTAACCAAAAATTAACGATGGCCGCCCCGGACCGCATCTCTTGGCTATGCTGAAAAAAAACCAAGGGAGGCGGGGCCATGATCGGCAGGTTGGCGCGCGGGGCGTATATGCTCGCTGTCGCGGTGATGATCGTGGTGTGGGCCATGTCGGCGAGCAAAAGCAGCCCGGCCGAGCCGAAGAACGACCAGCCGGTTGTTTGGACCTGGTATTGCTGACGCGTCGCCGATCGTTGCGACGGCCACGTCCAAAACATGCATTTTGCGCCGCCGCTTGAGCGCGCATCCGCCCCGTATTGCGAGCGCTTGACCTCGCCCGTCATTCCCGCCACGTTCGCCGCCGATATCCGGGGCAACAGCCGATGGCCGGCGCGAGCGCAGCAAATAAGCAAGCAACGGTACAGGCGCGCGATCCGTCCGCGATCGCGGCGGCGATCGCCGCGCTGACCGCGGCGTTCGGCAACCGCGTCGTCACCTCGCAGGCGGTGCGTGAGCAGCACGGCAATACGCTGACCTGGGTGCCCAACCAGCCGCCCGATGCCGTGGTGTATCCGCAAACCACGCAAGACGTGCAGCAGATCGTGCGCATCTGCGCGGCGAACGGTGTGCCGGTCATACCGTTCGGCGTCGGCACCTCGCTCGAGGGCCACATCAACGCGCCGCTCGGCGGCGTATCGATCGATTTCCGCGACATGAACAAGATGCTGGCGGTGCACGCCGAGGATCTCGATTGCGTGGTCGAGCCCGGCATCACCCGCAAGGCGCTCAACGAGCAGCTGCGCGACCAGGGCTTGTTCTTTCCCATCGACCCCGGCGCCGACGCTTCGCTCGGCGGCATGGCGGCGACGCGCTGCTCGGGCACTAACGCGGTGCGTTACGGCACCATGAAGGACAATGTGCTGGCGATGAAAGTGGTGATGGCCAATGGCGAGCTGATGACCACCTCGCGCCGCGCGAAAAAGTCGGCCGCCGGCTACGATCTCACGCGGCTCATCGTCGGTTCGGAAGGAACCCTCGGCGTCATCACCGAGCTCACGCTCAAGTTGTCGGGAATCCCCGAAGCGATCGCCTCCGGCGTCTGCCCGTTTCCCTCGGTCGATGCCGCCTGCAAGGCAACCATTCTCACGATCCAGTCCGGCATTCCGGTTGCGCGCATCGAATTGCTCGACGCGTTGCAGATCAAGGCCGTCAACGCTTATTCGAAATTGTCGCTGCCGGAAGAGCCGACGTTGTTCGTCGAATTCCACGGCAGCGACGCCAGCGTTGCCGAGCAGTCGCAGCGCTTCGGCGACATCGTCGCGGACCTCGGCGGCGGCCCGTTCGACTGGGCGACCAAGCCGGAGGACCGCAGCCGGCTCTGGCAGGCGCGCCACGACGGTTATTGGGCCGGACGCCATCTGCGGCCGGGCGCGTCGGCCTTCGCCACCGACGTCTGCGTGCCGATCTCGCGGTTGGCCGAATGCGTCAACGCCACCCAGCGTGAGATCGCCGAGCTCAACCTGGTCGCACCCATCCTCGGGCATGTCGGCGATGGCAATTTCCACCTGACCCTGCTGGTCGACATGCAGGATACCGACGAGCTCAAGCGCGCCAAGATCCTGATGGAGCGTCTGGTCGAACTGGCCTTATCCATGGACGGCACCTGCACCGGCGAGCACGGCGTCGGACAGGGCAAGATGAAATATCTCTTGGCCGAGCACGGCGCGCCGGCGCTGGCCGCCATGGCAGCGATCAAGCGCGCGCTCGACCCGCAAAACATCATGAATCCGGGCAAGATCGTTGCGCTCACTTGAACTTTTTCACCTGTCATTCCGGGACAGTCCCGATAGGGACTGGACCCGGAATCCAGAAACAAACTCCGCGCTTGCATCTGGATTCCGGGTTCGCGTGCTGCGCACGCGCCCCGGAATGACGGCGGCAGCGCCGACATAGATTTGCCGTCAAAAACCGGCAAAAATAGCGTACATTTCACATCGTTAAGCACGGAGCGTATCGCGGGACGCGCAGTCAACCGCGTTGGAGTTGGCGTTGCAGACCACCCTGCTTGGATTAGCGATCGCGATCATTCTGGCGCTGGTAGCGGCGCTGGTCGGTCCGCTGCTGATCGATTGGGGCGGCCATCGTTCGTTGTTCGAGGCGCAGGCGAGCCGCCTGATCGGCGTCGACGTGCGCGTCACCGGCGCCATCGAGGCGCGGCTGCTGCCGACGCCGTCGCTCACGCTGCACGACATCGAGATCGGCAGCAGTGACGAGGACAAGATCCGCGCGCGCTCGCTCGACTTCGAATTTGCGCTCGGCTCGCTGATGCGCGGCGAATGGCGGGCGGCCGAGATGCATCTGGTCGCCCCGCAACTGAGCCTCGGCCTCGATGCGTCCGGCCATGTGCTGGCGCCCAACCTGGCGATCAAATTCAGTCCGGACAATCTGTCGATTGATCGCCTGAGCATCGAGGACGGCAAGGTGACCCTCACCGATGCGGCGAACGGCGCTCGCGTCACGCTCGACCGGCTTTGGTTCAACGGAGAGGTGCGCTCGCTGCTCGGTCCGTTCAAGGGCGAGGGCGCCGTCACCATCGGGGCTGAGCTTTATCCGTTCCGCATCACCGCCGGCCGCTATTCCGATGACGGCGCGCTCAAGCTCCATGTCAATGTCGATCCGGTCAATCATCCGCTGAGCATCGAAGCTGACGGCATGCTGGCGCTCGCCGGGGCTAAGCCGAAATTCGACGGCATCTTGAGTCTGACGCGGCCGGTCGGCATCGCATCGCGCAGCGCCGCGCAACCGACCCAGACTTTAAGCCAGCCCTGGCGGGTGAGCGGCAAGATCAAGGCCACCGCGGCATCGGCGTTGATGGAGCAGTTCGAATTCCAGTACGGGTCGGAAGAGCAGGGGCTCAAGCTCACCGGCGTTGCCAATTTCAAATTCGGCAAGCACCCGCGCTTCGACGGCGTGCTTTCGGGCCGGCAGATCGATCTCGATCGCGCACTCGCCGGCGACGACGGCAGCCGGCCGACGCCGGCCGCGGCCATTCGCAGAATCGCGGAACTGGCCGGCGGCGCCTTCCGCCCAACCATTCCGATCCAGATCGGCGTCGGCATCGATCAGGTCACGCTCGGCGGCAATAGCGTCGCGAATTTGCGCGGCGACATCAGCACCGACGCCCAGGGCTGGAATCTGGATCGCTTCGAGTTTCGCGCGCCCGGCTTTACCCAAGTGAAGTTGAGCGGCCATCTCGCGGTCGGCGGCGACGGCGTGCGCTTCACCGGGCCGGCCGAGATTGAAACCGGTGATCCGAAGCTGTTGGCGGCCTGGCTGGAAGGGCGCAGTGACGTGACGCAGGGCGACGTGCGGCCCTTGACGCTGCGCGGTGATGTGACGCTCGGCAGCGACAAGATCGCCGTCGAACGCCTGCAAGTCGCATTCGACCGCAAGACCGTCACCGGCCGCCTCGCTTATGTGTTCGCGTCCGGCACCCGGGCGGCCAAGCTCGATGCCGCGCTCAACGCGCCCGAGCTCGATATCGACGCCGCGCTCGGCTTCGCCAACGCGCTGCTCGCCGGTTCCCATATCGAGCGGCCGCACGACATGACGATCGCCGTCGATATCGGCCGCGCCACCATCGCCGGGTTGGTCGCGCGCGATGCGAGCGCGCGAGTGAAAGTGGACGGGAACGGCGTTGAGATCGATCGCCTCGCGGTCGTCGATCTCGGCGGTGCCGCCTTTTCGGCAAGCGGCCGCATCGTCACCACGCCGTCGCCGCAGGGCAGCATGCGGGTCGATCTCGATGCGCCGGATATGACGCCGGTGATGGCGCTGCTGGCGCGGTTTGCGCCGGAAACCGCGCAAGCGCTTGCCCGCGGCGCGCCGATCATGGCACCGGCCAAGCTGCACGCGCAATTCACCATCGACGGCGCGGCGCCGTCGACGATCGCCAGGCTCAGTATCGACGGCAACCTCGGCAAGGTGCGCGTCGCGCTCACTGGCCAAGCCAATGCCGATCCGATCGCGCTCAGCGTCGGCGACCTGCGGCTCGACGGCAGACTGGAGGCCGACGACGGCAAGGCGCTGCTGGCCATGCTGGGTTTCGACCGCGTGCTGGCAGTGGATGCCGGCCCGGGTTCGCTGACGCTCAAGACCTTTGGGCCGGCACGCGGCGAATGGCGGATCGACGGCAAGCTGACCGCCGGCGGCCTCGAAGCCGGTGCCAGCGGCACCGCCTATCCGTTTGCGGACAACCCAACGGCTGCGTTGCGCGCCACGATCGCGCGCGCCGATGCGGCGCCGTTGCGCGGCGGCACGCGTGCCGCGCTGCCAATCACATTCGCCGGTGATGTTGCGCTGACCGCCAAGGACCTGACGTTGAGCGACATCGACGCCACCGTTGCGGGCGCGACGATGCACGGGAAACTTGCCTTGACGCTGCCGGCGCCGCGTCGCCTGCAAGGGGAGATCGAGGCGGACAGCATCGATGCGGCGGGTCTGATCGCGGCGGCGATCGGCATGCCGGCCGCGGCCGGCAATAACGGCAATGCGGCCTGGGTCTGGTCGAGCGAGCCGTTCGCCGGCGGTATGTTCGGCGACTATGGCGGCCAGATCGCGCTCAAGGCGCAGCGCATTGACTTGCTGCCGCGGCTGACGGCGCGCGAGTTCCGCGCCAGTTTGCGCTTCGGCAAGGACGAGTTCGCCTTCGACGACATGACCGGCGCCGTTGCCGGCGGACGCCTGACCGGTGCGCTGTCATTCCGCACCGCCGCAGACGGCTTGAAAGCGAAGGCTAAGATTTCGCTCACCGGCGTCGATGCGGCGAGTTTGCTGCCACCCGGCGCGCGACCGCCGATCACCGGCTCGCTCGGGTTTTCGGCCGACGTCGAAGGCGCGGGCTTGAGCCCGGTCGCGTTGATCGGCTCATTGCAAGGGTCCGGAAAGATCGTGCTCAGCGATGCGCAATTTGCCGGCCTCGATCCGCGCGCCTTCGATGCGGTCACCCGCGCGGTGGACCAGGGGATGGCGATCGATGTTGTCCGCATCTCCGACGTGGTGAGCAAGGCATTGGACAGCGGCCAGCTCGCGGTCAAACGCGCCGAAGGCACCATCGCCGTGAGCGCCGGGCAAATGCGGCTGCGCGATGTCACCGCCGACAGCAAGGACGTCGCCTTGTCGCTGGCCGGCAATCTCGATCTCACCGACGGCTCGATCGACGCGCGGCTCGTGCTCTCGGGATCGGGCCAGGCCGCCGGCACCAAGCCGAATAATTTGCCCGATATCTTCATGACCTTGAAAGGACCGCTGGCGACGCCGGCGCGCAGCATCGACGTGTCCGCGCTGACCGGATGGCTGACGTTGCGGGCGATCGAAAATCAGTCGAGGCAATTGCGCGAACTCGAAAATGCGCAGCGTCAAGCAAAACCGCAGGCGCCGCAGCCGAAGCGCGAATTGGCGCCCGCCTTGCCGGCGCCGCTCGACATCAGGCCGTTGCCGGTGCCGGTGCCGGGGCGCAGCGGTCAGCCGGCGGAGTCAGTCGGCCGGCAGAATTGACGGCGTGCGCGTGCCGCCTGCCTCGCGCGATGGGCCGCCGGCGCGACGGTCGCCGATCTGTGTGCGATAGTGGTCGAGCACGAACAGGCGGATCGCCGACGACAGATTGCCATGGCGGCGATCAGTGTCGATCGAGGCCACCAGATCGGACAGCGTTATCTCGCGGGCGCCGGCGATTTCCTTCAAGCTCTTCCAGAACGCGTCTTCGAGACTGACGCTGGTCTTGTGACCCGCGATCACGATCGAGCGTTTGACAACCGGAGATTTCATCGGCCGTCTCCTTTGTCGATCCGGTGCCGATCGAGATCGCGGCTGGCTTTCGCTTGTTGCGCAGCCTCGAGCTTGCGCCGGTGCTTGGGCTGACCATGGGCGAGACGGTTGGTGTCGGCGCGCAGATCGTCTTGCCGTTTTTTGGCTCGCTTGCGGGCCGCTCGAAGATTGACCAGTTCAGCCATTCCGCGCCTCGATGGTGGCCCGATACATCGGCTCCCACATTTTAATATTAATACGAACCCTCGCATCACCGCTAAAAGCGACGACGCAAGACCCGTCGCTCCGCATTTGACATGCGACTCCATAGGATCAGGCTATTATGTTGAGAAGATGCCGACGATAATTCAATACACGGTTAGTTGATCGCAAGAGATGCTGACTGTTCAATAGCGAACACAACTAGCAACGACCGGTATAATTTTTGGTTTTTCACATCGTCGTAAATGTATATTTTGTCATGCGAAATAATTACTACGGAACTTCATACAACCGGCAATCAACAAGCCTTTCCGGAAAATGTAACTTCGCACGCTTTGACGCGGGCGAGCGGTAGAAAAGTACCGGGATACGCACGTGGCGCGCCGGCATTACATGCCGCGCGCCGCATACGACTTATCGTGGGCGGGTCATTTTTTCCGGGCGCACTAGACGATCGAATTCGGGTCCGGAGACATAACCCAGCCGCATGGCTTCCTCGCGCAAGGTGGTGCCGTTGGCGTGCGCGGCCTTGGCCACCTGCGCCGCCTTGTCGTAGCCGATGCGCGGGGCCAGCGCGGTCACTAGCATCAGCGAGCGCTGCATCAATTCGCGGATGCGCGGCTCGTTGGCCTTGATGCCGGTGACGCAATTGTCGGTGAACGACGTCACTGCGTCGCCGAGCAGGCGGATCGACTGCAGCATGCAATAGGCCAGCACCGGCTTGTAGACGTTGAGCTCGAAATGGCCCTGGCTGCCGGCGACCGTGATCGTGGTGTGATTGCCGAACACCTGGCAGCAGACCATGGTCAGCGCCTCGCTCTGAGTCGGATTGGTCTTGCCCGGCATGATCGAGGAGCCGAGTTCGTTGCTCGGTAAAATCAACTCGCCCAGGCCCGAGCGCGGGCCGGAGCCGAGCAGCCTGATATCGTTGGCGATCTTGAACAGCGCGGTGGCGGCGGCGCTGAGCGCGCCGTGCACGAACACATAGGCGTCGTGGGCGGCCATGTGCTCGAACTTGTTGGGCGCGCTAGTAAACGGGAGTTTGGTGAGCTGAGCTATGCGGCGCGCGAATGCCTTGGCGAATTGCGGCTTGGAATTCAAGCCGGTGCCGACCGCGGTGCCGCCCTGGGCGACGGGATAAAGTTCACGTTGCGCCACGGCAAGGCGCATGGCGGCGGACTTCACCTGAGCGGCATAGCCGGAAAATTCCTGGCCCAAGGTGAGCGGCGTGGCATCCATGGTGTGGGTGCGGCCGATTTTGACGATCTTGGCGAATTCTTTCGACTTCTTGGCGAGCGCGGCGTGCAGCCGCATGAGCGCCGGCAGCAAATGGCGGTGGATTTCGATTGCCGCGGCGATATGCATGGCGCTCGGGATCGAGTCGTTGGACGACTGGCTCATATTGACGTGATCGTTGGGATGCACCAGCTTTTTCGCGCCGAGTTTGCCGCCGAGCGCCAGATTGGCGGCGTTCGCGATCACCTCGTTGACGTTCATATTGCTCTGGGTGCCGGAGCCGGTCTGCCACACCAGCAGCGGAAAATGCTCATCCAACTTGCCGTCGGCGATGTCCTGCGCCACCGCGACGATCGCCTTGGCGCGCCGGGCGTCGAGGCTGCCGAGATCGCG
>PKXB01000065.1 GCA_003133345.1 Hyphomicrobiales bacterium | reverse complement strand
CCTGGCGCACGTCGAGATAGGCTTTGCCGGTGGTGATGATGCCGATCTTCGCATTGCGCCCGCCCGACGTGATGATCTTGTTGAGCTTGTTGGCGCGCACGAAAGCGAGCATGGCGTCGCGCTTGAAATCGTGCAGGCGCGCTTCCTGGCCGAGGATGGTATCGGCGAGGCGGATGTTCAGCCCGCCCTCCGGCATGCGGAAATCGGTCGGCGTGACGAGCTTGATATGATCGAGGCTGCCGTCCACGACGCCGGTCGACTCCACTGTCTCGTGCATGCATTTGAGCGCGGTCCAGGCACCGGTGAAGCGCGACATCGCCCAGCCGTAGAGCGCGTAGTCGATAATTTCCTGCACGCCGCCCGGGTTGAGGATCGGCATCATCACGTCGACGAAATGGAATTCCGACTGGTGCGCGGTGGTGGAGGATTCCGCGGTGTGATCGTCGCCCATCAAGGCGATGACGCCGCCGTTCTTTGCGGTGCCGGCCAGATTGGCGTGGCGGAACACGTCGCCGGAACGATCGACGCCCGGGCCCTTGCCGTACCACATGCCGAACACGCCATCGAACTTGCCCTCGCCACGTAGTTCGGCCTGCTGGGTGCCCCAGAGCGCGGTGGCGGCGAGTTCCTCGTTGATGCCGGGCTGGAACTTGATGTCGGCCTGGCTAAGCTGGCGGCCGGCGCGCATGAATTGCTGGTCAAGGCCGCCGAGCGGCGAACCGCGATAGCCGGTGAGATAGCCGGCGGTGTTCAGGCCGGCGGCGCGGTCGCGCGCCTTTTGCATCAGGCAGGCGCGGATTAGCGCCTGATAACCGGTCACCAGGACGCGGTCCTGCGTCAAATCGTATTTATCGTCGAGGCTAACAGGGCGAAGCGTCATCGGTGACCTTGGACAAATGCCGAGAGGCCTACGGAAGGGTCGTCCCGGGTAACACTCATATAGGCTCACGGGACGGGACGCAAAGCCGTAAAAGCCCAATAAAAGCTGACACCTCAAGGCCCTGCGGTCAATTTCGTTCTGGGCGTGCTGGCGAGAAGGAAATTTCGGGCAGGCGACGTTTCGCGCATTTTGGCGCAATGCAGCAGGCGAATCGCCGCATCTCCGATTGACGCCGGTCAATGCGGCCGGACGCCGGTTGGCTAGCTTTGCGGCCATGGCGCTCGCAAAACGCAAGCCCGAATTCGATTTCGCCCAGCTCCGCGACGAGATGGTGGAGTACCATATCGCCGCGCGCGGGGTGCGATCGACCCGTGTTCTCCAGGCGATGCGCAAGATCCCGCGCGAGGCCTTCCTGCCGGGGAACTTGCAGGAATTCGCCTACGAAGACTCCCCCCTGCCGATCGCCGAGGGGCAGACGATCTCGCAGCCTTACATCGTCGCGCTGATGGCCGAGGCGCTGCTGCTCGAGGGCGGGGAAAAGGTGCTCGAAATCGGCACCGGCTCTGGCTACGCGGCCGCCGTCCTCGCCGAGATCGCGGCCGAGGTCTACACGGTCGAACGGATCGGGCAGCTTGCGGAAAAGGCGGCCGCGGCGCTCGCCGAGCAAGGTTACGACAATGTGCACGTGCTGCACGGCGACGGCACGCGCGGCTGGCCCGATCATGCGCCCTATGACGCCATCGTGGTCGCGGCCGGCGGCCCGAAAATTCCGGAATCCCTGCGCGCGCAACTCAAAATCGGCGGACGGCTGGTGATCCCGGTCGGCAGCAGCGCGCGCGCCCAGGAACTGGTGCGCGTTACCCGCGTTAGCGAAAACAATTACCGGCGCGAAGACCTCGCCGACGTGTGCTTCGTCCCGTTGCTCGGCCACGAAGGTTGGCAGCCCGAGACGCCGGCGCATGCGCCGCGGCGAGTGATCGTCTCGCGTGACCAATCATTGGTGCAGTCAATTGCCGATGCCGCCGAACCGTTCGCCTCGATCGAAACCGCCGATCTGTCGCCGCTGCTCGATCGCATCGGCGAGGCGCGCGTCGTGCTGCTCGGCGAAGCCACCCATGGCAGTTCGGAATTCTACCGGATGCGCGAGGCGATCTCGCGCGAGCTTATTCTGAAAAATGGATTTTCCTTCATCGCCATCGAAGGCGACTGGCCCGACGCCGCGCGCATCGATCATTATGTGCGGCACCGGGAATATCCGCCGTCGGAATGGACGGCGTTTGCCCGCTTCCCGGTCTGGATGTGGCGCAACAATGAAGTCCGCGGATTCGTCGATTGGCTGCGCAAGCACAATGCGACGGTAAAGCCTGAACACCGGGTGGCCTTTCACGGCCTCGATCTCTACAGCCTGTACACGTCCATCCGCTCGGTTCTGGGCTACCTCGACGAGGTCGATCCGGCGTCGGCGAAAATCGCGCGCGAACGCTACGGCTGCCTCACCCCGTGGCAGGCGGACCCGGCGACCTACGGCCACGCCGCGCTCAACGGCAACTATCCGACCTGCGAGAAGGATGTCGTGCGTGCGCTGAAGGACCTCATGGGCAAGCAACAAGCCTATGCCGCGCATGACGGCGAGCGCTTCCTCGACGCGGTGCAGAATGCCCGACTGGTGGCGAACGCCGAGCGCTATTACCGGATTATGTATTATGGCTCGCGCGCGTCCTGGAATCTGCGCGACGAGCATATGTTCGAGACCTTGCAGACGCTATTGGCGCATCATGGCCCGCGCAGCAAGGCGATCGTCTGGGCGCATAATTCGCACGTGGGCGATGCCGCGGCGACGGAAATGTCGGCGCGCGGCGAACATAATATCGGCCAACTATGCCGGAAGAAATTCGGCGAGCTCTGTTACGCGATCGGATTCGGCACCGATCACGGCACGGTTGCCGCGGCCTCCGACTGGGACGGCCCGATGGAGGTCAAGAACGTGCGCCCGGCGCTGAACAACTCCTATGAAAAGTTGTGTCACGAGGCGGGCGTGCCGCGTTTCATGCTGGCCTTGCGCGACCGGGCGAGCGCACCGGCGCGCGGCCTCATGCAACCGCGGCTCGAACGCGCGATCGGCGTGATCTATCGGCCGGAGTCCGAGCTCGCCAGCCATTATTTCGAGGCGGTGCTGCCGCGGCAGTTCGACGAATATATCTGGTTCGACCAGACCGCGGCGGTGACGCCGTTCAAGACCGAGGAACTGGAAGGGCTGCCGGACACCTACCCGTTCGGGCTTTAGCCGAATCCGATATTTTGGCGCGCTGCAACATGCGGGGCAGACCCGACGCCCGTGTGGGTAGTCAAATCCGGCGCGATCTGTAAAAGGGATCGCCAGCCGGGTTCCCATTTGATGTTGCATTCCTCCTCGATCGAGAGCCGAGCATCCTGGGTCGTCGCCTCGGTAGCGCTGTGCATCATGGGAATGTCGTTCGGCGCCGCCTGGATCACGGCGGTGGCGCTGAAGGACATCGCCGCCGAAGTGGGCGGTACGCGTTCGATCCCGGCGCTCGCCAGCGCGCTGGCCTGGCTCGGCTCCGGCATCGGCGGCATCGTGATGGGCCGAATCGCCGACCGCATCGGCACGCGCTGGACCGTGATGTTCGGCGCGCTGATGATTGGTCTTGGTCTCGCAATCTCGACCTTCGGCCCGTCCTGGCCGCTGTGGATCGGGCACGGGCTGTTCATCGGTCTGATCGGGCTCGGCGGCATCAATGCGCCGATGTACATTTATGTCAGCCGCTGGTTCGACCGCCGGCGCGGTTCGGCGCTGGCGCTGATCTCGAGTGGCAGCTATCTCGCCGGCGCGCTGTGGCCGCCGGTGTTCGAGCGCATGATCGCCTATGCCGGCTGGCGGCAGACCATGCTGTGGTACGCGATCGCCGAGATCGTCGTCATCGTCCCACTGGCAGCAATTTATTTCCGCCATCCGCCGGAAGTGATTTATCCGGCCGTGACGTTGGACAGCGCCGGCGAAAAAGCGCGCGTGCTCGGCTGGCCGCCCAACACGGTGTTCGCGCTGATGTGCGGCGCGGCAGTACTGTGCTGCATCCCGATGGCGATGCCGCAGGGCCATCTTGTCGCCTTCTGCAGCGACCTCGGCATCGCGCGCTCGGTCGGCGCGCTGATGCTGTCGGTGCTGCTCGGCACCGCATTCCTGAGCCGGCAGATCTGGGGCGCGATCTCCGACCGCATCGGCGGGCTCGCCACCGTGCTGATAGGATCAGCCTGGCAGGCGGCGGCCATGACGTCGTTTCTGCTCACCCAGAACGAGGTTGGCCTGTTTACCGTCGCCGCCGCCTTCGGGCTTGGCTTTTCCGGCATCATCCCGGCTTACATACTGGCGCTGCGCGAACTATTTCCGGCCGCGGAAGCCTCCTGGCGGATTCCGACGCTGCTGCTGTTCAGCGGCTTCGGCATGGCCGCCGGCGGCTGGATTGCCGGACTGCTTTACGATCATTTCGGCTATTACGCGCCCGCCTTCGCCACCGGCATCGGCTCGAACATTCTCAATCTGCTGGTGGTCGGATTGCTGGTGGCGCGGCAGCGCTATCGCGCGGTCTATGCCTGACGTTATGTTTGAGGCGGGCTGATCAGCCGCACGCCGGCCAGGATGCCGATCGCGATCAGCGCCGGGCCCAGCGCGATCCAAGTCCCCGCCGCCGCCAGCGCCGAGCTCGCGGCCCAGGCGATGGACGAGAACGCTTCCGCGAAAGTCGCGATGCGCGAGGAAGTCTGCCGGCGGCGAAACTGGCTGCGCTTGGCCTGCGTGCGGAAGCANNCCACGATCGGCGCGAACACCAGCGCGATCATGCCAATGACCGCTTCGATCTTCGCCCGCAAGACGCGGCCAGCGAGGATCGGCGCGCTGGCGACCAAATCCGGCGCGTCCTCGCCCGAGATCGACAGCCAGGCGAGGCCCCCGGCCAGTTGGCCGGCCGCCATCACCACCACCGGAATCAACACGACGTAAGAGCCGGCGCCGTTGCGGAAGGTGACCCACAGCAACAAGGCGGGCGGCAGCAGATAGAGAATCTGCATCAGCGTCTGCGAGATCAGCCAGGGGTCGCGCGCGAGCAGCGTCCATTCCTTCTGCCGCAACACGTGGCTGGCGGAGCGGCGGCGAAAGGAGAGCGACCAGCGGTGCTGGCGCACGACGGTGTTCGAGACGCCGGCCGCGGCCAAGGCATGATCGCCGAAGCGCCCCGAGAACACCGCGATCGCGATGCCGAGCACGGCGAAGCCCAGCAAGACGACGGCGGCGAGCGCGCGCGTATCGCCGAGCACGGCGTGCGCCGGCCACCAGAAGGCGCTGCTGGTATCGGGCGCGTGCGCCAGCATCCAGTCCGATTGCAGCGCCGCGAAACGCGAAATGCTGCCGGAGGAGAAGATCGCCGCGATCTGCAAGCCGATGACGAAGGCGGCGCCGATCACCGCCGCCACGATCTGCGCGATCAGCCGCGTGCGCTTGGCTCCGACCAAGCGGAACAGCGCGATGGTCAGCGCGAGCGCCGCCGCCGTCGCCACCGCGCCCATGGCGGCGACCACGCCATAGGCGGCCAGCCAGCGGCTGCCGCCGCGCATCGCCAGCACGTTGATGAAGGGCGCGGCCAGCAGCACGGCGATCGTAACGGACGCGCCGGCGATGCGGCTCATGCGCACCGCGAATACTTTGCGCGCCGACACCGGCGAGGTCAGGATCAGATCGAGGTCGGAGCGCGCATAGAACGCGCGGGTGACCGACTCCATGGCCTGCGACAGCAGCAGCGACCACGACAGCACCAGCGTGCCGGTGATCCCCACCAGCGTTGCCGTGTCGGACGCGACATTGGCGTCGGCATAGCCGGCCACGATCCAATAGGCGAAGACGTGCATGAAAGCGGCAAAGACGATCAGCACGATGGCGACGGTGCGCGCTCGATTGCGGCGGCCCGCCGTCATCAGCGCGACCCAGTCGCGCCAGCCCAGGCGGAGCTCGTGCCCAGCGAGCCACGCCAATGTATCGGGACGGCTCACTCAGCAGCAATCGGTTGCGCGACCGGCTCGGCGACCAGCGTGAGGAAAGTATCTTCCAGGCTGGCGGCGGTTTTCCCGGTCTTGCGGTGCAATTCCTCGAGCGTGCCCTCGGCGATCAAGCGCCCGCTGGCGATGACGCCGATGCGGTCGGCCATGCGCTCGGCGACTTCGAGAATATGCGTGGTCATGATCACGGTGCCGCCGGCGCGCACGCGCTCGAGCAGGACGTTCTTGACCAGGCGGGCGGAACCGGCATCCAGCCCGGTGAGCGGCTCGTCAAGGATGATGAGCTTGGGATCGTGCACCAGCGCGCCGGCGAGCGCCACTTTCTGCCGCATGCCCCTGGAAAATCCCTCGCAGCGCTCATGCGCATGCGGCTCGAGGCCGAGCCAGCCGATCAATTCGCGTGCGCGCGCTTCCGCAGGCTTTGCCTCGATACGCCAGAGCCCCGCGACGAATTCCAGATACTCGAAGGGCGTCAGCTTGTCGTAGATCATCGGCTCGTCCGACAGCCAGGCGGTGATCTGCTTGGCGGCAACCGGATCGGCCAGCGCATCGATGCCATCGATGGTGATCGAGCCGGCGTCGGGCCGCAGTAGCCCGGCCACCATGCGCAAGGTCGTGGTCTTGCCGGCGCCATTGGGGCCGACCAGCACATAGAATTCGCCGCCATAGACGGTGAGATCGAGCGCATCGACCGCGGGCCGGTCGAAGCGCTTGGCGAGCCCGCGAACCGCGAGCGCGATCGGGCGTTTGGCTTGGCTCATGCTGGCCGCCGGTGCCGGAGAATGCATGGCCGCTCTCTACAAGAGAGTGGTTTCGGCGGCGTAAATCACCAAACCGAAAGGCCGGCGCGGACATTCGGTTTGGTTAAGCGCGCGGAAACCATGTTGGGGACGCCGCCTCACGCGGCGCTCGCTGCCTCACCCCAAGCGCCCAGAGTGTGCGCTTTGTCTAGAGCCAGATTCGTCCGCTTTCCCGCCGTCCTGCCGGTCGACTCATAGGCATTTGGAGCGACCGCCTGCAAACCAGCCTTGGCATCGGGATCGTTGAGCACATCGGCGAACCGTTGCTCGTCGCGCCACGCCCACTTGCCGTGTTTCAGCCGCGCATAGACTTGGCCCGTTTTATAGTCGGCGAAATTAATAATCGGAATCCAGCGTGCGCACCGCTTCAGAAACTCAACGTTACACTCCGGTGCCAAGTTCTCATTGACGTAAACTTCCTCGGGTTTCTGAGCGTAAATATTTATTTTCCTGAACCTTTCGATATCGAGCATGCTCTTGATGTCCAGGATAGTCATTTCTCCGTTCCAACCAAATGCCACTGTCCGTGGCGGCTGACCTTCCGCGACGCTATTATCGAGAAACTCGTAGTGGACTCGCTTTCCGGCAATCAGCGCCCAGGTGAAAAACAATTCAGGCATGCCGGTATAAGCTTCGACATTATGAGCCAAGAGGTCCTCAACCGCCTTGTACCTGCCGACTCTCAATCCTCGCGTCCAAGCGCGCTCGACGGTCATTTCCGGCGGCGTAACCATGAAAAACATATAAACCAGATCGCCAAACCGCGTCAGCAACCGACTGGACCCTTTGTCTTCCAACTCGGGCACAAAACTATCAAACCTGAAGCGGTCGATCAGCAGGTGCGACATCTCTCCTCTGGCAGCTCTAGCCGCCATACGGCGATCAAGCTTTTTGTCGATGATATCGACCTCATGCCCAGCCAACGTGCCGGCATATTTGTAGGCCGGACCTAGCGCCCCATAGTCCAGAAGAAACTTTCGCCAAATGTCAGGGCTGATCAGCGCAAACTCTTCCCAAGGGAAATTAAGCTTTCCCGCCAGGATTCGTTGCAGCGGCCGCATTGAGCTTTTGCCGGATGCCGACGCACCCTTGACGTTCATGACAACGGGCTTCTCCTGCCGCGGCAATGGCCGGTAGCCTTCGCGCGTAACCGCTTCTTGAAAAAATGGATCAATGGCGTCGCTAATGACTTCGCTCCCGTAGTCATTACAGACCAATGTGACGGCAAGTTCCGTGAGCAAGGCGTTGTCGCCGAAAAGCCGGCTGTGCCGAGCCATGACCCCCATTGCGATCCTGTTCAATGCGTCGAAGCAGGCCTCGTCCAACCGGTTTCCCGCCGTTTCCGATTTTTTCCGCCATTCGGAAATAATCCGCCGGTCGCGCTCTGCGGCGGCCTCCATCGGAAAGGGCGGTGGTCTCTTTGGCTTGTTCAAGGCAAATAGTCGGCGCCAGCCGCTTCCTTCATCGGCTTCGACTTCCGGTTTCGGCTCGGCGAACGCTTTTGCGAATTCCCGCTCAATTATGACAGAAGCTGCGCTTCGCAACTGTTCGAAAACTTGCGTTAATTCCGCTTGATGGGGCGCAATATATCGATTGAGAATGGTCGAAGCTATTTTACGAAAATTTCGGCCCAAGTCCTCGTAGTCGCGACCGTCGGGGACTGCAACGCTGGTGGTCACGTGAATGAGCAATTCGTGGACAATCAATCGCTCGGCACGAAACGCGACAAGTTCATCCACAGGCAGACCACAGTAGTCGCTCAGTTCATGCGCTTTCGTAATGCCGGTCGAAACGTTCTCGCTCCTGAATATTGTCGAGAGTGGCAAATACTCTCGCGGCAACTCCGATTCCAAACCGGGGTTCCAAGGACCATATTCGGCGGGCCGTGGTTTAATATTCATAACTCACCCACCTGTCCCGGTGATCATTTCACGGTTCAAGGCGCCGTAGAGAAATGTAGGCTAAGCCTTTGATACCATCTTAAACATTTCCTCGCCGTACATCTTGCGGGCGTCAGCGAGCAGCGGCTGCACCGCGGCGACGAAGGCTGCGTGTTCCTTCGCGTTCAACTCGACGATCTCGCAGCCGGCGTCCTCGATGACCTTGCGCGATTGTTCGTGCTCCTCGACCGCGAGCCGGCGCTGGAAGGCGACTGCTTCAGTCACGACCTTCTGCATCGCGCGCTTGAGGTCCTCCGGCCAGGCGTCGAACGCGGTGCGATGCAGGAAGATCGGCCGCGAAATGTAGAAGTGAGAAGTGAGCGTGTGGAATTTGTGGAACTTGTGCACGCCATAGGTGACGGTGTTGGCGAGCGGATTTTCCTGCGCGTCGAGCGTGCCGGCCTTGATCATGGCGATGGCTTCGGTCAGGTCCATGCGCATCGCCACCGCGCTGAGCAATTCGAAGGTGCGCCGCTGGATCTCGCTCGGCAGCACGCGGATTTTCATGTCCTTGAGGTCGGCCGGCAGATGCACCGGCCGCAGCCGGTTGGAGATGTGGCGGAAGCCGTTCTCGAACCAGCCGAGGATGCGGTAGCCGATGCGTGCCTCGGTCTTGGCGGCAAGAAATGCGCCGAGTTCGCCGTCCATGGTCGCGCGCGCCTGCGCGTTGCTGGCGAACAGGAACGGCAGATCGACAAAACCCAGTTCCGGTACGCGGTCGGTCAAATAGCTGGAAGACTGGTAGCCGAGCGTCATCTCGCCGTTCTCGACCAAAGTGAGGATGTCCTCGGCCTTGTAGCCGTGGTCCATGATGTTCCAGACGTACTCGATCGCCACGCGCGGGCCGAACTCGGCCTGCAATTTGTCGCCGATGAACTTCAGCGCTTTGCTGAAGCCGGTGGTGGGCGGGCCGTAGCCGGCCATGCGGATCTGGATTGTCTTGCTCATGCGCGCTTTCTCTATACCGGCACCGCGATCTGGCCAAGCGCCGCCGCTGTGGTAATCTCCGCGCAAATTGGAGGAAGCTCCGATGAACACGCACGCCAAGGCGGCCGGCAGGATTGCGGCGGCAGTTTCACAGGATCGAATTGCACCGGCGGAATGGCAGGCGCGCATCGATCTCGCCGCCGTCTATCGCCTGCTCGCTTATTACCGATGGGACGACGTGATCTACAACCATTCCTCCATGCGGGTGTCGGGCGAGCCGCGCATGTTTTTGATGAAGAAGCACGAGCTGCTGTACACGGAAGTGACCGCGTCCAACCTGGTCAAGGTCAACATGGACGAAGACCTCGACGAGAAATCCGGCGTCAACCGGCCGGGCTTCACGCTGCACGGCGGCGTGCTGAGCGCGCGGCCGGACGTAAATTGCGCGGTGCATGTCCACACCGAGAACGGCACGGCGCTGTCGGGCTTGAAACATGGCCTGCGCATGGTGTCGCAGCAGGCACTGCGTTTCTACAAGCGCGTCGGCTATCACGGCTATGAAGGCATCACCGAGGATTTCGACGAGCGCGCGCGCATCAACAAGGATTTGGGGCAGAACCGCGCCTTGATCATGCAGCACCACGGCATGCTCACGGTCGGCAAGAGCGCGCGCGAAGCTTTCGTGCTGATGAAGTACCTGCTCACCGCCGCTGAGATCCAACTGAAGATGGAAGCAACCGGCGGCGAATTGCTCGAGGTGCCGCCGGACGTTTGCGCCAAGACCGCCGAGCAATTCGAGCATCACGACTCGGGCCGCGGCGGCGCCGACTGGCCGGCCTATTTGCGCGTGCTCGACGGGATTGATAAGAGCTATCGGGAATAGGGGTGTTCACATGATCAATGTCCGTGCGCTGTGCCGTGCCGCCCTGGCCGCAACTTTTATCGCTGCAGCCGCATCCGCGAATGCGCAGCAGTATCCGAATAGACCCATCCGCGTGATCAGCCCGTACCCGGCCGGAAGCGCCTCGGACACCGTGACCCGTGTGGTCCTCGATCAGGTCTCGCAACTGATCGGCCAGCCAATGGTCATCGAATTGAAGCCCGGCGCCGGCGGGGCGGTCGGATTCGGCTCGGTGGCCCGGTCCGACCCCGATGGCTACACACTGGTGACCAGTTCGTCGTCGATGGCCACTGAAATCGTGCTGCACAGCAAGCTGCCGTATGACCCGGTCAAAGATTTTGTGCCAGTGGTCTTGCTCGGCACCTCGCCGAACATTCTGGTCGCGTCCGCCAAGAGCGGTTTCAAGACCGTGGCCGACCTCGTCGCCGCCGCCAAGGCGAAACCCGGCACGCTGACGTTTGCGTCCGCCGGCATCGGCTCCTCCTCGCATATGGCCGCCGAGCGGTTCCGGCTGGCTGCCAAGATCGACGTGCGCCATGTACCGTTCAAGGAAGGCGGGCTGGTGCAGGTGATGAACGGGAATGTCGACTTCTATTTCATTCCGCTGGCGGCGGCGGCATCCGCGCTCCACAGCGATAAGCTCACCATCCTTGTCGTAAGCTCGCCCAAGCGCGTGTCGGTGCTTCCTGATACGCCCTCGGTCGTTGAAGCCGGCTATCCGAACGCCGTGTTCCGCTTCTGGAACGGACTATCGGCGCCGGCAAAGACCCCGCCCGACGTCGTGAAAAAACTGCACGACGTGACCGAACAAGCGTTGAAGGTCCCTGCCGTGCAGGAAAGACTGGCCAAGCTCGGCGTCGAGCCGGCGCAGATCAGTTCCGAGGAATTTGCGAAATTCTTCAAAGACGATCTCACCGCGACGGTGCAGCTCGCCAAAGATGCCGATATTAAACCGGTCGACTAAGCCGGGGCCGACGGTTCGGTCCGATCGGCCGTGGATAGCGATGTTCCGCTCGCGCAGAGCATGATCGTCTACAACGCTGAGAAACACTCCCAATGACCATCAGTCCGCACCGTATCGGCCCGCAGCCGTGGGACGTCGTGCGAACGAAGCTCGACCAGTCGCTGCCCTTCGCCAATATGCGCGACACGCCCTATTATCGCGATGCCGTGTGGGAGCAGTTTTCGAAGGCCGAATACGACCGCCGCTATCGTGCGTTACGGGAGAAAATGCGCGAGCACAAACTCGACGTGCTGATCGTCCCCGGTGGTCCCAGCCATTGGAGCTTTGGCGGCGGGATGCTGTGGCTGACCGGCCATTGGGAATGGCACGCGCTTTCGAGCTACGTGCTGGTCCCGCTCGAAGGTAAGCCCACGTTGATCTATTCCATGGGCGGCACGCACGCCGAAGCCGTGCGCCGCCAGGTCGAGGTGACGGTCAAAGACGTCCGCCACAGCCGCAGCGGCCGCTATGCCGATATCATGGTCGAGCGCATCCGCGAACTCAAACTCGAGCGCGGCCGCGTAGGCCTCATGGAGATCGATCCGCGGCACGGCGATTATCTCCCGGTGAACCAATACAACGTGCTGCGCGACAATCTGCCGGACGCGGAGCTGGTATTCACCAAGGGCTTTTTGCACGAGCTGCTGTCGATTCATAGCGCCGAGGAACTCGACTGCGTCCGCAAGGCCGGTGTGCTGTGCCAAAAGGCCATGGATGCGATGGTGGCGCGGGCTCGTCCCGGGGTGAAAGAGTACGAGCTCCGCGCAGCGGCGGGCGCCGCCATCCTCGAGGGCAACGGCGATATCGACTTTCTGATCATCGGCTCGACGCCGATGGCGAACCCGACGATGATTTTCGGCAACCCGCGCCCCTCCGGCCGCGTGCTGCAAAAGGGCGACATCATCAATATGGAGCTGGCCGCCGGCTATCGCGGCTACACGGCGCAGATCGGCTCACCCATCTGCGTGGGCGAGCCCAATGACATGGTGAAAAACTTCTGGAACGACATCACGCTGCCCGGTTATCGGCGCATCGTTGCCGAGATCGCGCCGGGCAAGCCGGTGGAAGCCATGCGCGCCGCGAGCAAATTCTTCCGCGATAACGGCTACCAATCGCGGCCGACCCAATGCCACGGCATCGATCTCGTCACCGATAAGCCGCACGTCGTCGCCGAGCACGTCTCCGCCGAAAAATTCGAGGAGGTACTGAAGCCCGGCATGGTGATCATGGCGGAACCCAATCCGATCACGCCAGACGGTCTTTTCGGCATTTTCCTCGGCCACACCTACATCGTCACCAGCAGCGGGCACGAGGTCGTTGACGACTTCCCACTGGAGATCGCGGTCGCGAGGGGCTGATTACCCCCACTTCCAGAAATCGCGGCCCTCTTCGCGCATGAAGCGGGCGAGCACCATCTTGTGCACTTCCGAGGCGCCGTCGACCAGCCGCGCCGAGCGGCCGTAGCGGTAGATCCATTCCAGGATAGTGTCCTTGGAATAGCCGCGCGCGCCGTTGAGCTGGATCGCCACGTCGGCGGCCTGGTGCAGCGTGTCGGCGACCTGCACCTTCGCCATCGAGACTTCCTTGCGCGCGCGGTCGCCCTGGTCGAGCTTCCAGGCCGCGTGCATGGTGAGCAGGCGGCCGATCGCGATCTGGTGTGCCACTTCGCCGAGCTTGATCTGAATGCCCTCGCGGCTGGCGAGCTTGCTGCCGAAGGCGTCGCGCCGTCCGACATATTCTTGCGCGATCTCCATGCAGCGCTTGGCAAAACCAAGCCAGCGCATGCAGTGCGTCAGCCGCGCCGGCCCGAGCCGGATTTGCGTGACGCGCAAGCCGTCGCCGACTTTGAGCAGGATATTTTCTTCGGGAATTTCCAGCCCGTCATATTCGATCTCGCAATGACCGCCATGCTCGTGCGGCCCCATGATCGGGATGCGGCGCAGGATGCGCCAGCCGGGCTGATCCTTGTGATAGAGGAACGCGGTCAAGCCGCGGCGCGGCTCGTCCGAAGTGCGCGCCATCAGGATGAAATGCGCGGCGCCTTCGGCGCCGGTGATGAACCATTTGTGCCCGGTGACGATATAGCGGTCGCCCTTCTTCACGGCGCGCGTCAGCATCATGCCGGGATCGGAGCCTGAGCCGGGATGCGGCTCGGTCATGGCGAAGGCCGAGCGCACCTTGCCGTCGACGATGGGCTTGAGCCATCTGTCCTTCTGCGCGGGCGTGCCGGCGCGCGCCAGCAGATTCATGTTGCCGTCGTCGGGCGCCATGCAATGGATCGCGAGCGGACCGAAGATCGAGCGCGCCGCCTCCTCGTAGATCGCCGCCCAGGCAACGATTGGCAGCCCCATGCCGCCGTATTCCTTGGGCGCCTGCGGCGCCCACAGGCCGGCTTTTTTGGCTTTCTCGCGCACGGGCTCAAGCCGCGCCGCGGGGATGTTCTCGTGGTCGGCAAAATTGGCCGGATCGGATTCAAGCGGCAGCACGTGCTCCTCAACAAATGCGCGCACGCGCAGGCGGATGGCCTCGATCTCGGGAGAAAGCGTGAAGTCCATGGCGCGGTCCCTTACCCTGTAATCATCACCACCTGCCCGCCATCGACCACGATGGTGGCGCCGGTGATGTAGCTGCCGGCGTCGGAGGCGAGCAAGAGCAGCGCGCCGTCGAGATCGCCGTCCTTGCCGAAGCGGCCGGCCGGAATCGCGCGCTTGAGCGCCTCGCCCGCCTCGCCGGCGAGAAATTTGTCGTTGATCTCGGTGACGAACCAGCCCGGCGCGATGGCGTTGACGCGCACGCCCTTGAACGCCAGCTCGACCGCCAGCGCCTTGGTGACCTGCACCACGGCGGCCTTGGCGGTAGCGTAGGCCGCGACGCCCTTGGAAACGCCGAAGCCCAGCACCGAGGCGATGTTGACGATGGCGCCCGGCTGCTTGGCCGCCAGCATGCGGCGCGCGGCCTCCTGCGCATTGTAGAAGACCGCATCGAGGTCGACGCTCAGCACCTTGCGCCATTCCTCCGCCGTCACCTCGATCGCGCGCTTGCTGGACTGCGCGATGCCGGCATTGTTGACTAGGATGGTGACGGTGCCGAAGGCTGCCTCAGTGGCATCGAAGGCGCGCAGCATGGCGGCGCGGTCGGTGACGTCGGCCTCGATCGCGACGGCGCGGCCGCCGGCGGCTTCGATCGCCTTCTTTATGTCCGCCAGCCGGTCGGCCCGCCGCGCCACCAGCGCGACGGCCGCGCCGTTATCGGCGAGCGCCTTGGCAAATTGCATACCCAGGCCGCTGGAGGCGCCGGTCACCAGCGCCACGCGGCCTTTCAGGCTGAAGAGATCGACGGCTTTCATGCAAAGTCCTTATACACATCCGGTGCGACGATATGGAATAGACTAGCAAAAAGAGCCCGCGTAGTTTGCGCCGGGCAGGCCGTTGATGGGGGCGGATGGCGTGAAACGACTTTGGCGGGCGACCATCAACAGCTGGCACGGCCTCGTGGCAGCGACGCAATCGGAACAGGCGTTCCGCGAGGAGTTGGTGGCGCTGGCGATCGGAGTACCGCTCGCCTTCGTCCTGACCGCAGACGTCGGCAAGCGCTTTGCGCTGATCGGCACACTGGTCTTTATCCTCATTGTCGAATTGCTCAATACCGCGATTGAGAAGCTCAGCGATCGTATCACCCTCGATCACGATCCGACCCTCAAGCGCATCAAGGACATGGGATCCGCTGCCATTTTTCTGTCGCTGCTGCTCACCGGTGCGGTCTGGCTCTGGGCTCTAGTCGAGCGATTTTGGCCGGTACTGGGCTGAATACGGACAACCGTCACCGCCCATAAAGCGCATGCGGCAACGCGGTCGCGAGCCCGGGCAGGAACCACAGCACCACCAGCGCCACAATCTGGATCAGAACGAACGGAATAATGCCCACATAGATATGCCGCGTGGTGATCTCGGGCGGCGCCACCCCGCGCAGATAGAACAGCGTCGGCCCGAGCGGCGGGTGGATGTAGGAGGTCTGCAGGTTCACCGCCATCATGATGCCGAGCCAGACCGGATCGATGCCCGGCATCTTCAAGAGTGCCGGCGCCACGATCGGCACCACCACGAAGATGATCTCGAAAGCGTCCATCACGAAGCCGAGCAGGAACATCGCCAGCATCACCGCCAGCACCGCGCCGTTGACGCCACCGGGCAAATTGGAGAGCGCGCGATGCACCATGTCGTCGCCGCCAAGCGCGCGGAATACCAGGCTGAACAGCGTGGCGCCGATCAAGATGAGAAAAATCATGGCGGTGATCTGCGTGGTCTTTTCCACCACCGGCATCATCAGGCCGCGCAAGGGCGCCTTACGCGCGGCCAGCAAAATGGCGCCGACGGCACCGACCGAAGCCGCTTCGGTCGGCGTCGCCACGCCGTAGAGAATCGAGCCGAGCACCGCGGCGATCAGCACGACGGGAGCGAGCAAGGCTTCGAGCAGGCCCGTTGACGCGGGCGCAGCCGTCGCGCTGACCGCCGGGCAACTCGCCGGGCGTAGCGCGGCCATCGCGATCAGATACAAAAGATAAAGCCCGACCAGCAGCAGGCCGGGGACGATCGCGCCGGCGAACAGGTCGCTCACCGAGATCACGTTGGGCGCGAATTTTCCCTGCGCGAGCTGCGCCGCCTGGTAGGCGTTGTTGAGCTGGTCGCCGAGCACCACCAGCACGGTCGAGGGCGGGATGATCTGCGCCAACGTCGCCGAGGCCGCCACCGTGCCGGCGGCCAGGCGCGGATCGTAGCCGTGCCGCATCATCGCCGGCAGCATGATGAGGCCCATGGTCACCGCGGTGGCGCCGACGATGCCGGTAGAAGCCGCCAAGAGCGCGCCGACGAGCACCACCGAATATCCCAAGCCGCCGCGGAGCGAACCGAACAGGCGGCCCATGCGCTCGAGCAAATCTCCCGCAATATCAGAGCGCTCCAACATCACGCCCATGAAAATGAAAAGTGGAATCGCCAGCAAAACGTCGTTGGTCATGATGCCGTAAATGCGCTGCGGTAATGCTCCTAGAAGTGCCAATCCTCCGACGCCGAGGATGTGTCCGAGCACGGCGAACATCAGCGACACGCCAGCCAGCGTCAGCGCTACCGGATAGCCGGCCATCAGCGCCGCGATGACCGCGGCGACCATGAGGATGGCGAGGAGTTCGGCGAGCGGCATCAGCGCGGCCTCGCCAGCGCGCTCAGCGAGCGGATCGCCTGAGCAATCCCTTGCAGCGCCATCAGAGCTGCGAACAACGGGATCAGCGTCTTGAGCGCGAATACCAGCGGCAGGCCGCTGGTTTCCTGCGAGCGCTCCAGAATCGCCCAGGAGCGCGCCGCGTAGGGAACGCTAAGCCAGACCAGCACAGCTGAGAACGGCAACAGCAGCAGCACGGCGCCGGCGAGATCGATCTTGGCGCGCGTGCGTGGGCCAGCCTCTGCGTAGAACACGTCGACCCGCACATGGCCGCCGACGCGCAGCGTCCAGGCCGCCGCCAGCATGAACAGCGTGGCGTGGCCATAGATCACGGTTTCGGTGAGCCAGATCGAGCCCAGCCCGAACAAATAGCGCGCGACCACGAGGGCGAACTGCAACAGCACGATCGCCAGCGCCAGCCACGCCACCGCCCGCCCCACCGCCGTGGTCAGACGGTCGATGCGGTCGGCCAGGGCGTTGATGGGAGCAAGACGCATGGCTCCGATGATGGCACAAGACCAAGTCTTTTGCTTATAGTACGGCCATGTCCGGGCACGACCACCACGACCACGATCATTCCGAGCTCACGGAAATCCAATTGCGCGTGCGCGCGCTGGAAACCGTGCTGACCGAAAAGGGCTATGTCGATCCGGCCGCGCTCGACCTGCTGATCGAGACCTATGAGAAGAAGGTCGGCCCGCGCAACGGCGCNNGCGACGCCGGCGATCGCCGAGCTGGGCTATGCCGGCCGCCAGGGCGAGCACATCGTCGCGCTGGAGAACACGCCGCAGCGGCACAACATGGTCGTGTGCACGCTGTGCTCGTGTTATCCGTGGCCGGTGCTCGGCCTGCCGCCGGTCTGGTACAAATCGGCGCCCTACCGCTCGCGCGCGGTGGCCGATCCGCGCGGCGTGCTCAAGGATTTTGGCGTAAGCCTGCCGAAGGACACTGAGATCCGGGTGTGGGATTCCACCGCGGAGATTCGGTATCTCGTCATCCCGATACGGCCCGCAGGCACCGACGGCTGGAGCGAGGAGAAGCTGGCCGAACTGGTGACGCGCGATTCCATGATCGGCACCGGATTGCCGAAGCAGCCGAAGGATTTGAAATGAACGGCGCGCAGGACATGGGCGGCCTGCACGGCTTTGGGCCGGTCGAGCCGGAGCAAAACGAGCCGGTGTTCCACGCCGACTGGGAGAAGCGCGCCTTCGCGCTGACGCTGGCCATGGGCACCCCAGGCGGCTGGAATATCGACATGTCGCGCTTCGTACGCGAGAACCGCCCACCGGCTGAATATCTGTCGATGAGCTACTACCAGATATGGTTCGCCGGACTGGAGGCGCTGCTCAAGGAGCGCGCCCTGGTCACCGACGACGAGATCGTCGTCGGCCACGCACTGCATCCGCCGAAACCGGTCGAGCGCATCCTATCGCCGGGCGACGTCGCGCAGGTGCTCTATCGCGGCGGGCCGACCGAGCGCGAGACGAATACCAAGGCGCGCTTCAAGGCCGGCGACACGGTGCGCGCGAAAAATATCAATCCGCTCACCCACACGCGGCTGCCGCGCTATGTGCGCGGGCATTTGGGTCAAATCGAGCGCGTGATCGGCTGTCATGTTTTCCCGGACAGCGACGCCACTGGCGCCGGTGAGAACCCGCAATGGCTTTATACGGTGCGTTTCGACGGCCGCGAATTGTGGGGCGAAGGCGCCGATCCGAGCGTGACCGTCTCGGTCGACGCCTGGGAGCCGTATTTGGAGCCTTTGTAGGCACCGCCGCTGCTTGCCGCGCCGGCAATCCTTCGCTCCGCATAAAGGTTTCGCCTTCTGTGGAACCGCGGCGGGCATTCGATCATTCATTGAGTGGGACAGGGCCGATCAGAGCCTGCCAAATCCCGAGGGGTGAGGAAACGACCTGAAGGGATATCCAATGGCTATCGCCGTCACCTACGACATGCTGTCGCCGTCCGATCACAGCCAGCAACTGCGCAAGGCTGTCATCGCCTCGACCATCGGCACCACCATCGAATGGTATGACTTCTTCATTTACGGCACCGCCGCCGGCCTGATTTTCGGCAAGCTTTACTTCCCTAACGAGGATGCGCTTACCGCAACGTTGGCGGCGTTCGGAACCTATTTCATCGGCTTCATCGGCCGTCCGATCGGCGCTGCGATCTTCGGCCATTACGGCGATCGGATCGGCCGCAAGGCGACGCTGATCGCCACCTTGCTGTGCATGGGCATTGCGACCTTTCTGATCGCCTTCGTACCCACCTACGAGTCGATCGGGATCTGGGGCGCCGTCATCCTGACGGTGCTGCGGGTGATTCAAGGCATCGGCGTCGGCGGCGAATGGGGCGGATCGGTGCTGTTGGCGATGGAATGGTCGCGTCACCATGGCCAGCGCGGTCTGGTGGCGTCATGGCCGCAATTCGGCGTGCCGTGTGGCCTGTTCCTGGCAAACCTCGCGATCCTGGGGTTCAGCACCTGGTCGGGCGATCAGTTCGCCACCTGGGGCTGGCGCGTGCCCTTCGCGCTGTCGATCGTTCTTGTCGGCATCGGCTTGTGGATTCGCCTCGGCATCCTGGAGACACCGGTGTTCCAGCAACTGCTCGACAACGACAAGATCGAGCGCACGCCGATCTTAGAGGTGATCAAGAAGCAGCCGAAGGAAATCATCCTTTCGGCCTTGCTGCGGATGTCGGAGCAGGCGCCGTTCTATATCTTCACCGCGTTCATTTTCGCCTATGCGACCGGCACGCTGCATTTGTCGCGCGACCTGATCCTGGTGGCGGTGCTGATCGCGTCATGCGTCTCCTTCATCACCATTCCGTTGTCGGGGCACATCTCCGACCGCATCGGCCGCAAGAAGATGTACCTGATCGGCGCCGCGGCGACCGGCGTGTTCGGCTTCCTGTATTTCGGCATGGTGGATACCGCCGCTCCGTGGGTCGTGTTTCTCGCGATCGTGCTGTCGCTCATCCCACATGATATGCAATACGGGCCGCAGGCCGCGCTCATCGCCGAGGCCTTTACGCCGCGATTGCGTTACAGCGGGGCGTCGCTCGGCTATCAGCTCGCATCGGTAATCGCGGGCGGACCGGCGCCCCTGATCGCGACCGCGCTGTTTGCCTACTACCATTCGGGATATGCCATCTCGATTTACATCGCCGCCTGCGCGGTGGTGAGCCTGGCGTCGGCGTCAATGATGCCGGACTACACCGGCAAGGATATCTCGAAGGAATATGACGACTGACGCTCCGCGACGGTCTTAAAGGACGGGGCCTGGAGCGATCCGGGCCCCATTCTTTATGGTGTATTGTCGTGCGCAAATTCACCCGGACAAGGCCGGCCATCACAAGATAGAGTTTTCCGCATGGCCCAAATAAACACGACCCTCGACCCCGCCGCCGCGCACCGCGCCACGCAAGAAGTGCCGAGCATTCCGCGCGACGCCGACGGGCCGGTGTTCCGCGAGCCGTGGGAGGCGCAGGCCTTCGCCATGACGCTGGCGCTGCACGAGCGCGGTGTATTCACCTGGCCGGAATGGGCGGCAGCGTTGGCCGGTGAAATCAAGCGCGCGCAAGCCGCCGGCGATCCCGACACCGGCGAGACCTATTATTCGCATTGGCTGGCGGCGCTGGAAAAATTGGTGGCGGACAAAGGCGTGACCACGCAAGCGACGCTTGCTCGTTATCGCGACGCCTGGGACCACGCCTGCGACCGCACCCCGCACGGTCAGCCGATCGAGTTGCGCGCAGACGATTTCCGTTAGACGCCCACCAGCCGCTCGCTCACCATGTAGCCGGTGAGCAGCAGCGCGCCGAAAGCGACGATCAGCAAAGCGGCCGCGGTCTCGAAGCCGCGCAGCAGGAGCATGCCGGCGCCCGGCTTAGCCTTGGCCAGTTTTCCAGCCAGCCCGCGCGCACCGACCGCGATCGTGGCGATGGTGGCGACGGTGATCGCGGTGCCGAGCCCCATCACGAAGGTCGAGGCGGCGCCGATCCAGAACAGCCCCTGCGCCAGCGCGAACACTAGCACGATGATGGCGCCCGAGCAGGGCCGCAAACCGACCGCGACGATGGCCATCAGCCCGCGCCGCAGCCAGTGCGGACCTTTCAGTTCCGCCGGCTCCGGCGCATGGGCGTGGCCCCAGGCGGAAGCCTCCTCCTCGTCGTCGTGATGATGGTCATGACCGTGGCCGTGATCGTGCGCGTGACCATGGGCGTGATGGTCATGGGCGCCCGGGCGCAGCAGATGTAAAAGCGCGCGGCCCTTCACCCATAGCAGCCGCAGGCCGATCAGCACGATCAGCGCGTAGCTGACGATCTCGATGACACGGACGGCGTTGCCCATCGTCTTGGCGGTGGCGTTGAGCAGCACCGCGGCGATGCCGACGATAGCGATCGCAACCACCGCCTGCAGGAGAGCGGACGCGAACGACAGCACGACGCCGCGCCGCCAGGTCTCGTTATTGGCGACCAGATAGGACGAGATCACCGCCTTGCCGTGGCCNNTTGGCGGCGCGGATGGTGCCCGACATCATGCGGTAGAACTCGGCCTGCTTGGCGAAGATCCAGCCGGCGAAGCCGCCGATCTCGGGCGGCGGCGCGCCGCGCGTCATACCGAACGGCTGTGCCAGCGCGACGTCGAGCGTGCCGAACACGAGCAGCATGCAAAGGATGAACAGCGCGCATTGCGCCAAGGTCGAGCGGCGGCCGGACGTCATGTCAGCAATTCCCCGTGCACGCACGCCGTCCCGCGAACGCGTTATGGACAATGAACCAAAATCTTATGGGCGAACTGCGCGCCCCACGCCATGGTCGTGTTCTGCTGGTCGGCGGGAATGTTGCTCAGCGCCTTGCCTTCCGCAAAGGTCATTTCGCGCGGTAGCACCACGTCGAGCTTGCAGGCCGGCGCGCCGACGATCTGCACCGGCTTGTCCTTGGCGAATGAGAAGTCGACGAAAATGGTCGCATCGTAGATGTCGATCTTCAGCTCCTTCGCCTTCACCGGGGTTTTGAACGGCAAGGTGAAATTCAGCGTGAGGACATCATCGTTGTAGTCGAGCCAATAGTCCGGCAACGGATCGGTCAGCGGCGTTTTCACGCCGTCAGCGGTGGCGTAGGTGAAGTAGTCATATTCCTTCAACGACTCGACATTGACCTTGGCGAGCGGGGCCAGCTCCTCGCGCGTGAACTTGCCCTTCTCCTTGCTCTCCAAGCCTTGCGTGGCGAAGGCGGAGAACATGTCGTCGAACGCCCAATGGTGGCGCACGCCGGTGATGGTGCCGTCCGCGGCGTAGACCAGCTCGGAGTGCATGGTCACCCAGACATGCGGATGCGCGCGCGCGGGCGCAGCGAAGGCCAGGGTTGTCAGGGCGATCAGCAGAATGCGGAGTGAAGCGGTCATGCGGCGCACAATATCATGGAGTGCGGCGGATTGGTGGCATGAAACAGTGTGCAGATTGACGCGGCTCATCAGATGCCCGCCGCGCCGCCGTCGGCGCGCGGGTCGTGGCCGCCTTCCAGCGTGCCGTCGGAATGCAGGACGACGGCGCCGGCGTGGCCCATGGTGTCGGAATAGGCCTCGTCCAGCATGGCAACGTCGTGGCCAGCCGCCATCAACCGGTCGACCAGATTGCCGTCGAAGCGCGATTCCAGCCGCAGATTGGTCACCGATGAGCCCCAGGTGCGCCCTAACAGCCAGCGCGGCGCGTCGAGCGCCTGCTCGAGCGGCTGGCGGAACAGCACGTGTCGCGTGAACATGGCTGCTTGCGTCTGCGGCTGGCCGTCGCCGCCCATAGTGCCGTAGGCGATGACGCGGCCGTCCTTGAGCACGGCGAGCGCCGGATTGAGCGTGTGGAACGGCCGGCGGCCGGGCNNCCGAATTCCCAGTAGATCGACTGGATGTAGGAGACGAGGAGGCCGCTGGCGTCGGCCGCGCCCATCCAGACGGTGTCGCCGCGCGCCTCGGGCGCCGGCCAGGGCGCTGCTTTCCTGGGATCGATTTTTCCGGCTTCGGCATCGAGAAATGGCGGCGACAGAAAATGGTTGAGATTGCCGTCGATCTGATCCGGATCGGTGACGAAGCGGTCGCGCACGCGGAAGGCGCGCTTGGTGGCTTCGACCAGGCCGTGGATGTGCTCGAAACTCTCAGATTGAGTGACGCGCAAACGATCGAACAAAGCGAGCATGATCAGCGAAGCCAGCCCCTGCGTCGGCGGCGGCGTGTTGTAGAGCGTGCCGGCCTGGATCTGGACGCTCAACGGCTCGGCAATCCTCGCCTCGTATTTCTCCAGATCGGCACGCGTCACCGGGCTGCCGATGCGCTCCAAGTCAGAGGCGATCTCGCGGCCGACATCGCCGCGATAGAAATCCTCGAGCCCAGCTTGTGCGAGATGCTCGAGCGTGGCGGCGAAGGCGGTTTGCTTGAGCTTGGCGCCCGCCTCGGGCGCTTTGCCGTCGACCAAGAAGGCCTGCATGAAGCCCGGCGCGGTTTCCAGTTCGGCGTATTTTTCGACCGTGAGGCGCGCCTGGCTCGGCGTCACGGCGTAGCCCTCGCGGGCGTGTTTGATGGCGGCTTCAAACAGCACATGCAGCGGCAACTTGGCGCGCGTGCCTTTGCCAACTTGCGCTTTGGCCGCGTCGCTCGCCAGCATCCAAGTTGCAACCGCGCCCGGCACGGTGAGCGCGGCGAGCGGCCCGCGCGATGGGATTTCGTGATGGCCGGCATCGCGATAAAGCTGCAACGTCGCTTTCGCGCCGGCGCGGCCCGCGCCCATGATGGCGCGCACGCGGCCCGACGGTTCGCGGATCAGCCAGAAGCCGTCGCCGCCGACATGGTTCATGTGCGGATAGACCGCGGCGATCGACGCGGCCATCGCGATCATCGCCTCGATGGCGTTGCCGCCTTCGGCCAGGATGGCGCGGCCGTCCTCGACCGCGGCCGCGTGCGGGGCGGCGACGACGCCGCGGCGATGGCCGGCGGTGTGGAGGTTCATGGCGTCAGGCTTTCAATGCTGCAAAATGTCACACGTCTTGGGTAAAGAATGCTACGATACGCATGGCACCCGGACCACCACCTCACAGAAAGGCAGACGCATGTCCAGCCTCCGCAGTTTTGCAGCATTGGGCGCGTTCGCCATCGCGGCCTTATCATTTCCTTCGTTTGCCGCCGCACCACGCGACCGCACCACCGTTACCACCGAGTTCTCGGCGGAAAACAAACCGGACGATAAGAACAAGAAAATAGCGCCGAAAGGCGCCGTACAAAGACAAGCGCCAGTACGGGTCGCGCCGCGCGTCATCGAGCGCCATATCGGCCCTCCGGCAGGCGGGCAGAAGAATATAGGAGTGCAAAAGAAATTTGAGGTGCAAAAGAAGTTCGAAGTGAAAAAGAAAATCGAAGTGCAGAAGAAGATTGAGGTGCAGAAGAACATCGGCACGCAGAAAAATATTAAGGTGCAGAAAACTTTGGGCGGGCCAAAGACCGCTCACAAGGTCTTCACGCCGCACGGAAAAAATTCCGGCGTCGTGATCACCTCCAAGATTCGCGGCGCCCCGACGCACGGCGCCTTCCGCACCTCGATCCGCGGCCGCAACTATTCGGTCTGGCGTAGCGGCTATCGCGCGCGCTACCACGGCGGCTGGCGGACATTCGTCGCGCTCAGCGCGCTCGGCGCCATCACGATCGGCGCCGCCGAATATTATCCGTACGCCTATATCGACACCCCGGCGGACTATTGCGACGGACTGACCGAGGACGGCTGCCAGATGGTCTATGACGAGGTCGAAACGGAAGAAGGCGACGTCATCCCGCAATGCGTCGCTTATTGTCCGTGGCAGCAATAGCGCGGCGCCGAAACGCCGAGCTATGAATTGACGGGCTCGATCACCGCGCGGTCGAGCCCGCGCTTTTTCAGTAGCGCATCGACCGCCGGCAGGCGGCCGCGGAAAGCTTTGTAGGCCTCCGCCGGATCGCGCAGGTTGCCGGCGCTGTAAATATAGTCGCGCAGGCGCTGGGCGGTGGCCTGATCGAAGGCGTTGCCGGTTTCCGCGAATGCCTCGAAGGCGTCGGCATCGAGCACCTCCGACCACATGTAGGAGTAATAGCCGGCCGCGTAACCGCCGCCGGAAAACAGATGCTGGAAATGTGGCAGGCGGTGGCGCATGACGATTTCCGCCGGCATGTGGATGCGCTCGAGGTCGTCGCGCTCGAATTGGCTCACGTCGAGCTTGGCGGCATCGGGCAGCGCATGGATATCGAGATCGACCAGCGCGCAGGCGGTGTATTCCACCGTGGCGAAGCCCTGGTTGAAGGTGCGCGTGGCCAGCAGGCGATCGAGCAGCGCTTGCGGCATCGGCTCGCCGGTACGCGCATGGCGGGCGTATTTCTGCAGGATCGCCGGCACCTCCAGCCAGTGCTCGTAGAGCTGCGAGGGTAGTTCGACGAAATCGCTCGACACCGAAGTGCCGGCGAGCAGCGGATAGGTCACGTTCGACAGCAAGCCGTGCAGCGCATGGCCGAATTCGTGGAACAGCGTGCGGGCGTCGTCAAACGAGAGCAAAGCCTTCTCGCCCGCCGCCGGCTTGGAGAAATTACAGACATTGAGAATGATCGGCCGGACATCGCGGACAAGCTTTTCCTGGTCGCGCAGCGAGGTCATCCAGGCGCCGCTGTGCTTGGAGCCGCGCGCGAAATAGTCGCCGATGAACAGGCCGACATGATGCCCTTGCGCGTCCGTCACCTCGAAGGCGCGGGCGTCCGGGTGATAGAGCGGCACGCTGACCGGCGTGAAGGTCAAGCCGAACAGCCGGCGGGCGGTCTCGAAGGCGGCCTCGATCATCTTGTCGAGCTGGAAGTACGGCTTGATCTCGGCTTCGTCCAAGTCGAACTTCGCCTTGCGCAGCTTCTCGGTGTAATAGCGCCAGTCGTGCGGAGCCAGCGTGAAATTGCCGCCCTCCTGCGCGATCATCGCCTGCAGCGCGTCGCGCTCG
>PKXB01000225.1 GCA_003133345.1 Hyphomicrobiales bacterium | reverse complement strand
TCCACGCTCGCTTATGTGCTGGCCGGCAAGGACAATTACCACGTCACCGAAGGCGACGTGCTGCTCGACGGCGAGAGCATCCTTGGGATGGCGCCGGACGAACGCGCCGCCAAGGGCCTATTCCTAGCGTTCCAGTATCCGGTGGAAGTGCCGGGCGTCGCCACCATGACGTTTCTGCGCACCGCGCTCAACGCGCAGCGCAAGCATCGCGGCGAGCCCGAATTCTCCACCCCGGACTTCATGAAGCGGGTGCGCGAGACCTCCAAGCAGCTCGGCATCGACCAGGAGATGCTGCGCCGGGCGGTCAATGTCGGCTTCTCCGGCGGCGAGAAGAAGCGCAACGAGATCCTGCAAATGGCGGTGTTGGAGCCGCGCCTCGCCGTGCTCGACGAGACCGATTCCGGCCTCGACATCGACGCGCTCAAGATCGTCTCGGATGGCGTCAACCGGCTGCGCTCCCCGGAGCGCTCGATGATCGTCATCACGCATTACCAGCGGCTGCTCAATTACATCGTGCCCGACGTGGTGCACGTGATGGCCAAGGGCAAAGTGGTGAAATCGGGCGGCAAGGAACTGGCGCTCGAGTTAGAGGCCACCGGTTATGCGCAGTTCGCGGACGAGGCGGCGTAATGATGAAGTCGAGTCGCAGTCACTCCTTCGTCATTCCGGGACGCGAGCGTAGCTCGCGGACCCGGAATCCAGACACAAGGTTCGTGTCTGCATCTGGATTCCGGGTTCGCGCCTTCGGCGCGCCCCGGAATGACCGGTGACGCCATGAACGTCGAACTGCGCACCACGAAGACCGCGGCCGAACAGGCGCTGGCTGCCGCCTTTACGGCGGCGCGCGCCACGCTGCCCGGCAAGGGCGCGGTCGCCGCGTTGCGCGAGGATGCGTTCAAGCGTTTCGACGCGAAAGGTCTGCCGCACCGGCGCGTCGAGGAGTGGAAATACACTGATCTGCGCGCGCTGATGCGCGAGGCGAAGCCGCTGGCGGGACCAGCCGGCGCGAAGCCGAAAGGCGGCATCGCGCCGATCCTGACCGGCGTCGAGGCGGACTGCGTCGCCATCGTCAACGGCCGCTATGAACCGGCGTGGAGCAATATCGGCGCGTCCGATCCGAGTATCACCATCGTCGAATTGTTCAAGTTCCTGGCCGAAAATCCGGACTACCGGATGGGACAGATGCCCGGCAGCAACGACCCCGCCTACTGGCTCAACACCGCCTTCATGGGCGGCGGCGTGGCGCTGCGCGTCAAGCGCGGCGCGGCTCCGGCCAAGCCGATCCATATCGCGCATGTGTTTTCCGGCGATGCCGCCGCCGCGATGTATCCGCGTTGCGTCGTGATCGTGGAGCCGGGCGCGCAGGTGACGCTGATCGAGAGCTTCTCCGGTCTGGAGGGCATCGATTATCAGGTCAATTCGGCGCTCGAATTGACGATCGGCGACGATGCGCGGGTCGATCACGTCAAGATCGGCTGCGACGGCGGCGCGGCCTTGCGCGTCTCCACGCTCGGCGTCACAGTCGGCGCCAAGGCCAACTACAAGGATTTTGCCTTCACCATCGGCGGCGCCGTGGTGCGCAATCAGACCTTCGTGCGCTTTGGCGGCGCGGGCAGCGAAGGCATGATCGACGGCGCCAGCCTGCTCAAGGGCCGCCAGCACGTGGACAATACGCTGGTGATCAACCACGCCGCCGGCGGCTGCGTGAGCCGCGAGCGGTTCAAGTCGGTGCTCGACGGCGAAAGCCACGGCATCTTCCAGGGCAAGATCATCGTCGAGCCGCACGCACAGAAGACCGATGGCAAGATGATGACGCGCGCGCTGCTGCTGTCGGACGAGGCGGAAGCCGATAACAAGCCGGAGCTGGAAATCTTCGCCGACGACGTGGTCTGCGGCCACGGCGCCACTGCCGGCGCGCTCGATCCGGGCTTGAAGTTCTATCTGATGTCGCGCGGCATACCGGCCACGGAAGCCGAGGCCCTGCTGATCCAGGCCTTTATCGACGAGACCATCGAAGAGATCGCGCACGAGGGCATCCGCCGCGCGCTGATGTTCGCCGCGCTCAAGTGGCTGGGGAGCCGGTCATGACGCTGCATCCGGCAGTGAGCAACGGTTCCTACGACGTCGCCAAAATTCGCGCGGACTTTCCCGCGCTGGCGTTGCAGGTCTATGGCAAGCCGCTGGTCTATCTCGACAACGCGGCGTCGGCGCAGAAGCCGAAAGCGGTGCTGGACCGCATGTACAAGGCCGCGACCGAGCAATACGCCAACGTGCATCGCGGGCTGCATTACCTGGCGAACGAGGCGACCGAGGCTTACGAAGGCGCGCGCGAGACCGTGCGCGCATTCTTCAACGCCGGGCGCCCGGAAGAGATCATTTTCACCCGCAACGCCACCGAGGCGATCAATCTGGTGGCCTATACCTTCGGGCGCGAGCGCATCAAGCCGGGCGACGAGATCGTGCTCTCGATCATGGAGCACCATTCCAATATCGTGCCCTGGCATTTCCTGCGCGAGCGCCAAGGCGCCGTGATCAAGTGGGCGCCGGTCGACGATGAGGGCAACTTCCTGATCGACGAATTCGAGAAGCTGCTCGGCCCGCGCACCAAACTGGTCGCCATCACGCAGATGTCGAACGCGCTCGGCACCGTGGTGCCGGTGAAAGAGGTGGTGAAGCTCGCCCATGCGCGCGGCATTCCGGTGCTGGTCGACGGCGCGCAAGGCGCGGTGCATCTCGACGTCGACGTGCGCGACCTCGATTGCGACTTCTACGTCATGACCGGCCA
>PKXB01000152.1 GCA_003133345.1 Hyphomicrobiales bacterium | reverse complement strand
AGCAGACATTTTATCTTGTCGCGCGACCTCAAATATTGTCGCCGATGGAACGCGGGCGCCAAATCTCAAATGTGATGTGCGTAGCGCGATGCCCTTGACGACCGCTTAAATCGCCGCAATGACGAAGAGATAGACAACATACTTCATCTCGCGGGCATGATAAAATCGAATAGAACGGTGCCCTGATAACTGATCGCATAATCGAGAAATTTTACGGTTAGCCAGCGCACAGCTAGCGGCTCTTTGGCAGCTGTTTGAACGCCGCACGCCCTTGACGCGTCCGCCAAACGCAAACAACATACAATACTATCCGCGGAAGATGAGGCAATTGCAGATTGAGATCGGATCGGAATGGTAGGCCCGCTTCGTCGAAGTCTAAAATCTGGCGCAGGCCTTCTCGAGTTCTCTAGATTAGCGTTCAGACAGCAACACGCGGCACGTGTTTGCTCGATTGGAGCAGGTAATGAACCGCGTCGGCAGAAAATTTATTGCTACGTCCGGCCTATTTCTCTTCTTGGCCGTAGGAACGTCTCTCAAAGCACAGCCTGCAGTTGAATCATCTCCAGACCTTGGTTTTTCCCTGTTCAATCCCGTGCCGGCTAACAGGCTGCGTGAATTGAGCACGGACAGGCCAGGAAAGTCTCACAGCTCCATAACAGTCGACGCTGGCCATTTTCAGATTGAGTCGGATTTCCTGAACTACACTTTTGACCCACATGGAAGCGGGGATATCACGACACACGCGTACAGCGTTGGGACCCCGATTTTGAAGTTAGGCGTTACGAACTGGATGGATGTGGAACTTGGCTTGGCCCTGTTCAACAGTTTGCGTCAATCCGACGGAAGCTCCTCTGTGAATGCTTCTAATGGTGGCGCGGGAGGAACGATAACAGCTCGCGGATTTGGAGATACATTTCTAGGCGCAAAGATCAATGCATTCGGGAACGACGGAGGAGATCAATCCTTGGCTCTCCTACCTTTTTTAAAGCTCCCCACCGCAGCGTCTGGGCTTGGCAACGGTTACGCAGAGTTCACCGTCAATGCGCCATACACGATTGCGCTGTCGAAGCCCTGGTCACTGACTGTCGAACCAAACGTCGGCCTGCTGCGGAACTCCGATAATACAACCTATCGGGGAGACTACGGCTTGATCGTAAACTTGAATCGACCTGTTTTCATAAAGGGGCTAACGGCAGCAGTAGAGTTGGCCGTTGACGCCAGCACTGAAAGAGCGGCCGCGACGAAGATGAGCTTCGATCCGTCATTGCAGTATCTTGTAAGCAAGAACCTTCAGCTTGACGTGGGAGTTTATCTTGGCCTCAATAATGCAACGCCCCGCTATAACCCATATATTGGCGTTTCGTATCGGTTCTGAGCACCAGCTTGGAATGGAGATCCGAGATGAAAAAGTTTGTCCTAATTGCAATTATGATTGTACTTGGCCTTTCGTCGGCGGTTCCGGCTTTTGCTGCCGATGACGATGTGCTCGTTCGAATTTTGACGCGAGCGAATATCGCCAACAATTTTACTGAATATTGTGCACAGTTCGATCCTTCAATCATTCAGCGTAATAGAAGTGCTTTTGGCGATACCCGGGCCCTTGCTCAACACATAAGGGGCGACGTGGTCGCTGGTTTGCCGTTTGAGGAAGCCAATCAGATAATCATTCGCTCGGCGCAAGCTGCACGAGCTAGCGCGCTGCTCGCGGTGAGGCGTTTATACGGCCCGAACCCGGACGAGGAGCGCACCCGGCTGACAGAGTGGTGCCAACATTCGGCCGAACCGAGTGTCCAAGATTTTGTGAACGCGCACGATCAGCATCACGATCAATTGGATGTTTTTATCGAAAATGCCAAGAAATCTCGCTGATCGGCTCGTGTTGAAGGGCTGATTATGGTGCCTCAGACTTGGCTTTCTCTTCGGCCAGCAATTTAAAAATATGCACGAAGCGACCACCGCGCCGGCAAAAATGCCGATGCCATCGACCGCCACGCAGTGCATGGTGGAGACGAGCACCTGACGTTTCGCTCCATATGACCTGGACATTACAAACGGCGTTTGATCTGCGCCAAAAACAGCATCCCGTTCCAGGCCCGCCCGCTGCTTTTACTGAATGGGCCTGTCGGTCCCGCCCACCGATATCCGCAGTTGGAGGCGGAAAGGACCATCACTTTGCTTTTTGGATCGTCGTCACGATGAACTGGCCATTGACGTGCTCAGCCTCGAACTTCACCTTGTCACCGGCCTTGACCGCCGTCAGCATGGCAGGGCCCTGCACGCGATAGACCATCGTCATCCCGTCCTCCATGTCGAATTTCTTCATCGGGCCATGCTTGATGGTGATCTTGCCGGCCGATGCATCGACCTTGGTCATCTGACCGTCGGTCAGCGCCGCTTGCGCCCAGACGTGGCCCGCCGTCACAACGTTTAGTGTCAGCGCTGCGCCCAGTGCCAGCACGGAAAGCTTCTTTTTCATCATTCGTCTCCTTGTGCTTGCCGATGTTTCTTATTTCACGGCGACCGTGCCGTGCATGCCCGTTTCGCGGTGGTCAGGGATCAGGCACGCGAATTCGAACGTACCTGCCTTGGTGAAGCGCCAGAGAATTTCCGCGGTCTTGCCGGGGTCGACGCTTTTTGCGTTCGGATCGTCATGCTCCATGTCCGGATATTTCTGCATTAGCTCAGCATGCTTGTTGTTGTCCTGAACGCTGGCCAATGTGAACTCGTGCTTGAGCGCGCTCTTGTTCTGGATGATGAAGTGGACTTGTTCACCTTTTTTGGCATCGAGACTGTCGGGGATGAACCGCATCGTTCCGTCGCTGTCGCTCATGATGACGGTCACGGTGCGCGCCGGCTTCTTCGGATTGCCGGGCTCACCCGCCGAGAAATGTTCACCCTCATGGGCGACCGCCGCGAACATTGCTGCGCCCAGAAAAACCGCAACAGTTGCAGCATTCAGACTCGATCTTTTCATGTTCACGCTCCTTGTCAGTGTTGTCCGCTGTGGCCGTTCATGCGCGGTTTCACGACCGTGACTTCGATATCGTCACGCGCCGGGACTGCGGTTTCGAGCGACCCTCGTCAATTGGGCGATCTACTGGGCGGCCGCAAGTGGCATCACTAGCTGCCTTCTCATGATCGCCGCTTTCGGAAGTGCGTACTTCGGCTTTAGGCATGAGCCCGGCGCGGCCATCCTTTTCACTCTATCGCTTGCGCGTTCGCTTTTTACCGATTTCATTCGCACGCGAAGTAAAAATCGCTATGAATGTCACGGACTTTGGCTGAGTTGGCCCGCTCGGTCTACGCGTTTATGAGTCCGCGCCCTAGTTTGATGGGTGCCCAGCAACTAACCGTCTGAGCCGTGTCGCCCAATAGCAGAATTGCCCCGTTGAACGTCTTCGGCTTTGCTGCGGTGCATGAGTCCGCTAAGGCACTTCGCGTCATTTCGCTGCGTTGCAAAATTTGTCGGCTATTGGACTAACAACGGACAAAGGCTTGCACTGGGCCCCGATGGCTCGGCAGCGATTGACCCATATGCGACATCGTAGCAGCGTATCGGTGTGAAGCGCGGCCCTCCATCCCGTACGCTTGCCGGAACCGCTAGCTGGCGCTAGTCAATGGCCCAGATTTGGCGTGGCCGAGGCCAATGTTCGTTAGAAGGCAGACTTCAGGATTGGAAACTAATGCGGTTTGCACGCTATGATGGGCGCCGGATGGCCGGTGATGCGAGCTGGAACTTGACCCGGCGCTGGGGAGCGGGAATGCGAACTTACTGGTGGGCCTGCATATGCGTGGGGGTCCTGACATGCTCGGCAGCGTATCAACATTTTAAGCAGCCGTCGTTGCCAACCGGGTCAGTGGGAGCGTCCGAGCAGTCTGAACGGCATGCAGTCGAGCAAAAACCAGAGCAGCCCCTTACTTACAAAGACGAGGGGCCGTTGCACGACGTTGACTCGGCTCCTGCTGGTTTGGAGCGTGATCAGTTGCCCAGTGCTCAGAAGGAAGCGCGTCTAGAGGACGCTGCCGGCACCGGTACTATCGAGCACTCTGAGCTGAACGATACAAAGCAAAATCTTTCATACTTGGCTTATTACGCTTATTCGGAAGTGCCACCCAAGACTAAACCAGCGGATACCGTTCTCAACTCTCTAAAGGACATCCCGCTTGGGACACCAGTCGATGAAATCCAGCGGGTATCAGACGTGCTGGGACTCGACTTCACTTTCATGAAGACGGTTGCAAAGATCGAGTCCGGCTTTAACCCCAAGCAGCGCACCGGCTCGTATATTGGCTTATTCCAACTTAGCAAGAACGAGTTCGAAATGTACGGGGCCGGCGACATTCTTGTTCCGCGGGACAATACTGTCGCTGCTGCGTTGAAGTTCATGACTGAAGCTATCCTGTTTGAGATGTTCACTCACAGGAAGCCAACTTTGAACGACCTTTACCTCATACATCAACAAGGGGTTGACGGCGCGGCAGAACACGTAAGCCACCCTCACCGGCTTGCATGGCGATCAATGTGCGCAACGGACGAAGGCAAGGAAAAGGGCGAAAAGTGGTGCAAACGGGCTATCTGGGGCAATACGCTTCCGGCAGTCAAACGCATCTGGAAAAACGTCAATAACGTCACCTCAGGTGCGTTTGTCGCTATGTGGCAACAGCGCGTGTCCCATTTTTACGCGCGATATTCTGCAGCCGCTGCGAACTGATTAGCGGACATTAGTATGGCCGCTCTGACGTCCCTTTCGGGCCAGAAGGCGACGTCGGCACGTCTCAGAACGGGACGCACGCCGCCCTTGCCGGTGATGGTGGCGGCAGTTAATTTCCAAGAATCGCGATCTGACACTTGATCCACGTAAGCGCGGATAGAGATTTCAACCGGAGCAGGGGATGGTCAATCGATTGGCGACGGCGCAATCCACCGTGGCTATGCGGCGCTGGGGGCCTGCCGCCATTGTGACGCTCGCGGCGATGGCCGCACTGACGGCGCTGACCGCCGACGTGGCGGCTAGGCAACCGCGCCCCGCGCCACCCAAAGAGGCGACGGCGCCGCGCGAGGCAGGCGAGCCGATCATGGCGATCGTGTCGATCAAGACCCAGCAAGTCACTTTCTACGACGCCGAGGGCTGGATCCTTCGCGCGCCGGTATCGACCGGCGTCAAGGAACGCGAGACGCCAGCCGGCGTCTTCGCCGTCATCGAGAAGGACAAGGACCACCACTCGAGCATGTATGACGATGCCTGGATGCCGAACATGCAGCGAATCACCTGGAACGGCGTCGCACTGCACGGCGGGCCGCTACCCGGATATGCGGCCTCGCACGGCTGCGTGCGGATGCCCTTCGGCTTTGCGGAGAAGCTGTTCGACAAGACGCGGATCGGGATGCGGGTGATCATCGCGCCGAACGACGCGGCTCCGGTCGAGTTTTCCCACCCGGCGCTATTCACGCCGAATGCGGACGCCATCGCCGCGGCTGCGGCGCGTGCCGGGCCGCTCGCCCGCGAGGCCGCGGAGGCCACAAAGGCGGCCGACGAGGCAAAGAAAGCTGCCGCGCGAGCGGCGCGCGAGACGGCATCGCTCACGGCATCGCTGCGCAAGCTGAAATTGCTCAAGACCCGCGCCGACGCCGAGCTCGCGTCCGCCGACAAGGCGCTCGCCGCAGCAAAGACGGACCAAGCCAAGGCGCGGGCCGAGGAGCGGAGGCAGAAGGCCACCTCCAGGGTCGCGGAAGTGGGGATGCAGCTCGACACCGCCACGGCCGATGCAAAATCGAAAGTCGATACGGACGCAGCCGCAAAGGACGCCGCGAAGGCGGCCGAGACCAAGAAGGTTGCCACCGCCAAGGCGGCGAACGAAGCGAAGCTCGCGCTCGAACCGGTCTCGATTTTCATCAGCCGCGCGACGCAGAAGCTTTACGTTCGACGCAACACGCATAAACGCTGGCCGGACGGGGGTGAGGTATTCGACGCGACCATCGAGGTTCCGGTCACGATCCGCAATCCCGACAAACCGATCGGCACGCATGTGTTCACGGCGATGGCGCGCAACGACGCGGGCCTGCGCTGGACCGTAGTCACGATCGACAACGGGGATGAAGCCAAGAACGCGCTCGACCGCATCACCATCCCGCAGGACGTGCTCGATCGAATCGCGCAGACCGCCTTGCCGCGCTCCTCGATCGTCGTTTCGGACGAGCCGCTGAGTAGCGAGACCAACTATCGCACCGAATTTGTCGCGGTGCTGAGCAACCAGCCTCAGGGCGGGTTTATAACGCGCCAGCCTACCACCGATGGCAACTTTGCGAGCGACGACTTCCGGAGCGACACCGGCTTCTTTTTTTCCCGGGGCAATTGGGACGTCCAAACTGGCAATACGCCTCGGCGCGGCGACTATCGGCGGGTCTATGACAATAGGCGGGCGCAGCCGAATCCGTTTTTCCTGTTTGGGCGCTAAGGTGCTTGAATGAGGGCGGTCATGTATGCTTTTGGCACATAGCGGACATTCCAACCGCACCCGCGTTTGTTCGCTATTGGAGGAGTAAAGCGGACATGTTGTACGGCGTTACCATTTCTTCGCTACGGGCCCCTGCCCCCGCCAAAGTCAACGACGATCCCATTTTTTCCTATTCATCCCACGCGCGTGCGCGCGATCCGACGGTTAGCGCTGTCACCAGCAGGCGACACAAAGTACTCTTCAATGACCTGTGTCCGATCCGCAATGTTCCACCCCGCCTCATTGAGACGGGAGTCGATGATTTCCTTTCGTGTTGCAGACTCGGTTGGCATTATTTTTCCGATTTCGAACAATCTACGAACACAGCGCTCCGACTTAACTTTATATTCAAGCTAACTTTGATGATATATTTGCGCGGCGGGCGCGCCTGCGTTTTGGAAAGCAGGCGCAATATACGAAGCCGTTTGTATTGTCGAAGCCGAAAGCATCGACGCTCGCTGTGGAGCTGACCTCCGTCGATAGGCTAATCACGGGCCAATGCCACCACAGGGCAGAACTGGTGCAGTGCGCGTCTCCATCGAGACATCACGCTCATTCAGACAAGGTTACAACTAATCCGCGAGATTGTCGGATATAACCTTAAAAAACAAGCGGCCTAGGCAGTGCGATGGATCTCGGTCTCCGGCTCGCTTCTCCAGAAAGCGGGAACGCCGAACTTGTAACCGCCATGTAACCACGGCTTTTGACTTCAGCGCCGCGGCATTCAAAACAGCCCTCGCTGCGTCTCCCGATTGCACGGGAGTACGCTCCGATACGCTCTAGACCAATTTCCGGTTGGTAAAAGGTTGGTGCCGGCGGAGGGATTTGAACCCCCGACCACCCGCTTACGAAGCGGATGCTCTACCGCTGAGCTACGCCGGCGAGCGCATGATCCCGAAAAGNNCGAAAAAGCCTGTCCCGGACTTGATCCGGGATGGGAACCGGTTTTCGGACAAGATCATGCGCAGATACTAAAGCCGCGCCACTGTTATCGGCGCGGACCCGGAATGGCAATACACTTAGGCCCTTAAACACTTGGGCCCTTAACGAAATAGCTGCACGAAACGCTGCCAGGGGGCCCGCGGCGAGGGCGACGTGGGTTCCGGCACCGGATCGCTCTCCAGGGCGGAATCCGGCCCCGGATCGTCGGGCGCATGCACCAGCGCGATCACCGGTTCGACCGGCTTTGGTTTGGCGGCGGATTTCGCCGACTTGCGTGGCGGCGGTTCCGGCTTGGCTTGCGGCACCGGCGGCGCGACCGCGATCGGCGCGGCGGCCGGCTGCAGTGGCGGCGGGGCGACCTCGATCACCGGACGCGTGACGCCGATCTCGGCCAGCGGCAGCTTCCATGCGAAGCCGTCGAGCCGCCCGTTCGGCGACACCGGCAGCCAACGCTCGGACACCACGCCGTCCGCCGTCCACACCGGGTCGCCGGCAGCGCGCATGGCGCGGCCCATCCATTCGCGCACGCGGCCTTCGTCGCCGTGCTCACTCTCCTCGATCTCCGCCATCAGCGTGGCGACGCGCCGCGTCGGCGCCGAGAGATAGGGCGCCAGCGCCGACCGCGCGCCGGCGAATTCGCGTGCCTCGAGCGCGGCGCGCGCCACGGCCAGCGCGCCTTCGAGCTGGCCCGGCACCTTGGCGGCCAACTTCTGCATGCGGGCGAGGCGTTCGCGCGCGCTGTCGCCGAGCCGCAAGTTGGCATAGGCCTCGGCAATGTCGGGATGCGGATTGATCGTCCACGCCTTCTCCAGGATCTTGCGCGCCTTGCGCGTCTCGCCCGCTTCCGCCAGCCGCCGCCCGGCCAGCGCCGCCGCCGGCACCAGATCGGGCGCGAGCTTCACCGCTTCCAGAACCGCCGCACGAGCCGCATCGCGATCGATCTCTTCCAGCGGCAGCGCGCGGGCGGTCAGCAGCACGGCGCGCTGGCGGCGATAGTCGGCCTTTTCCAGCGCGCTTTTCATGGCATCGAGCGCAGCGAGTGCGCCGGCCCAGTCGGCGGCGGCGCAACGATAATCGAGCACCGCCTGTCCGGCCCACGCGGGCGAAGGCCGCGCCTTGCCCGCTTCCTCGGCGGCCAACCGCGCGGCCTGCGCATCGTCGCGCCGCTGCGCCTCGATATAGAGCCCGCGCAGGCCGAGCAGCTTGGTGTCGTCGCGCTTGGTCATCGCGCGGAAGGCGCGCTCGGCGCCGTCGCGGTCGCCGGCCATCTGCGCCGATTGCGCGGTGAGCAGCAGCGCCAGCGGATCGCCAGGCGATAGCCGCGCCGCTTCCTCGGCGGATTTGCGGGCGCTGCGCAGGTCGCCGGCGCCGATCGCGATCAATCCACGCGAGATCGCCAGATAGCCTTTCATCGCGCGGCGATGCCGGAAGAACAGCGACACCTGCTCGGGCGAACGCAGGATGCCGCGCACGATGGCCCACAGCAGCATGAGCACGAGCACCAGCACGGCGATGGAGAGGGCCCCCACCATGAGCGAGGTTTCGATGTGGTAGCCCATCCAGGTGATGACGACGTCGCCCGGTCGGTCGGCGACCCAGGCAAAGCCGGCCGCCAGCACCGCGGCCGCCAGCAGGAACAGGATCACCCGGATCATCGCGCCCTCACCGTGGCCCGAGTGCGCGCGCCGTATCGGCGGCGTATTGACGCGCGGCGGCGAGCGCGGCCTGGCGCGCTTGCGCCTTGACGGCCCAGGCCTGCGCCGGCGCGCGCGTGGCGTCGGCGAGCTTGCCGAGATCGGCGAGCGCGACCGCAATGTCGGTCTTAGCGGCGTCGATTTCGAGGCGCGCCAGCACCGCGGAGGCATCGTCGCCGGGCGGCGCGTCGACCGGGCGAATGCGCACCAGTTTGCCGGCATTGGCCTGCAGCCGCTCCAGGAAGCCGCCTTCCGGCGCCTGCGCGCCGGAAATCTTGAGCATGGCCGGCAACAGCGCGCGCAGTTCCTGCGACAGCGCCAGTGCCGTCGGCACGCCGGCCGTCGCGAACGGCGCGAGCGGCGCCAAAATCTTGTCGTCGGCACCGAACGATTTGGCCTGCGCGAGCTCGGCCGCAAACGGCGCGCCGCTCGTCACCGCATCGCGTAGCGCCGCCGCGCTCAAGGCCAGCCGGGCGGCGATGTCGGCCGAGGACGCCTTGGCGATGTCGTCGCGCGCGGCCTTGGCGGATTGTTCGAGCGCCGCAATGCGCTTTTGCAAGGCCTCGAGTTCGGCCGGTGAAATTCCGGCGGAAGAATTCTTCGCAGCCTCTTGCACGCTGGCGCGCAAGTCCGTCACCGCCTTCACGGCTGCGTCGGCGTGCTCGCGCGCTTGACTCGCAGTGGCGGCGGTATCGTCGCTGCGCCGATTGAGCGCGGTGAGCGCGAAGCCGAGCGACTTCATGGCGCTATCGGCGGCGGCCAGCCGTTCCGCCACGCCAGCATCGCCCGCCGGCTGCTTGCTGACTGTGCCTTCAATTTTGCTCACACGCAGGGTCAGCGCGTCGATCGCTTTCGTATCCGTTACGGCATGCGCACCCGTATTGGTCGAAGCCGCGTAGCGGACCGGCACCAGCCCGGTCAGCCAGAGCGCGGCCAGAACAAGCATCACGGTCACCGCGCCGGCGACACCGGCGGCGAGCTTTGCCATAATGATACGGCCGCGAGGCCAGGTCCACGCTGGATCGGCCGGTGCGTCGCTCGCATGCCCCGAGCGCGACGGATCGGGCTGCGGTGGCGATGCCGCCTCGGGCGACGGCATTTCGGCGGCGGTGAGATCGATGGTCGGCGCCGCGCGCTTCTTGCGGCGCGGTCCAGACGTCGCGTCTTGGGGCGCGGCTTGTTGCGCTCCTTCGGGCACTTCCGGCGTCGTGCTCTTGTCTGCCATGCAACTCCTCGGCGAATCGGCCCACCCGCATGCAGGAAATAACGCAAATGGCGCAGAGGCGCCAATCAACCCTCGGCCGGCTCCAGAAGTCCGATCAGCGCCGCCTCGTCCGGCCGCTTTGCCACGGCAATGCTGCCGGCGCCGGCCCCGGAAAGAGGCTCGGCAATCGGTCGCGCCAGGCAAAGATGCCGCACCGCCAGAGCCTGTTCGATGATGCCCGCCTGGCGGGCGCCGGCGATGTAGTTCTCGGCACTGCGCCTGGAAAAATGCAGCACCGCGTCGACCTCGCCGGCCTTAAGCGCTGCGGTCAGCGCGGGCGGAAACGGCGCGGTGACCGCTAGGTAAACGACCGCCATCTCCGCCGCGATGCCGTGCACGACCAACTCGGCCACCAGATCGGCGGCGCGATCCTCGCCGGCCAGATAAAGCAAGGGCGCCGCCGCATCGGTATGACGCTCGGCGATCAGCTGCACCAGATCGCGCACGTCGCCACCGGCCGAAGTGACGTCGGTAAATCCCGCCTGCCGCGCGGCGTCGGCGCTGCGCTGGCCGACCGCGATCAGCGGCAGCTTGACGAGCGCTGCGCGCGCCGAGTTACCGACGATGCCGCCGGGCGCATTGGCGCTGGTGATGATGACCGCGCCCCAGATGCCGGAAAGGTCGGCCGCCACCGGCTCGACCCGCAGCAGCGGCGCGACCAGCACAGCGTGTCCACGCGCGCGCAAAGTAGCCGCTGTGCGTTCGCTATCGGCCTGCGGGCGGGTGACGACCAGGCGCATGTCATTTTTTCCTGCGCATGATCTTTTCCGAAAACCGGTTTCCACTTTTCGGGATCATGCGCTAGTCAAAGAATCCGGGGCCAGCTTGCGCTTTGAGTTCGCGTCCAGCTTCGCCGCCGATCATGATCGCATCCTTGCGAAGGCCCGTTCCGGCGATATCGTGCGCGGCGGCACCATCCGGCCGCGCGATCAGCCCGCGGAAATGAATCGTATCGCCGGACAGATCGGCATGACCGCCAATCGGCGTCTTGCAGGAGCCGTCGAGCACCGCGAGGAACGCGCGCTCGCAAGCAAGCGCGGTCGAGGTATCGGCGTGATCGATGCGCGCCAGCAATTCGCGCGTGCGCGCGTCGTCCTCGCGCGCCTCGATACCGATCGCTCCCTGCCCGACCGCTGGGAGAAATTCTTCCGCGCTCATGATCTTGGTCGCGTGCTCGACCAGACCGAGGCGCTTCATGCCGGCGAGCGCCAGGATCGTCGCATCGACCTCGCCGTCCGCGAGCTTGCGCAGTCGCGTCTCCACATTGCCACGCAGCGGCACGACGCGCAGGTCGCCGCGCGCTCGCTTGGCGATCGCCTGCCGCCGCGGCGAGGTCGTGCCCAAGGTCGCCCCCTGCGGCAAATCGGCGAGTGATGGCGCCTTGCGGCTGATGAACACGTCGCGCGGGTCCTCGCGCTCGAGGCAGGCCGCCAGCATCAGCCCGGCGGGCAGCACGGTCGGCATGTCCTTGGCCGAATGCACGGCCAGATCGATGCGGCCGTCCAGCAGCGCTTCCTCGATCTCCTTAGTGAACAGGCCCTTTCCCCCCACCTCCGCCAGCGGCCTATCCTGGATCGCATCGCCGGAGGTGCGGATGATGACGATCTCGATCGCCGCCTCGTTCACCCCGAGCGCCACGGCCAGCCGCGCGCGCACGGTGCGCGCCTGCACCAGCGCCAGCGGGCTGCCGCGCGTGCCGATGCGCAAGGGGGCTGCGCCCGAGGATTGCGCCATGTAACCTCACGATGCTAGGCCGAACCGGGATCGGCCCTCGGGCAATGGACTAGCTATTATTTCGGCCGCCGTCGACCTCGCCCTTGCCGGGTGAGGCAAGAAGTGAGCATCGAATGATCGTCCTCGGCATCGAGACGACCTGCGACGAGACCGCCGCGGCGGTCGTGGAACGTTTCGACGACGGCCNNCATGTCGAGGCGCTCGACCTGATCATCGCCAGGGCCATGGCGCAGGCCGAGCGCGGCTACGGCGCCATCGACGGCGTCGCCGCCGCCGCCGGCCCTGGGCTGATCGGCGGCGTCATCGTCGGGTTGACCACGGCCAAGGCGATCGCGCTGGTCCAGCGCAAGCCGCTGATCGCGGTCAATCATCTCGAAGCCCATGCGCTCACCGCGCGGCTGACCGACGCCACGCCGTTTCCCTATTGCCTGTTCCTCGCCTCCGGCGGCCACACCCAGATCGTCGCCGTGCGCGGCGTCGGCGATTACGTACGGATTGGCACCACGCAGGATGACGCCATCGGCGAGGCCTTCGACAAGACCGCCAAGCTCCTGGGCCTCGGCTATCCGGGCGGGCCGCAGGTCGAGAAGGAAGCGACACGCGGCGACGCCGCCCGCTTTGCGCTGCCGCGGCCGATGCATGGACGCAAGGACGCGGATTTCTCGCTCTCGGGTCTGAAGACCGCGCTGCGTCTGGAAGCCGAAAAAATCGCGCCGCTGTCCGACCAGGACGTCGCCGACCTGTGCGCCTCGTTCCAGCAGGCGGTGGTGGAAGTCGTGCTCGACCGGCTGCGTGCTGGTCTTCGTCTGTTTCGCGCCCGCTACGGCGCGCCCACTGCGCTGGTCGCCGCCGGCGGCGTCGCCGCCAATCAGGCGATCCGCAAGGTACTGCATCGTCTCGCTTTCGAGGTCGGCACCGTGCTGGTGGCGCCGCCGCTCGAGCTGTGCACCGACAACGGCGCCATGATCGCCTGGGCCGGCGCCGAGCGGCTGGCGCTCGGCCTCACCGATACGCTCGATGTCGCGCCGCGCGCGCGCTGGCCACTCGATGAGATCGCGGCGGCTAAGGGCAAACTACAACGCACGGCGGCTTACAAGTGAGCGGGCGCGCATGAGTATCAACCGCATCGCAGTGCTCGGGGGCGGCGCCTGGGGAACGGCGCTGGCGCAGACCTGCGCGCGCACTGGGCGCGCGGTCACGCTGTGGGAGCATGAGCCGGGCAATGCCGCTAGCTTAGAGACAAAACGCGAGAGTCTTTTCCTGCCGGGCGTGCGGCTCGACAATGGCATCAAGGTCACGCGCGACCTGGCCACGGCGGCGCGCGCCGACGCCATCCTCTTGGTGGTGCCGGCGCAGGCGATGCGCGCGGTCTGCACAGCGCTGGCGAAAGTCATGACCGCGCCGACGCCGCTGATCGCTTGCGCGAAAGGTATCGAGCACGGCAGCCATAAATTCATGACCGAGATCATCGCCGAATGCGCACCCAAAGCCATGCCCGCGATCCTGTCGGGTCCGAGTTTCGCCGCCGACGTGGCGCGCGGATTGCCGACCGCGGTGACGCTGGCCGCGGCCGACGGCAAACTAGCGGGAGATCTGGCGCAGGCGATCGCGTCGGCAAGCTTCCGCCCCTATCATTCGACCGACGTGCGCGGCGTCGAGATCGGCGGCGCCACCAAGAACGTGCTGGCGATCGCCGCGGGCATCGTCACCGGCCGCGGACTCGGGGCGAGCGCCGCGGCGGCATTGACCACGCGCGGCTTTGCGGAACTCGTGCGTTTCGGCAAGGCCTATGGCGCCAAGCCGGAGACGATGACCGGCTTGTCCGGACTCGGAGATTTGATCTTGACCTGCTCGAGCCCGCAGTCGCGCAATTTTTCCTTCGGCGTCGCGCTCGGCAAAGGCGAGAAGCTGGCCGGCGCCGCGCACGGCAAATTGGCCGAAGGCGCTTTCACCGCGCCGGTGCTGTTGGAAATGGCGCGCGAGAAAAATGTCGACATGCCGATCTCGGCCGCGGTCGCCGCCGTGCTGACGGAAAAACTGAGCGTGGACGCGGCGATCGAGTCGCTGCTCACGCGCCCGATCAAGTCGGAAGCGTGACATGGCCTACTGGCTGCTGAAATCCGAACCCGATGCCTGGTCGTGGGACAGCCAAGTGGCGAAAGGCGCTAAGGGCGAAGCCTGGTCCGGCGTTCGCAACCATCAAGCCAAGCTCAATCTGATGAAGATGAAGAAAGGAGAGCGCGCCTTCTTCTATCATTCCAATGTCGGCAAGGCGGCCGTCGGCATTGTTGAAATCATCCGCGAGCGTTATCCGGATCCCTCCACCAAGCCGGGCGAGCCCTGGGTGGTCGTCGACGTGAAGGCGGTCGAGCCGTTGCCGAAGCCAGTGACGCTCGATGCGATCAAGGCCGAACCGAAGCTCAAGGCGATGGTGCTGGTCAACAATACGCGGCTGTCGGTGCAGCCGGTCACCGACGCCCAGTGGAAAATCGTGTGCAAGATGGGTGGGCTGTAGCGGGAGAACCTCCATGACCTTCGCAGGCATCAATTACTGGGCGGTGCTGGTGGCGGGCGCCATCGGTTTCGCATTCGGCGGTGTCTGGTATCGCCTGCTGGCCCAGCCCTGGAAGGCGGCGCATGGCTTCAGCACGGAGCAAATCCGCGCCCATCACGGCACAGGCATGGCGCCTTGGCCGCTCATCATCGCGCTGGTCGCCGACCTGATCATGGCCTGGATGCTGGCCGGCATGATCGGCCATCTCGGCGACGTCACGATCAAGAACGGCGTGATCTCCGCCGCCTTCATCTGGTTCGGCTTCGTCATCACTACCCTGGTAGTGAACAATACCTTCGGCATGCGCAGCGCCAAATTGATCGCCATCGACGGCGGTCATTGGCTGGCGGTCTTGCTGCTGATGGGCGCGATCATCGGCGCCTGGGGGGTGTGAACTGTTTCGTGTCCCAGGCGCAGCGCACCAATCCGCTACGCACTGCAAGTCGGATTTATCCGACTTGCAGCAATAAAGAAGTGGCGGAAGTCGGGTAAACCTGACTTCCGCTGTGCTGCGCCGCATCCGGGGAACGTCCCCCGACCAAAGTGGGGCATGGCGCGCCTTGTCGCGCCTGCAAGCGCCGTCGCATAATAGGGCCAACGAGAAACTAAACGGGTGCCCGCGGCTGAGCCATGCGGGCGGGGAGGAAGTTCCGATGTCCGACAAGATCTATGACGTTCCACCTGCCTGGCAGAAACGCGCCTACGCCGACAAGGCCAAGTACGAGGAAATGTACACACGCTCGATCAAGGACCCGAACGGGTTCTGGGCCGAGCAGGCCAAGCGCATCGACTGGATCAAGCCGTTCAAGAAGGTCAAGAACTCTTCTTTCGACCCGCACCACGTCTCGATCAAATGGTTCGAGGACGGCACACTCAACGTCGCCTACAACTGCGTCGACCGGCATCTGGCCAAGCGTGGCGACCAGACCGCTATCATTTGGGAAGGCGACGATCCCAAGAACGACAAGAAACTCACTTATAAGCAGCTGCATGCCGAGGTCTGCCGCTTCGCCAATGTGCTGAAGGCGCGCGGCGTCAAGAAGGGCGACCGCGTCACCATCTATCTGCCGATGATTACCGAGACCGCGGTGGCCATGCTCGCTTGCGCGCGCATCGGCGCCATTCACTCGGTGGTGTTCGGCGGCTTCTCGCCGGACTCGCTCGCCGGCCGCGTCGACGACTGCAAGTCCGATGTGGTGATCACCGCCGATGAGGGCATCCGTGGCGGCCGCAAGATTCCGCTCAAGGCAAATACCGACGCCGCCTGCGACAAGGTGGGCCACGTCAAATCCGTCATCGTCGTGCGCCACACCGGCGCGAAAGTGAACATGAAGGCCGGCCGCGACGTCTATTACGACGAGATCGCCAATACCGTGCCCGCCGATTGCCCGTGCGAGGAGATGAACGCCGAGGACCCGCTGTTCATCCTCTACACCTCCGGCACGACCGCGAAGCCGAAGGGCATCCTGCACACCACCGGCGGCTAGCTCACCGGCGTGACCGCGACGCACAAGCTCGTCTTCGATCTCAAAGAGGCGACCGACGTGTACTGGTGCGCGGCCGACATCGGCTGGGTGACCGGCCACAGCTACATCGTCTACGGCCCGCTCGCCAACGGCGCGACCTCGCTGATCTTCGAGGGCGTGCCCAACTATCCGAGCGTGTCGCGGTTCTGGGAGGTGATCGACAAGCACAAGGTCGAAATCTTCTACACCGCGCCCACGGCGCTGCGGGCCCTGATGCGCGACGGCGACGCGCCGGTGCAGAAGACCAGCCGCAAGTCGCTGCGCCTGCTTGGCACGGTCGGCGAGCCGATCAATCCGGAAGCCTGGCTCTGGTACCATCGCGTGGTCGGCGAGGGCCGCTGTCCGATCGTCGACACCTGGTGGC
>PKXB01000198.1 GCA_003133345.1 Hyphomicrobiales bacterium | reverse complement strand
TAGGCCTGCTGTGCGGCGTCGGCGTCGTGGGCCTCGTGATTATGATGGGCGGCGACCTGCACATGTTCGTCAGCGAACATGCGTTTATCGTTATTTTCGGCGGGTCTTTTGCCGCCACCCTGATCCGGTTTCCATTCTCCTCAATCATGCATGGCCTGCCCCTCGGCGCTAAATTTGCGTTTTCGATGCGCCGTATGACCCAGCGCGAACTGGTCGATGAACTGGCGGGACTTGCCGAAGTGGCCCGCAAGTCCGGACCGATCGGACTCGAAAAAGTCGAGATCGAAGACCCGTTCCTGGCCAAAGGCATCCGTTTCGTCGCCGACGGCTACGACACCAATTTCATCCGCGACAATCTCGAGCGCGACCGCGACAACTTCCTCACCCATCTCGACGAAGGCCAGAAGATCTACCGTGCGGTCGGCGACTGCGCGCCGGCCTTCGGNNCCGTTCATGGCGGGCGCGTTGCTGGCGACCTTCTACGGCGCGGCACTGGCCAATCTGTTCTGTCTGCCGATCGCCGACAAATTGCATCTCAAGCTGGTGGACGAAGAAATCAACCGCACCTTGATGATCGACGGCATCCTGATGATCCGCGAAGCCAAGAGCCCCACTCTGGTGCGCGAGATGTTGCTCGCCTACCTGCCCGAGAAGCATCGCCACAGCGAAGCCGAGGAAGGCAAAGCGGCAGAGGCGGTGGCCGCTTAAAGCGGCGCATCCGAAACGACAACCATGGCCAGACGCAAGGAAGCGCACGCCGGCGGTCACGGCTGGTTCGTGACCTTCGCCGACCTGATGGGGTTGCTGGTCAGCTTCTTCGTGATGCTGGTCGCGTTTTCCACCCAAGACCAGCAGAAGCTGAAAATCGTCGCCGGCTCGATGCGCGACGCCTTCGGCGTGCAGGACAATGTCCGCTATTCCGGCATCATCGAAGTGCTGGGCTTGCCGACGCGGCCGAAACTCAAGAATGCCGCCAACATCGATCCCTCCGAGGCGTCCTCGACGCCGACCCCCGACGACGAAGATAAAGAGCGCAAATACGGCGCGCGCTTAAAGAGAGATCAGAAATTCGCGCTGGCTTCGGCCTCGCTGCGCCAAGCTTTGCAGGAAATGCCGGAGATCACCGAGGCTTCCAAGCACATCATGGTCGAGGAGACCAAGCAGGGCCTCAATATCGAGATCGTCGACCAGGACGGCCGCTCGATGTTCCCGGACGGCGCCAAGGCGCCCCATGAGCGCACCCGCAAGCTGATCCAGAAGATCGCGCCGGCGCTCAAAACGATGCCATATCGCGTTTCCATCACCGGCCATACCGCATCGAGCAAGGTGCCGGATAAGCCGGGCTATGGGCCTTGGGAACTTTCCGCCGACCGCGCCAATGCGGTGCGCGAAATTCTCACCGGCGAAGGACTGTCGCCCGGGCACGTCTATATGGTGGCCGGCAAGGCCGACACCGATCCGCTGTTCCCGGACAACCCGTACATGTCGCCGAACCGCCGCGTCACCATTACCCTGATGCGGGAAGAACCGCCGATTCCGGTCGATTTGACCCCGTAATAGGCCGCAAAACCGCTTCCGCGCCATGGCGGAAGGCCCCTGCTAACGACGCATGGCTCGTTTCCTCACAATGCGCAAACGGCTATGCAGACCAGGGGCTGCGGCGTTATAAGCCGCGTCCCACAGTTTTTGCATTGCAATAATCGATCCAGGCCAACATCGCATGTCACCCAATAAGGCCGCCCACGGCGGCTCGGTTGCGGCCAATGGCGGTAGCGACGTGCCAGTGAAGGCCGGCTTCTGGGCGCTCACGCTCGGCTGCATCGGCGTCGTCTATGGCGACATCGGCACCAGCCCGCTCTACGCGATGCGCGAGTCGGTGCTGGCGGCGGTCGGGCCCGGCCACGCGGCGAGCGAGCCTGTGGTGCTCGGCATTCTGTCGCTGATCATCTGGGCGCTGCTCTTGGTGGTGACCGCCAAATACGTACTGATCCTGTTGCGCGCCGACAACAACGGTGAGGGCGGCACGCTGGCGCTGATGGCGCTCGCTTCGCGCGCGCTCGGCGGCAGCCGCGGCGGCGGGATCGTGATCCTGCTTGGCATTATTAGCGGCGCACTGTTCTATGGCGATGCCATCATCACGCCGGCGCTGTCGGTGCTATCGGCGGTCGAAGGCTTGAAAGTCGCGACGCCGGCGTTCGACGAATTTGTGGTGCCGATCACGGTGGTGATCCTGATCGCACTGTTCGCGGCGCAGTCGCGCGGCACGGCAAAGGTCGCCGCCTTGTTCGGTCCGATCACGCTGATTTGGTTCGCCGCCATCGCCGGCGCCGGGCTTTGGCATATCGGGCAAAATCTCAACGTCTTGCTGTCGTTCAATCCGTATTACGGTGTGTACTTCCTGCTGCACCACGGCATCATCGCGTTCTATACGCTTGGTGCAGTGTTCCTGTGCGTGACAGGCTGCGAGGCGCTCTATGCCGATCTCGGCCATTTCGGCCGCGGGCCGATCCGCATCGCCTGGACGGTCGTCGTTTTGCCGGCGCTTGTGATGAATTATCTCGGGCAGGGCGCGCTGGTGCTCGCCGATCCGAAGGCGATCGAGAACCCGTTCTTCCTGCTGTTTCCGGAATGGGCGCTGCTGCCGATGGTGGTGCTGGCGACCGCCGCCACCGTGATCGCGAGCCAGGCGGTGATCACCGGGGCCTATTCGCTCACGCAACAGGCGATCCAGCTTGGCCTGCTGCCGCGCCTGGAGATCCGCCACACCTCGGAATCGCTGTTCGGGCAAATCTACATGCCGCGGGTGAACACGCTGCTGCTGGTCGGCGTCTTGCTGCTGGTGGGGCTGTTTCGCTCGTCGAGCGCGCTCGCTTCCGCCTACGGCATCGCCGTCACCGGCACCATGGTGGTCACCGCCATGATGGCGATCGTGGTGATCTGGCGGGTTTGGCACTGGCGGTTGATTTGGGCGCTGGGGCTGATGCTGCCGTTCCTGTTCATCGATTTCACGTTCCTCGCCGCCAACCTGCTCAAGGTCGTCGAGGGCGGCTGGATGCCGCTCGCGCTCGGCGCCGTGGTGATGACGTTGATGTACACGTGGCGGCGCGGCAGCCGGCTGCTGTTCGAGAAGACGCGGCGCCAGGAAATCCCGCTCGAGTCGCTGGTCGCCAACCTGGAAAAGAAGCCGCCGGTCCGCGTGCCCGGCACCGCCGTGTTCTTCACCAGCGATCCGCTGAGCGCGCCGACCGCGCTCTTGCATAGCCTCAAGCACTACAAGGTGCTGCACGAAAAGAACGTCATCCTCACCATCGAGACGGCGGATACACCGCGCGTCAATGCCGCCGAGCGGGTGCACATCGAGCCGGTGGGGGAAACATTTTCACGGGTTGTGCTGCGCTTCGGCTTCATGGAGACGCCGAACGTGCCGAANNCATTCCGGCATGCCGCGCTGGCAGGACCGGCTGTTCATCGGGCTCACCCGCGTCGCCAATGACGCCACCGACTATTTCCAGATCCCGACCGGGCGGGTGGTGGAGGTGGGAACGCAGGTGACGGTGTAGCGCATGATCCCGAAAAGTGGGTACCGGTTTTCGGAAAAGATCATGCGCCGCTAAAAGACTGATGCAGGGGCATTCAATTCCGGCTAAAACCACGGCCATAGGGTCACCGGAGTTACGTCATGGCCGAGGAAATGCCGCGCGCCGATGAGGTGCAGAATCTGACACCTGAGCAGGTGGCGGCCGGCTTAACCGAAGGCCGCATGTTGCTGGTCGATGTGCGCGAGCCGAACGAGACGTCGGTGGAAAGCTATCCTGACGCGGTGATCGTGCCGCTCTCCGCTTTCGATCCGGCTGCCATCCCCGATCCGAAAGGGCGGCAGGTGGTGTTCGCTTGCCGCTCCGGCCGCCGCTCGGTGACGGCCTCGCTCGCCGCCCAGGACCAGGGTTATCCCTACAAATCCCACCTTGCCGGCGGCATCATCGCCTGGAAGGCGGCCGGCTTTCCGACCAAAACGTGAGCCGTCGCCGATCAAGACCGGCTACCGAAGACTTTTCTCGTCTTCCGGCCGCCAGCGGCGGTGCAGCCAGAGCCACTGCTCGGGATGCTCGCGAATCCAGTCTTCGACTACGCTGGTGATGATCTGCATGGTGCCGGCGATGTCGATCTTGCCGTCGGCATCGCGCGCCGGCGTGATCTCATCGGTGATCTCGCTGCGGAAGCGGTGACCGGGCAGTCGGATGATGCGGGTGCCGTGAATTGGGCAGTCGAAATGGCGGGCGAGCCGCGCCAGCAGCGGGTTTGCCATGGTGCGGCGGCCGAAGAAGGTGACCTCGACCCCGCGCACGTAGTACTGATCCACCAGTATGCCGACATGAGCGCCGCGCTGCAGCGCTTCGGCGATCTTGAGCGGCGCATCCAGGCCGGCGGAGATCAGTTCGCCCATGTTGGCGGTACGGGTCTCGCGCAGCCAGCGGTCGATGCCGGGAATGTTCGGACGCCGATACAGCACCGCGCTGTCGAGTCCGTAGGTCGCCGCGCCGATCGCCGGCAGCTCCCAATTGGCGAGATGCGCGGCAAAGATCAGCGCCGGCTTGCCGTCGCCCTGGAGTTGGATGAAGCGTTCGATGTTCTCAGGCGTGATATCGATGCGGCCGCGCCGGTCCGGAGGGTCGGGGTCGAAAACCAATAGCCGGTCGAGATGGGCGAATTCGGCGCCCATGCGCCCGAGATTGTCCCAGACCCCGCGCAGGATCGTGTCGATCTCGGCGGCAGATTTTTCCGGAAATGCGGCAACCAGATTCTCGCGGCCGATGCGGTTTTCCGGCAGCAGCGGACCGACCGTGCGCATCAGCCAGCCACTGAAATCGGCCATCCGGTCGGGATTGGTGAGGCGCAGACCCTTGAGCAGCGCAAGGGCGAGAGCGCCCAGCAGCGCGTTGCTGACGCGCTTGCCGCCGCGCCGCACACGCCGAATCATTCGCCTTATCCCATCAGGCATCAGAAATTCACAATGACTTTGCCGAACACCTGCCGGCTTTCGAGCCGCGCCAGGCCGCGCTCGAAATCGGCTAGCGTCACCTCGGTATCGATGATCGGCGCCATGCCGGCGGCGATCTTCGACAGGCTGTCGCGGATATTACGCATCGAGGCGCCGAACGAGCCGAAAATCTTGTACTGCTGCTGGAACAGCTGCATCAGATTGATGGTGACGCTCGGTCCGGCGGTCGAGCCGCAGGTCACCAGCCGCCCGCCGCGCTTGAGGCAAAAGAGCGAAGCGTTGAAGCCTTCGCNNCCGACCGTGGTGATGACGGTGCAGCCGATCGCCTTCGCCATCTTGATGGCGACCGAGCCAATGCCGGAGCCGCCGGCATGCACCAGAATAGTCTCGCCCGGCTTGAGCTTGGCATTGTCGAACAGCATATGCTCGGTGGTGCCGAAGGCGATCGGCGCGCAAGCTGCATCGCGCAGCGATACGCCAGGGGGGACCGGGATCACCAGCCGCGCCGGCAGATTGATCAGATCGCGGGCGAAGCCGTCGATGTGGAAACCCATGATGCCGGCAACGTTTTCGCACAGATTGTCGCGGCCTTCGCGGCAGGCGGCGCAGTGCCCGCAGGTCATGGCGCCATACATCACCACCTTGTCGCCCGGTTTGAAACCGGTCACGCCCGCGCCCGCCGCTGCGATCTCGCCGGATGCCTCGGCGCCGACTACCAGCGGCAGCTTGCGCTTGGCGAAGGCCATGCCGCGAAAGCCCCACAGGTCGAGGTGATTGAGCGCGACCGCCTTGACGCGGATCTGCACCTCGCCGTCGCCGGGCGGCGGCGGGGCCGGCACGTCGGCAAGTTCAAGCTTGCGATCGGCGATAAGTCGTAAGGAGCGCATGGCGGACTAGGCGAGGGCGGCTTTACGCCGCCGGCTCGCGCCCCATCACCAGCGAGACGTTCTGCCCGCCGAAACCGAACGAATTCGAAATGGCGTGCGTCACCTTCGCGTCGCGCGCCTTGTTGGGCACCACATCGAGCGGGATGGCCAGATCCGGAATGTCGTAATTGATGGTGGGCGGAATGCGCTGGTGCTGCAGCGTGAGCAGCGAGATCACCGCCTCGACCGCGCCGGCCGCCGACAGCGTATGACCGATCATGGATTTGTTGGAGGAGATCGGCACGCGCTTCATGCGCTCGCCGAACACGGTGGAGACGCCGAGATACTCCATCTTGTCGTTTTCTGGCGTGCTGGTGCCGTGGGCGTTGACGTAGTCGATGTCGTCGGGCACGAGCCCGGCGTCCTTGATCGCATTGGCCATGCAGCCGATGATCGGCTTGCCGTCCGGGCTCGAGCGGGTGCGGTGGAACGCGTCGGTCATCTCGCCGCAGCCTTCCAGCACGCCCAGGATCTTGGCGCCGCGCGCGTTGGCCGCCTCATAACTTTCCAGCACCAAGGCGCCGGCGCCTTCCGCCATGATGAAACCGTCGCGGTTTTTCGAGAAGGGCTTAGAGGCCGATTTCGGGTTGTCGTTGCTGGTCGACAGCGCGGAAAGCAGCGAGAAGCGAACCAATGCTTCGGGATTGATTGAGCCGTCGGTGCCCATGCAGAGCGCGGCATCCGTCTCGCCGCGCCGGATCGCCTCGACGCCGAGCTGAATCGCGCTGGCGCCCGAGGCGCAGGCGGTGGACAGCGAGATCGGCGAGCCCTGTGTGCCGAATTTTTCCGCCAGATGGTCGGCCACCGATCCCAACAGAAAGCGCTGATGATAGGCCGGAAACTGCGAGCTCGCGCGCAGCAGGTCGCTATAGGTCACCTTGTCATTGGCGCCGGACTTGGCGCTGACTTCGAGCCGCTGCGGCCAGTCTACTTCAATCGGCGGCACCGCAAGGAACAACGGTCCTGGGAATTCGCCGCGGGCGCCGATGCCGGATTCGGCGATCGCTTCTTCGGCGGCGAGGTCGGCGAAGCATTCGGTCAGCGCGGCCGCGCAGGGCTGCGGCGGCAGATAATCGATGGTGCCCGCGATGCGGGTCTTGAGGCCGTCGGTCGGGAAACGGGTGATGGCGCGGATGCCGGACTCGCCGGCGGTCAGCTTGGCCCAATTGTCGGTCTTGCCGGCGCCAAGCGAGGTGACCACGCCAAGACCGGTCACCACCACGATCGGCCGNNGCGAGGGCTTCGCCTCGCCAATGTCCGACACTGGTCACCAGGACTTGTTCCAATAAGCCTTGGCTCAAGTCCCCGCTCATCGGTCGCTCCAGCCCGGTCGCGTCGCAGGGTGGAAACAGACTACCATGCCCGACCGCGACCGCTGCCAGCGCTACATTCATCGGGAATTGCGGCTCCAGTCCATGACCGAGATAGGAACCGGTGGCGCGCACGGCAAGGTCGCCATGCTGGCTGAGAAATTCCCGCTCCTCGGCGGTCGCGGGGTTCACACCGGTGGCGCCGGACAGCACCGCGGCGTGGCCGCTTTTGACCTTGTCTTTGATCTTGTCCCAAAGCCCCCTGAGGCTTGCCGCGACGGTGCCGGGCTGCCGGTTGGCGCGGCCGGATACCACGGCCGACAATCGCGCCAGCGGTTTGGCGCCGCGCTTCTCGGCGTGCTCGCGCGCCTCGATCACCAGGAAGGCGCCCATCGATCCAAGCGCCATAGCGCCATTGCCGCCACGCTCCCAGACCGGCGCATAGTGGTCTTTCAAGTTGATGCCGCCGAATTGATAGATGATCAGCAGGTCGGGCCGCTCGGCATTTTGTGACCCGCCCACCAGCGCGATATCGCTTTGTCCGGCGACGATGCGCGAAAGTGCGATGCGCACGGCGTCGACGCCGGACGATTCCTCGCCCATGAAGGTGCGCGACGAGCCGGTCACGCCGTGCACGATCGAGATGTTGCCGGCCAGAAGGTTGGAGAGCTGCGCCAGGAACAGCGTCGGCCGCAGGTCGCTCATCAGGCGCTCGTTGAGAAAGGCCGCCGGGTTGGCCGCGTGCGGCATGCCGGACAGGATCGTGGAGTCCACCGCGAGGTCGCGCTCGCCGCCGCCGGCGGCGACGATCATGTCCATGTGCGAGAGAATCTCGGGCTTGCCTTTGACACCGGCGGAATCGAGCGCCAGGCCGGCGGCGTAAGTACCGATGCGCTGCCAGTTCTCCATCTGGCGCTGTTCTTTCTTGGGAATCTGCCCGTCGAAATTGATCGGCGCCAGCGGATGCACGATGAACGGCGCGAAGGTTGCGGTGACGGCGCCCGGATGCGCCTCCATCAGCTTCTGCCAATGCGCTTGCGACCCTTCGCCGAGGCACGAGACAATGCCGACGCCGGTGATCCAGGCTTCGCGGGCAGCCTCAGCCATCAGCGGGCGCCTCGACGGTAAGTCCTATCGTTGCCGCCCTGTCGCGCATCTCCCGTTCCATTTCCGCATTGGGGAAATCGAGCACGCGTAGCGTCAGCGTGGCGTCGCAAATCAATTTGCGCTCGACCCTGATTTTCGCCTCGACGATCGCGTAGCCGGACCCGTCATGCTCCAGACGGGCGTCGATCGACAGCAGCTCGCCGGGCTTGACGAAGGTGCGCAGCTTCGCCTCTTTCACCGCGGCGAGGAACGGCATGCGCTGGAAGTGGTTCATCGCCACCACCAGCCAACCCGAAGTCTGCGCCATCGCCTCGATCAGCAGCACGCCCGGCATCAGCGGATAGCCGGGGAAGTGGCCCTCGAATATCGTGCTTGCCGTCGGAACCAGCGCCTCGCTGCTGATCTTGCGATCGGCGAGATTGAGGTCGACGATCCGGTCGATCAGCTGAAAATACTCGATACGCATTTGGCTATAGCGCGGTTTAGGCCCCCTTGGCAGCGACGAGCTCGTCGATGCGGGCGCTCAGGTTTTTGAGCACGAAATACTGCTCGGTGGTGGCCTTGCCGTCGTTGACTTCCTGCGTCCACTGCTCGAGCGGCAGCTTGATCCCGAACGCCTTGTCGATGGCAAAGGCGATATCGAGGAAATCCAGGCTGTCGATGCCAAGATCGTTGATGGCGTGGCTCTCGGGCGTGATGGAGTCGCGCGGAATATCGCAGGTCTCGGCGATAATATTGGCGATGGTTTCAAATGTCGAAGACATCGGTAACTCTCTGATTGATTTGGGGTTCTAGCGATCGGACGGCCAAGGTGCCCGGTCCTGCGCGCTATCCCCCCGGCACGGCCATTCACTGACATACGGTTGGCAGCCCGTATAGCGAAGCGCCGGGTTAAGTTCAATGGCGGCGGCATTTGACGGAAAATGAGGCAAACGGCCAAAACGCCTTGCCGACTTGCACCGCTTTGCCCGTGCACGGGCCTCACCAGCGGTCCTTGGTCACCTCCACCGGCGAGCAACCGCGCCGCCCCGACAACACGCAATCCTGGTTCTTGCGCATCTGCGCCATGGTGTCGGCCAGCCAAAGGCCGGCGCCGATCAAGGCGATCACAAACACGAAGACAGCGATGTTGACGGTCATGCGGTGGCGATAGTCGTCGGCGCCACCGCCGCGCTCGAATTTGGCAAGATCGTCCACTGGCGGCGGAACCGTCGCCGGCGTGCGTGCGCCGGCCCGGCCATGGGGGAACTTCACCACCCGCGGCTCGCTCTCGGACGAAGAAGATCCATCCCCGGTCATGACGGATAAGTCTATCACGGCACGCACGGCTGTTCGACCGGGTCGTGGCGCGCGGTTTCTTACGTAGACGCTCATACGCCATCCGCTTAGTCTGGCGGCCATGAGCGAATCCGCCCGAACCCGGCGAGTTATCGCGCTGGCCGCGGCCTATGTGGTCGCGTTGCAGGCCTTGCTGTTGCCGCTGTCGGTGGCGGCCGGCGGCCCGTTCGAGTCAAGCCTGTGCGCTGCGGCCGCGCCGGTCGATCACGCGTCGTCACCGGCCGGCCACGACAGTGGCTGCCCCTGCGCCGCCGGCTGCGGGACGCAATGCTGCGTGCAGACGTATGTAGGCCCGCCACAAGTTACTGTCGCTTATCTGCATACCGGATGCAGCGTCATTGCGCCGCTGCCGTCGATCGAGGCCGCCATCCGACCGGTCATTCGCGGCCCGCAGTTTCCGCGCGGGCCGCCCGCCGCCTGACGCCATTCGCAATCGCATCATCAATTCGCAGGCCGCGCTTGATCCAGGCGCTCGCCCGCCATGTCAGGAGCAAGACTACGATGAACCGCACTGCTTTGATCATCGCCGCGCTGAGCGCCGCTTTGGCGACGTCGCCGGCGCTCGCTCACGATTATACCGTCGGCAGTTTGAAGATTGACCATCCCTGGGCGCGCGCCACTCCGAAAGGCGCCAGCGTCGGCGGCGGCTATATGAAGATCACCAATAGCGGAACCGCGCCCGACCGCCTGGTCGGCGGCTCCACGGACATCTCCGGCAGCTTTGAAGTGCACGAGATGAAAATGGACGGCGGCGTGATGAGAATGCGGCCGGTGGCCGGCGGCCTCGAGATCAAGCCGGGGCAGACCGTCACGTTCGACCCGAGCGGATATCATGTGATGTTCGTCGACCTGAAGAAGCAACTCGTGCAAGGCGAGCGCTTCAAAGCGACGCTTGAATTTGCCAAGGCCGGCAAGATCGATGTCGATTTCGCCATCGAGGGGATCGGCGCCAAGAGCGGCGGCGGCGACATGCCGGGCATGGGCGACATGCAGATGAAGTGACGACCGTCACTTCGACTCGGCGAACGCTAATTCGGCGTCCGCCGGCGGCATCATGCGGAACACGTTGAGCGTCATCGAGATCATCACGTAATAACCGAGGATGCCGACCAGCTCGACCATGGCGGCATCGCCGAGGAAGGCGTGCACGCGCTTGTAGACGCGGTCGCTCACGCGGTTGGTTTTGTAGAGCTCGCGGATGAAGGCATGGATCGCGCGCTCGTCCTTGGGCGCGGACGTCGGTTCGCGCCCGGCGCGCAAAGCCGCGATCGTTTTTGTCTTCACGCCGGCTTTTTCCGCCATCGGCGCATGTGCGAACCACTCGTACTGCGCGCGCCACAGCCGCGCCGTGCAAAGAATGGCGAACTCCGAAAGCCGCGGCGGCAGCCCGGTCCGGTAGCGGCAATGGCCCCCGAGCGCCTGCGCCAAATGGCCGAACTCCGGCGCGTGCAGCCAGACCGCGAACGGCCCGCGCGGGGTGATCGATTTGCCGCGCGGCCCGGAGCGGATCGCCTCCAGCAGCGCGCGCTGGGCATCGTTCATGTGCGCTTCGTCGATCAGGACAAGGCGGGGCGCCGGGCGCTTGGCGGGCATGGGATTTTCCTTGTGAGGCAGGGCGGCGGAAGCGGTAGAACATGACGGGGGACGCAAACTTTGAGTAGTATAGCGCAAAGCGGATTTAACATTCACAACGTGCGGGGGCACGCACCATGGTTGGCCATCGACTTAAATTTCTCACCGCCGCGCTGGGACTGGCGATGCTGGCGGGCCCCGCCTTCGCCGACGCCATCGACGGCAACTGGTGCCACAGCGACGGCCGCCGCTTTACTATCCGCGGACCGGAAATCGTCACGCCCGGCGGCAAGCGCATGGAAGGCAATTACAGCCGGCACTGGTTCACCTACACGGCGCCGGCGCCGGAGCCGGGCGCCGGACAAACGATCTTCATGGCGCTGGCCGATGAGAATACCGTGCATCTGCGGCTGGGTGAGCAAACGTCCACGCCGGAAACCTGGGTGCGCTGTTCGCCGTCAGTCAGTTCACTGGTGGTATTGCCGCGGTCGTAACCCGCCGGGCTACTCCACTGCCACCGTCACTTTCATCAGCCCGCGGCCTGTCATGTGCAGCGCCTTGGCGGCGGCAAGTGACAAATCGATCATGCGGCCTTTGTTGAACGGTCCGCGGTCGTTGACGGTGACCACGACGCTGCGGCGGCTCCTGGGGTCGGTGACGAGGACGCGCGTGCCGAACGGCAGGGTAGGGTGCGCGGCGGTGAATTTATTCGGATCGTAATGCTCGCCGGACGCGGTCGTTCCCTGATAGTCTTTGCTGTAATAGGCGGCGACACCGGAAATAGTTTTTTGGCTCTGCGCGAATGCTTCTCCGCTCGCCAAGCCGCACACGAATACCAAGCCTGCTGCCGCGCCAATTCGCCAAGTCATGAGCTTACCCGATCACGAACTCTTAAGAGCAAGGTTAAAAGCAAAGATCGGGGGCCTTACGTGTTGAATCTAACAGACGCTACAAGCCCCAATGCTAGACTACTGCACCGCCGCCGTCACGTCGATTAGCCCGCGCTCGATCATGTGCAATTCAGCGGCGGCGGCGAACGACAGATCGAGCATACGGCCGTCGATAAACGGTCCGCGATCGGTAACGACCACGTCCACGCTGAGATGAGTCATGGAGTCGGTGACGCGCAATCGGGTGCCAAACGGCAGGGTGCGGTGCGCGGCGGTGAATTGGTTCGGATCGTAGAGCGGGCCGGATGCCACAGCGCTGGTATAATTCTCGCTGTAATAGGAGGCGACGCCTAAAGGTTGTTGCGAGTCCTGCGCCGAGGCGTCCCCGCCCACGACGCTGCACGCAAGCGCCAAGCCTGCCGCCACCCACATCGCGCGGGGCATGAGCCGATCCGATCATGAAGTCTTGAAAGCGGTCTTGAAATCCGCTGCTTCGTTAACCGCGTCGTTGAACAATGGTTCCGGTCGCCGCGCGTTTAAGGTTTTTTCGGCGCGATGCGCGAATGCGTACGCTTCTCAAAGCGCGGGCCGGTTCCGGAGTTCCATTACGCGAACTTCGGCAGCACCTGCTTGAAGCGCCCGATATTGGCCCAAGGATCCTTGCGCAGGCGGCCAAGCCGCGCCGGCAGATTGAGCACGGTATATTGGTTGGCGCCCTTAAGTGCGCCGAGTTCGGACCATTCGATCGGCGTGGAAACCGGCGCGCCCGGCCGCGCGCGGGTGGAGTAGGGCGCCACGGCCGTCGCCTCGCGGCTATTGCGCAAGTAGTCGACGAAAATACGCTTGTTGCGTTTGCTCTTGGTGGCGGTCGCCGTGTAGCGCGCGGGCTCATCCGTCGCCATGCGGTTGGCGANNGTTTTGACGAAGCTCTTGAGCTTCATGCGCGCGAGCCGCTCGCGCACCTCGCGCGCGGCGGCGACCACGTCGCTCCAGCCGGTGCCCGGCCCGGGATCGAGATCGAACACCAGCCGATCGGCGCGCTCGCGGTCGCCGCTGGTGGTGCCGCGCGTGTGAATTTCCAGGACGCCCGCCTGCACCAGCGCGATCAAGCCGGCGAGATCGTCGAGCGAGATGATCTTGTCGCCCTTTTCGGAGACCAGATGCCGGTGCTCGGTGGCGATGCCGGCGGCGGCATGCTTCTGGAAAAAGCATTGCCCGGCCGCGCCCTCCGGGCAGCGCAGCAGCGCGATCGGGCGCCCGGTGACATGCGGGCGCATCCACTTCCAAATATGCGAATAGAACTCGGCAAGATCGCGCTTGCTGACGCCGGCGTCTTCCCAATAGACGCGGTCGGGATGGCTAAGCCGCACATTCCCGATCACGGCCTGGGCCGCGTTCGATGGCGTCCGCTTAGGTGTTTTGTTTGGCGCCACGGTGCCGTTTGTTCCCCGCAACGATTGGTCCGGATTTCTTACAGCCAACTCGACATCGGCCGAAAATGGCCCCGTGCGACTGCGGTCGCGCGGGGCCTCGCTTATTTTCCGCGATCGTTCAATAGCGCGGGTCGTACATTTGCGACTGCACGTAGGCGAGCAAGTCCTTCGGCGGCTGCCCGGCGGCAAGACCGCGTTTGTAAGCAACTTCGGCAACCGCCGCGGCGATGCGGGCTGAAACCTCACGGATGCGCCGGAGCGCGGGGTAGAGGCTGCCCTGATCGAGGTCCGCTTCGCTGACGAGCTGCGCCAGCGTGTGGGCGGCGGCCATGAACATCTCATCGGTTATCAGCCGCGTCCCGCTCGCGATCGCGCCGAGTCCGACACCGGGGAAGATGTAGGAATTGTTACCCTGGCGCGGCACGAACGTCTTGCCGTCCAGCTTTACCGGATCATAGGGACTGCCGCAGGCGAACAGCGCGCGTCCACCGGTGTGCCGGTAGGCCTCTTCGGCGGAACATTCGGCCTTCGATGTCGGGTTGGAGAGGGCAAATATGATCGGCCGCTTGTTGATCTTCGCCATCGTCTGCAGCACCTCGGGCGTGAAAGTGCCGCCAACCGCCGCAACGCCGATAATCGCGGTCGGCTTGAGCGTGTGGATCGCCGTCAGGAAGTCGTCGATCGGCGGGTGCTCGTGGGCATAGGCAAGCTTGTGCTCGGTCAGGCCAGAGCGGCTTTTTACCACCAGGCCGCGCGAATCCACCAGCCAGGTGCGCAAGCGCGCCTCGGCTTCGCTCGCCCCTTCCGCCTTTATGGCCGAAACCACTAGGTCGGCGATGCCGGTTGCCGCCTCGCCGGCGCCGAGAAAGAGCATCTTCTGCTCGGAAAGCTTGCCGCCGGTCACACGCAAAGCCGAGAACAAGCCCGCAAGCGCCACCGAAGCCGTACCCTGGATGTCGTCGTTGAAGGTGGGAATCTTGTCGCGATATTTGTGCAGCAGTTGAAAAGCCGAATGATTGGCGAAATCCTCGAATTGAATCAGCACGCCGGAAAAAGCGGCGCGCGCAGCGGTCACGAACTCATCGACGAATTGGTCATAGGCCGGGCCGCTCAGCCGTTTCTGGCGCAAGCCGACATAGTAAGGATCGTCGAGCAGCGTCTGATTGTTGGTGCCGACATCGAGCATCACCGGCAGGCAGAGCTTGGGATGAATGCCGGCGCAGGCGGCATAGAGCGAGAGCTTGCCGACCGGAATGCCCATGCCGTTGGCGCCGAGATCGCCGAGACCCAAGATGCGCTCGCCGTCGGTGACGACGATGAGCTTCGCCACATAAGGCCAATTGTGCAGCAATTCGGCAATGCGTCCGCGATCGTTGGCGCTGATGAAGAGGCCGCGCGGCCGCTGAAAAATATGACCGAACCTTTGGCACGCAAGGCCGACCGTCGGGGTGTAAATCAGCGGCTGGATTTCATCGATGTTGTCGGCCACGACACGGAAGAACAGCGCCTCGTTGCGGTCGTGCAGCCCGTTCAGCGCCACGTATTTTTCCAAGTCGTTCGGCAGGCGGCGCAGATTGGTCATCACGCGCTCGGCCTGCGCTTGCATGGAAAGCACATGCGCCGGCAACAGACCGCGCAATCCAAGCGCGTCGCGCTCCTGCTCGGTGAAGGCCGTGCCCTTGTTGAGAAGCGGATCGCGCAACAGCGCCATCCCGTGCGGGTGATCGGTATCGTTCGACGGAGCGGTCGCCCGGTTGAGCCTGTTCATGGAAATTACCCCCAGCAAAATCAAGTCACTTATAAAGACAAGCGATCAGCTAGCAGGTCCATGGCGAAGCGTTAGCGGATGCGCCATGATTTCATGGAGCTTAGCGCTATGCGCGGTCCAGCGGCTGATGACGACGGTAGCTTCGCGGCGAGCGTGACCTTGCATGAATCCACGCGGGGCTTGTTGAGCTAAGTCAAACGTTTATCGGCGGCATATCAGACATGTTTGCCTTGCCGCACGGCAATCACCTGCTTGGCGGCTGAAACCCCGGTGATCCAGCCGCCATGCGCGGTCGAGAAGTCGCCGCGCGAGCAGGCTTCGCCGGCGAAGAACAGGCGGCCGTCCACCGGCGCAGCCAACGCGGTGCGGCAATCCGCCATGTCCGGTAGCGCATACGAATATGAGCCGCGCGCAAACGGATCGGCGCCCCAGCGATGCATATGAATTGGTTTCACCCGGCGCGCGAAAGCGCTGCCGAGCAGACTGACCAGTTCGGACACGGCGAACTCGAAGAAGGCGCGCTCGCCCTCGGCTTCCAACGCGGCGGCATGGCTGCCGCCGAAATAGGCCTCGATCTGCGGCCGCCCGAACGGCCGCAGGTGATAAGCGGCCGTCGAGACGCGATCGTTGGCGCCGAACAGGCGGATGTCTGGGTCGAATTCCTCCGCGCGGTCAAGCGACAGGAACAGTTTGTCGGCCAGGCCGAGCGGCAGGCCGCGTGCGGCCTGCGTCTTCTCCGGCAGCAACGGCGTGAACAGGCGCTCGTTTTCGGCGAGAACCGCGCTCGGCAATGTCACGATCGCCTGATCGGCCGTGATGACGCCTTTCGCCGTTTCGATCCTCAATCGTTGTCCGCTGTGGTCGATCCGGCGCACCGGACAGTCGAGCGCGACCGGTAAATCGTCGCCGGCGGCGGCAATGGTCGCGCCATAGCCTTCGACCACGCGCCAGTTTACGCCGTTGTCGGCGTAGTTGGCGAAATCGTGGGCGGAAATATCATTGAACTCAGCGCCGCTGATGTAAGTACCGACCGCGACGATCAGGTTGTTCCAGCGGTCATCCGGCGCGAGCAGCGTTGCGGCCGCGACGTCGGGGCCTTTTGCGGCCGTCTCGACACGCTCATGAAATCCCTCCATGGCGTTGCTGAAGTCGTGCTGCTCGGCCAACGAAAAACCGATCGGTAGCGTGGGCTTCGTCCAGGGCGGCGGCGTACTGTCAATGGTGCGGCCTTGGCCTTCGGCAACTTTCAGCCACGGATTGCGGTCGGCCGAATGCAGCCAGCCGCACCCGAGATCGAGCGCGAAACCAGATTGGTCGGTAACAGTCCGGGCCCGCCCGCCCAGCCGCGGCCGCGCCTCGATCACCAGGCAATCGGTGCCCGCCGCGCGCAGGCGCCGGCCGGCCGCGATGCCGGCCGCGCCGCCGCCGATGATCGCGACCTCGGTTTTGCTGTTTGTCATTGCGGAATTCTAACTTGCGGCGGTTGAACGTCGATAGCTATCCCTGTCGCGGGCGGGTCCTAGCTAAGAACTCTGAGAGTGGAATAGGAAAAATACCGGACCGCAAAAAATAATCTAAATGCCTTACTCCCCGCCGCCGGCCATCACCGCCCGCGTCTGCTCGTCCGGCCCGAAATCGTCGGCACCGGCGATCGACATCAGCTCGGCCAGCCGGGTGCGCGCCCGATTGACGCGCGACTTAATGGTACCGACCGCGCATTCGCAGATATGGGCGGCTTCCTCATAGGAAAATCCCGAAGCGCCGACCAGGACGAGCGCCTCGCGCTGGTCCGCCGGCAATTTCACCAGCGCCTCGCGGAATTCGCGAAACTCGACGTGGCCGTATTGCTCGGGCTGCGTTTTCAGCGTCTCGGCATAACGGCCTTCGCCGTCCTCGACCTCGCGCCGGCGCTTGCGATATTCGGAGCGAAAATGATTGCGCAGGATGGTGAACAGCCAGGCCGACATGTTGGTGCCGGGCTGGAAAGAATCGATATTGGCGAGCGCGCGCAGCAGCGTTTCCTGCACCAAGTCATCCGCGCGATCCACGTTCCCGCAGAGCGAGATCGCGAATGCGCGCAGGCTGGGCACCGCGCCGAGAACGGCTTTGCGGACCGACTCGTCCATGGGCATCAGTGCTTGTCCTTGTTCCCATTGCCGTCGATACGATTGAGCAGGTCGGCAAACCGATCCGGTACGCCTTGGTTCACCACGTCGTCGTACATGGCGCGAAGTTGCTGGCCGAGACGGGCTTGCACCTCGCGGCCAAGTTTTCCCGGCTTGGGGCTGGCTTTCCGGTTGCGGGTTTCCGCGGTTTCCATTGGTATTAGTTGTCCCACGGGTTTGCGTTCGTTCATCGTTCAACCCCAATTCCCGTGCCCGGCTGGGCGTAGGGTCCCCCGTCTGCGTTTATTTAAAACCCACGAATTGGCCGATGGTTCCATAAGTAGGGAACTTTTTTCCAATGACCACGTTAAGACAGCTAAGTAGGCTTGAGCGGATTTTCGGGGGCAGTGCCCAATCAACCCAGGGCGCATTGGTTCGGAGGGATTCTTGTCGACATCTCAAACAGTTGCGCAGCATCTACCCTATCTCCGCCGGTACGCCCGGGCGCTGTCGGGCAGCCAGGCTTCGGGCGATGCCTATGTAGCGGCGACCTTGGAGGCCCTGATCCAGGACCCCAAGGTCCTGGATTCCACCGCCTCGACCCGGATCGCGCTCTACCGGCTGTTCACCAAAATCTGGAATTCGGTCGCACTCAACAGCAAGCCCGGCACGCCTGAGTCCAACCAACCGGTCGAAAAGCATCTCGCGCAGATCGCGCCGATGCCGCGCCAGGCGTTTTTGCTGGTCGCGCTGGAAGGGCTATCGGAAGACGACGCCGCCAAGGTGCTGGATATCGACGTGCCGAAGCTGCGCGAATTGGTGGAAGATTCCGGACGCGAACTCGCCGCCGAGATCGCCACCGACGTGCTGATCATCGAGGACGAAACCTTCATCGCGCTCGACCTCGAGGGTCTGGTGGAAGGGCTCGGTCACAAGGTGCTCGGCGTCGCGCGCACCCATAAAGAGGCGATTGCGTTGGCCAAGGTCAAGCGGCCGGGGATTATTCTCGCCGACATTCAGTTGGCGGACGGCAGCTCGGGGCTCGATGCGGTCAACGAGATGCTGCGCTCGTTCGAGGTGCCGGTGATCTTCATCACCGCCTATCCGGAACGCTTTCTCACCGGCGAGCGGCCGGAACCGGCGTTCCTGATCGCCAAGCCGTTCCAGCCGGCGACGGTGTCGGCGGTGCTCAGCCAGGCTTTGTTCTTCGAGCGCAACGCCAAACGGCGCGAGCGGAAGGCGAGCTAGCTTACTCGGCCGCCTTTACGGGCCCGAGCATAGCCGAGCATCACCGCTTCTATGAGCATGGCGATCTGCATATTGCGTTGGTTGCTCAGCGCGCTGAGCGCGGCCGGAACATTAATCGCCTTCGGCCGTTTCTATCCGTCCCTTGCAAGATTCGTTGCTGCCACACCCACGCCGCGAGGGGCGATGGAGTACGCCGATGCGCGGCATCGCTACCTATCTCATGGCAGGCACCCTGGTGCTGCTGGCGATGGATTTTGTCGCGCCGCCGGTGGGGCTCGGCTTGGCGGTTCGCGCAACGCCCGTGGCGGAGCGTAGTGCGACAACGCAATTCGTCGACCGGACCCATAAGGGCGACCGCTTGAGTCTGCCGGCCTCCGTTGGCAAGCAGCAGACGCCGGAGCCGCCATCGCCGATAATGATCGGATGCGATCCGCCGTTCAGCCGGTTATCGGCGTCGGCGCGCGCCAATGTCTCCGGGCGCTGCGTTGCAGAAATGGCGCATCCGCTGGCGGGATAAAAAACTGTGCGGTCGGGCGTGCGCGGAACCTTTCACGGCGCCTCACGTTGTTGAATAATCTCAATCAAATGGGAGTTTGAGACATGCATAGGCGTCTCAGCGCTCTCGCCGCCCTGGCGGTCGTCGCGGCGTTGGCATTGCCGGCACCGTCCATCGCCCAAGGTCGGGAGCGGACCAAGGTCGGCAGTTTGACCTGCGATATTTCGGCTGGCATCGGTCTCATCATCACATCGAAGAAAGAGTTGACCTGCATGTTCACGCCGTCCCAGCCGGGACCGCGTGAGGTCTACACCGGATCGATCACCAAATTCGGCCTCGATCTCGGCGCCACTACGGGCGGCGAGATGGTCTGGGCAGTCTATGCGCCGACCAATCGCCGGTTCGGCGCGCTGGCCGGCCGCTACGTCGGCGCGAGCGCCGAAGCGACGGTCGGCGCCGGTGTCGGGGCCAACGTCCTGGTCGGCGGCTCGAACCGCACCGTGAGCCTGCAGCCGGTATCGCGGCAGGGGCAGGCCGGCCTCAATCTCGCGGTCGGTGTCGCCGGACTTGAATTGCGGCCGGCACGGTAGTTTTTCGTAGCGTAGCGTAGCGTTGTGTTTGTGCGGCCGCCCTCGTTGCGAGGGCGGCCGTTGTTATATTCGTCGCGTAGTTTCAGCCGAAGGTGAAGGCGTCGTGATAGGCGCCCTGCACCTGGCCGCCGGGGACCGGGCCACCGCCCGGCACGTGCACCATGTTGCCGATCACCGCGCAGGTCGCGCCATGCAGTCCGTGGCGCGGGATCGCCATCGGCATGAGCGCTTCCCAGCTATCGGTCTTGGGATCGTAGGCCTCGTTGGTGCCGAACACCTTGCCGGTGGCCTCGCCGCCGAACACAACGATCTTGCCGACGATATAGACGCAGGAGGGCCCGCTGCGTGCCGTCGGCAGCGGCGCGCGGAAGCTCCAGCCATCGGTCTTCGGATCGTAGACGGCATTCAGGCTGGTGTTGAAATCGTAACTATCCATGCGGCCGGCGATGGCGTGGATTTTTCCATCGACCACGGCGACGCCCATATGATCGCGCTGGCCGACGAAGGGCTGGGTGCCGGTCGAGCCGCGCATGCCGCCAAGGATGGTATATTTGTCGGTCGCCGGATCGTAAATCTCATGCCACTCCACCGAGCGCACGTCGCGTCCGCCGAGCAGGTGGATCTTGCCGTCGAGCACGATCGCGGAGATCGCACCGCGCGGCCGCGCCAGTCCGGCAATCGGAGCCCACTGGTCGGTGGTGGCGTCGTAGACGAAGCACTTGGAATGCGGGCAGCGGTTCTGCTCGATGAAGCCGCCGAAGGTGTAGATTTTCGACCCGATCGAGACGCCCGCCACGTGATTGCACGGCAGCGGGAAGGGCGCCTTCAACGACCAGGTGCCGGCTTTCGGATCGAACACCTGGTGGAAATTCTGATCGACGCGATGTTTTGCGTAGCCGGCGATCGAGTGAATTTTGCCCTGGCATTCGATCACCGCATGCTCGCCGGTCGGGATCGGCATGCGCGGCTGCTCGATCCATTTGCCCGGATTGGCGGCCTTGGGCGCCACGCTGGTCATATAGCGCTGTTTCTCGACCGTCTTGGGGATGGCGGTAACAGTCTTGTCGTTCAGTCCTAGAAAGAGCGGGAGTTCTTCTGCCATGATCAAACCCTCAACTAACGTAACCCGGGACGGTGTCCCGCAATAATTGCTTCGTGAGTTCGACGCCCTCGCGCGCGACATCGTAGGGCGAGCGCGCCCATTGCTCGGGGTTGGGCGCCTCGTAGCTCAGATAGCCGGTGTAACCCTTTTCCGCCAACAGGCCGAGCATCTCGCGCCATTTGACGATGCCCTTGCCGGGCGGCAGCCGGTCGGTCGGCCGGCGTACGCCGGTCACCGGATTGGGCGACAGATCGCTGTACTGGAAGCAGTAAATCTTGTCGGCCGGAACGCTCTCGAAGCCGCGGCCGCCGGCGCCGCTGCGCGTGAAATGATAGGCATCGATCAGATAGCCGCAATTCGGCTTGTTGGCGCCCTCGATCAGTTCGGTCAGCACGCCGAGGCTGTTGAGCACGTCGTGCTGCGAATTGAATTCGATGGCGAGCCGCAGTTTGTATTCGGCGGCGATGTCGCCGGCCTCGCGTAAATATTTGATGGCGTCCTTGATCGGGCCCTGCACCTGCCCCGGCGCGCTCATCAACATATTGCAGCCGAGCGCGACCGCGTTCTCGCAAGATTCGCGGAACACCTTGAACAGCCGCTTGCTCTCATCGCCGGTGGCGAACAGCCAGCCATATTCGACACCGAGCACGCCGCAGGGAATTCCGCTCTTGCGGATCAGGTCGAGCACCTGCGCGTTGCTCATGCCGGCATCGAAGCAACGCTTGAAATCGGTGCGGCGCAGTTCGACCGCGTCGAAGCCGCCTTGTTTTGCCGCATCGAGCGCGGTGGCGAGCGGCGTGGTGTCGATGGTCCACATATGCANNGCATTGGTGTCGGTGAGATACATCAGTCCTTCTTTATCGACGTAGACGTCGCATGATTGGATCACCTTGGCGGGGTTCGGCCGCTGGTCGACGGTTTTTTCCGGCGCTGGTGGCACGAAATAGCCGATTTGCTTTGGTTGGAACGCATCTCGAATATCATAAATCCGCAGGCCGGCATTGTGATAGGTGGCGAAGATAAGGTCTTCGGTCTGCATCGAGCGTGGCCGGTTCTCATGCAGATTGTGCGGCCCGAATTTAGCACCCTTGGCGCAGAAATTCTCTTCCGCCGGTGTCGGCAGTGTTGCGATCGATACGGGGTTTCCTGGCTCGCGCACGTCGATCAGCCAGGTATAGGCGATCCCATTGGCGCAATTTGCCGAGGTTGCTTCGTCGGCCAGCACGAGCAGTTTACGTCCCGGCAGCGGCAACGGCGTATGCGCGCCGCCGCCGAAAGGCGGTGCAAAGTTGCGGTGGCTGATCAATTTCGGATTGGGCGGATCGCTCAAATCATGAATGGTGAAGCCGCCGTCGCGCCATGCGGCAAAGCCAAGGTTTCCCGCGCTGATGAGATGATGGAGCGCGGTTCGCTTGCCGAACGACGCCGGCGGCGTCTCGCCGCCGGCGCGGTTCATCCCGGGCAGCCACCAGCGCCCGGCCAGCGTCGGCTTGGTGGGGTCAGACACATCGATCACCGCCAAGGCGTGATCGATGAACCCTTCGAAATGCACCGATACATAGGCGTAANNTGCAGGTTTCGAAATGTCGAAGACGCGCAGCCCAGCCGCGAACGGCTGTTCGGTCTTAACCGAGTCTATGAGCGACTTGCCGTAGTAGTCTTGCTGGCTGGCATATTGCTGCATCGCCCAGATATTCGGGCCATTGACCGCGAGCAGAACGTCGCCATGGATTTGCAGATGGTGTGAGCGGGTATTTTTCGGCGCCGCGACGAACGCGACCGTTTGGGGATGGAGCGGATCGCGCACGTCGACGACGGAATAACCGTCGCTGAACATATGCCCGATAAAGGCGTGACCCTTGTGCAAGATGACCTGCACGCCGTCCGGCCGCCCGCCCTGGTCGCAACGCGACACGAAGCGGATATTTTTGGCGCTCGCGCCGTGAACGAGAGTGGGCATGCGGGTCAGACTATCAAATTGTCGGTCTAAATTGACGAGGCCCGGTCCGGCATCGCGCCGAACCGGGCCCCGCAGCTTTGCACCGGACGCGTATCAGCCCGTCGGCGGGGCGATTTCGTCGAGGCCCTTTTGCTTGGCTTCCGGGCCCAACTGGGTGACCGCGCCCGCTGCGATCACCAGCACGATGGCCAAGCACACGAACACCGTGGTGAGCCCGTAACCGGTCTGGACCCACAGGATGGTTGGAACGATGAAGGCGGTGGCGAGACGCCCGACGCCCGCGGCCCAGCCGAACCCGGATGCGCGCGCGTTGGTCGGGAACACTTCCGACGCGAAGATCTGCATCGAGTTGCCGGCGACCTGGATGAAGAAGATCATCACGAAGCCGGCGACCAGGAGTTGCATGTCGCTCGCGGCATTGGCGAACACGATGGCCATCAAACCTGCGCAAATGAACGCGCACACCGATGTGATCTTGCGGCCGAACTTGTCAAGCGCATACATCATGAACAAGCTCGCGCACGGCACCGCCAGCGTCATGCCGAAGGTGTAGGTGAGCGACTTGGTGATGGTGAAGCCCTTGGAAGTCATGATGTTGGGCAGCCAGGTGCCCAGCCCGATGGCGACGCCGAAGAACGCCGAGAAGCAGATCATGCCGGCGATGACGCGCATCGGGAACATCGTGAACACGACAGCGAACGGGTCGCTCTTGGTGTCGCTCGCGGCGTCTTTCGTCAGCGGCTCCTTCGGCCCGGCTATGCCCATGCGTCCGAGAACGTCGAGAGCTTCCTTACCGCGGCCGTGGGTTGCCAGATAACGCGGCGATTCCGGGAGCCAGAAGCGGAAAACCCAGACGATGAGCGCGCCGATGCCGATGACGATCCATACGCCGCGCCAGCCGATCGAGTCCCGGAACGCGAGGGTAAACAGCGCAGCGATCGGCCACACGCAGGCGCCGCCGATGAAATGCACGATCGCCAGGATGCGGCCGCGGATGCGCTTGGGCGAATATTCGCCGGCATAGGAGAAGGCGAGCGGCTGTTCGGCGCCGATGCCGATCCCCGCGATGAAGCGTGCCGCCACGAGCCATATGACGGTCGGGGCCAGCGCGCCCAGGATCGTGAACGCGCCAAACAGCAGCAGGTTGAATTGATAAATGGTCTTGCGGCCCCAGCGGTCGCTGAATTCGCCCTGACCGGCAGTGCCGATGAACATTCCAAAGACCGTCGCGCTGCCGATCATGGCGGCTTCGGGCCCGGTCGCGAACTTGGATTGAATCATGTCCGGGATCAGCGAGCCGAACACGATCACATCGATGACGTCGAAGAAGTAACCGGCGGCGATCAGCGCGATTACCTTGACGTGGAGCGGCGTTATTTTCGCGTTGTCCAACGCGTTACCGACGAATCCCTCAATTGTTTGAGCCACGGTGTTTCCCCCTATCCCGTTTATAATTTGTGCTTATGAGGCACCCCGTCAGAATGATCCACAATCGGAACGTTGCCTAGCCCAATTTCGCCGGGGTAGCAGACTCGAGGTGGATCGGTTCTGGCAATTTCGTTTGGTGAAAGTCGGAAGAATTGGCTGGGGGACCTGGAGCCTTCGTCAGCATTCGTCCAAGCTGTTGACTTGTTGCAAACATTAGAGAACTTGTGACTTTCAGGTGGGGTTGGCCTGTGTGGTTGACCTATGGGGGCGCATGTCGAAAACTCAATATCTTCAGCGGCGGCATCAGACTTGGTACGTGGTGCTGGAGGTCCCCAAGAAATTTCGTACGGTGCTGGGTCGCAGGCTTATACGTTCCCTTCAGACGCAAAGCTTGGACGAGGCCAACCGCAAGAAACACGCTGTCATTGCGGAGATGAAGCGCCAACTCAATGCCCTCGCAAAAGCGCCTAATCAGGTAGAGGCAAAGGCGCTCGCAAAAGCGATGGACTATCGGCGCGAATTTCTCGCTGCCACTAGCCAAGAGGTTCACTTCCCGGACACCGATGAAACGATTTCTAGTCGTGGTTTGGTGATTGAAGACATCCGTTATGACTGGGAGCAACTAAGGGAAAAATCCGGTGAGGAGGTTGCGAACCGTTTCATTAAGCTTGCAACTGCTGAGGTTACGCCGATAGCAGGACTACCCGAGCAATGGCTAGCTGAAGTTAAGCGACAAGTCAGCGGCCAAACACTTTCGCAGCACGAGTCCGCGATAAGGCGCTTTATCGCGTGGGCCGGAGGCGAACACATCAGCGTTGAGGAAATCACACGTTTGAAGGCCGGTGCGTATCTTGGCGAACTGCTTGCCTCCTCGGGGCTTGAAACAAAGACACTCAAACGGCATTTCTCCTCACTTTCAGCATTTTGGAAGTGGCTAAAAAGCAGAGGTTATGCCCAAGATAATCCTTTCGAGGGGCACAAGTTTGGCGGTGCCAGGAAAGCCCGGCGAAAGCGCAAGGGCCTGGTCGATACCGAACTGGTTAAGCTTTTGTCTGGCACCTATACCGAACTGTACAATGAAACGCTTCACGACCTCATGCGCCTTTCGCTCGTAACGGGCGCTCGTCTGAGTGAGCTTTGCGAACTAAAGCAGACAGATGTTGAGCGCCGACCTGATGGCTGGTGGATAAAAATTCTTGAGGGAAAGACGGAAGCAGCGGTGCGGTCTGTCCCTCTTCATCTCTCAGTAGATGCCGTTATTGAAAAGCGTATGGGCATCAAGACATCTTATCTATTCAATGACTTAACTGCAGGCGGTCCAGACGAAAAACGCATGTGGTACGTGTCGAAAGCATTCAGGCGTTATCGCGAGAAGGTAGGCGTGGCCGAACGCTGGAAAGATTTTCACGCGCTACGCAATACGTTCACCGAGGCGATGGAAGGTGCCGAAGTTCTTGAGTCCACCGTCAAGCTTTTGATTGGGCACAAGCGCGACTCGATGACGTATGGACACTACTCGAAAGGAGCGCGGGTTGACTTACGAAACGCAATTGATCGACTGACGTATTCCGTTGATGTGATGGAACTGATCCGACAACGCCCCGCAAGTTCGCTCATGCCAATAGCGCAAATGGCAGGTCCTTAATTCCGTTGCGCGACTAGGGGCTTGATAGGAAAATAAGTCTATATGAGAGGTGGGTAAGCTTGGCTTCAAGATGCAGCCAGGCCAACCGACAATTTTGGCCTTCGTAACAATGGTAAAGGTACCTGTGAAATCGCAATCATCGAACGCTTCGGAAGAGTCCCACGATGTCTGGTTTAATCCTTATCGCCAGCCTCGTACTTCCGGCGCAACGGCGCTAGTCCAAGGTGTCGTAGCGGAAATCAAGACACATGAAAAACGGAAGCGTGCGCGCAAAGCAAGGGACCTGGAAACTTTTGATGCCATAGCGTCAGCGTTAATTTCTGACATTGTGTATTTCTATTTGTCCCGTCACCCGGCGCATGTTGGGCTAACCCTTTCGCGAGCAAACGATGTTTTAGGTGGCAAGAGCCGTTACCGACCAAAATACTATAACAAGACCACCGCACTGGTGCTGAACTTTCTTGATCACGGCGGCTTTGGCACTCAGAAAATCGGTACAGCGCTAGACCCAATCACCAAGCAACGTACACAAACCGTCGTACGGCCTGGTACGAAGCTTTCAGTTCTCATTGAGCAGGCCAAGTTAAGGCTCCCGGACTTCCGCACCGATGACAAAGCCGAGGTCATTGTCCTAAAGGATAATCGGCCAGATAGTTTTTTTGATCGTTCAGAGCGCGCTAAATCAATTGAATACACCGAAAGTGCGGTCACCCGAAAACTTCGTTCGGAAGTTCAGGTGATCAATGCCTGGCTTGAGCAAGCCGACATCGATTTCGATTTGGGCGTCGCGCAGGCAGCAGGTCTTGACCCCAGGCAGATTGACATTCGGAATTTGAAGCTGAGGCGCATCTTCACGCGAAGAAGATTTGACAGCGGGGGTCGTTTGTTTGGTGGGTTTTGGCAGACGCTGCCTAAGCAGGTCCGAATGAGGGGATTGAGGATTGAGGGTGAGGGTGTTGTTAGTCTCGATTACTCGGAAATGAACCCTAGGATCACTTATGGGTTGTTCAAGTAGCCCCTGCCGATGCGAGATGCGTACACTATGCCTTGGTACCCGAGAGATGGCGTGAAGAAACTTTTCAACGCAATGCTGTTTGTGTCCAAACCGCTTAAGCGTTGGCCCGGCGATACCAAAATACTCTTTCCAAACGGTGTGTCAGTCAAGCTGGTTGCTGCAGCAATTGAGCAAATGCATTCCGGGATCAAGAAAGCATTTTATTGCGGGCTTGGGCACGAAATTCAGTTCACCGAAAGCGAAATCATGGTGGCCGTGCTGTTGAAGCTTAAGGCGCAAAACATAGTTGCCCTACCTGTCCATGACGCTGTTGTTATACGGGCAAGCCAAGCTGAGCAGGCCCAAACGGTCATGGAGCAAATGTTTAGGCTTAAGACTGGAGTTTATGCTTCCGTACATGAGGAAGCCGATGGGGACAGAGGTGGTCCCACTTCCTG
>PKXB01000062.1 GCA_003133345.1 Hyphomicrobiales bacterium | reverse complement strand
TGGCCTCGGGCGCGGGAACGATCTTGAGCGGCTTTTCACTCATGATGCTTAACCGGTGGCGGCTTCGTGTTGCGCCGGATTTCCCGCAGTCGGTCACTGAGGGTGTAAAGCCTTACAAGAGCGATGGCGGCCATAAGCCGTGGACGCCGGCGCAATGCGCCGCGGCCGAGAAGAACTTTACCGGCATGGTACGGCGGGCCTATTTCCTGGCGCGCTATACCGGCCAGCGTGGGTCTGACGTAGTGCGGCTCGCCGAAACCTTCATCGACGACGGCGGCTTTCGCCTCATCCAGAAAAAGACCGGCGCGAGGTCTGGTGCCCGATCGATGAAGCACTGGCCGCCGAAATGGCAACCTAGGAACGCGTACCCGGCGCCTACCTTCGGCAGAATCACGGCAACGCGTACAGCCGGAAGCTCTTGGATGGGCAATTTGCCGCCGCCCGTGACCAGATACTGGAATTGGCCGGAACAACCTTCCACGGGCTCCGCGGGACGCGGGTGGTGGAGTTGCGCCAGCGCGGGGCGACCACGATGCAGATCCAGGATCAGGTCGGCATGTCGCTGCGCATGATCGAGCGCTACTGCCGCTACGCCGACAAGAAGGCGAATGGCAAAGCGGCGGTGCTCAGTCTGGCGGAACGGCGCAAGAACAGCGGATTGTAAAACATTGTAAAACGCAGGGCAAAAACCCAAGCGATTCAAATAGCCGGACGAAATGCGACAAAAGCGCGGCGCAAAACTACAGTTGGGTTAACCCGCCAGGGTCAGTTGCTGCGGAAAACCTGAATATCGAGATCGCGGATTTTCTTCCGCAGAGTATTGCGGTTGACGCCCAACAAGTCGGCGGCGCGGATCTGGTTGCCGCGGGTGGCGACAAGGGCCGCTGTCAGCAAGGGATATTCGATCTCGCGCAGGATGCGGTGATACAGGCCGGCGGGCGGCAGACCGTCGTCGAACCCGGCGAAATACGCGGTCAGATGCCGTTCTACCGCGGCGCGGAGACTTTCCTCCGTACGCGGCTCATCGCTGCTGACCGGCAGCTTGGGCTGCGTCAGTTCAGCCTCGATCACCGCGGCCGTGATGGTCTCCTGCGGATAGAGTGCCGCCAACCGGCGCGCCAAGTTTTCAAGTTCACGCACATTTCCCGGCCAGCGATGGCGCTTGAGACGGTCGAGGCCGGCCGGATCGATCTGCTTGGGCGGCAAGCCCTCGCGCTGGGCCTGGGCGAAGAAATGACGGATCAGGTCGGGCACGTCCTCGCTGCGCTCGCGCAAGGGCGGCAGCCGCAGCGGCACGACGTTGAGGCGGAAGAACAGATCTTCGCGGAACAGGCCCTGCTGGATCAAGAGCCGCAGCTCCTTGTTGGAGGCGGCGATGATGCGGACGTCGCTTTTAATCGGCGTGCGCCCGCCGACGGTCGTGTATTCGCCCTGTTGCAGCACGCGCAACAGCCGCGTCTGCGCTTCCATCGGCATGTCGCCGATTTCGTCCAGGAACAGCGTACCGCCCTCGGCCTGCTCGAAGCGGCCAGCGCTGCGGCTGTTGGCGCCGGTGAAGGCGCCCTTCTCGTGACCGAACAGCTCCGACTCAATGAGATCGCGCGGAATCGCCGCCATATTAATGGCGACAAAGGGGCCGGCTCGCCGCTTGCCGTAGTCGTGCAGCGCTTTGGCAACCAGTTCCTTGCCGGTGCCGGATTCGCCGGTGATCATCACCGTCAGATCGGTCTGCATCAGCCGGGCCAGCACGCGGTAGATTTCCTGCATCGCCGGCGAGCGGCCGACCAGCGGAATCGAATCGAAATCATCAGGCTTGGCGGCTGCCGGCCGCTTTTCCTTCGGTTCCGAAAGTGCGCGGCCGACGATGGCGATCAGTTCCTTCAGATCAAACGGTTTTGGCAAATATTCGTAAGCGCCGAGTTCGGACGCGCGGATCGCGGTCATGAACGTGTTCTGCGCGCTCATCACGACGATGGGCAGATTGGGACGCGCCTTGCGAATGCGCGGGATAAGATCGAAGGCGTTCTCGTCCGGCATCACCACGTCGGTGATGACGAGATCGCCGTCACCCTGGCTGATCCAACGCCACAGCGTCGCGGCATTGCTGGTCGAGCGCACTTCGTATCCGGCGCGCGACAGCGCCTGATTGAGGACGGTGCGGATCGCGGCATCGTCGTCGGCTACCAATATGCTTCCGGTCGGCATCGTCGTCCTCACGGGCCCTGTACGGGCAGCGCGGCGTCAGTTACTTCGTCGTCACCTGTGTAGATCGGCATCAGAACGCGAAAGATCGTCCGCCGCGGCTGCGATTCACATTCGATGATGCCGCCGTGGTCGCCCACGATCTTCGCTACCAATGCAAGCCCCAGACCACTTCCGCTCTGCTTGGTGGTGACGAACGGATCGAATAAATGCGGCAGCAGATCTTCCGGCACACCCGGCCCGTTGTCTTTGACGCAAAATTCGAGCGGCAGCGATACGCGCGCCTTGCTGCCCGGCCTGGCCAGCCGCACGCCCGGCCGGAACGCGGTCGTTAGCTGAACTTCCCCGTCGATGGCCCCCTCGCCGATCGCCTCGGAGGCGTTCTTCACCAGATTGAGAAAGACCTGAATAAGCTGGTCGCGATTGGCGAGAATCGGCGGCAGCGAGGGATCGTAATCTTCGACGAATTTGATGTGACGGGCAAAACCCGTCTGCGCCAGGCGCTTAACGTGGTCGAGCACCACATGAATATTGACCGGCTCGCGTTCGACCGGCCGCTCGTCGGCGAACACCTCCATGCGGTCGACGAGCTTCACGATGCGGTCGGTCTCGTCGCAAATCAGCTTGGTGAGCGAGCGGTCGTCGTCGCCGGCCGACTGCTCGAGCAGCTGCGCTGCCCCGCGAATGCCCGACAGCGGGTTCTTGATCTCGTGCGCGAGCATAGCGGCAAGCGCGATCACCGAGCGAGCGGCGCCGCGATGGGTGAGCTGACGGTCCATTTTATCCGCGATAGTGCGTTCCTGCAACATGACGACGATGTGGTCGCGATATTCCGGCAGAGGCGCGACATAGAGATCAACCAGCCGCTCGCCCGGATTGCGCGGAGTGGCGAGATCGACCTTGTATTCGTTCACCGCGGCGCCGGTGCGGCGCACTTGTTCGATCAATGTGAGCAACGGCGAGCCGAACGGGACCAGGTCGCGCAACATGTGCCGGCGCAGCACCGGAATCGACGCCTCGAAGAATTGCTCAGCGGCGACGTTGGCGTCGGCGATCTTGCCGTCGGGCGATACCATGATCACCGGATGCGGCAACGCGTGCAGCACCGCATCGGCGGGCGAATTGACGGTAGCGGAGACGGCGAGCGCGCGGCTCATGCGGCGGCTCTCCAGGCGAAGGCGTCATAGGCATCGGCGAGCAGACGGCGCGTCTGCGCCGGCTCTTCGGCCGTGAGCACGCGGGCGCGATGGTTTTTGAGAAGATCGATCGAGACGCCGGCGGTTGCCGCCGCGGAATCGAGTGCCCAGGCCAGATGCTTGCGGGCGTGACGACGGCCGATCGTCAGCCCGTGATGAACTAGCATCTCTTCATAGAGCGTATCGATCAGCGTGAATTGCTCGGCCAGCGGCGGCGTGCGCTCGCGCCGGCCGGTCGCGAGATAGCGCGCCACCTGACCGGGGAACCAGGGACGGCCCTGCGCAGCGCGGCCGATCATCACCGCGTCGGCGCCCGCGGCGGCGAGCGCGTGTTCAGCGTCGTCGTAGGAACGAATGTCGCCATTGACGACGACCGGGATAGATACCGCCTGCTTCACCGCGCGTACCGCCGACCAGTCGGCGCTGCTGTCGTAGAACTGGCAGCGGGTGCGGCCATGCACGGTGATCATGCAAACCCCGGCAGTTTCCGCGCGGCGCGCGAGCTCCGGCGCATTGATGTTGGCGTGATCCCAGCCCAGCCGCATTTTCAATGTGACCGGCACGCGCACGGCGGCGACGGTTGCCTCGATCAAGGCCAGGGCGTGATCAGGATCGCGCATCAGCGCCGAGCCGGACGCGCCATTGGTCACCTGCTTAGAGGGGCAACCCATGTTGATGTCGATAATTTGGGCACCTTGCGCCTCCGCCAGCCGAGCCCCCTCGGCCATCCAATGTGGCTCGCAGCCGGCCAGCTGCACCACCCGGGTGGCAACGCCACGACTTTCGGAGCGCACGCGGGCTTCGCGGTCGCCGCGCACCAGCCCGGCGCAGGCGGTCATTTCCGAAACCACCAGCCCGCAGCCGAGTCGCTCGGCCAGCCGGCGAAACGGCGCATCGGTGATTCCCGACATCGGGGCCAAAATCACCCGGTTCGGCAAGCAAACCGGCCCAATGGACAGCGCCGATATTGGAAACCGCATGATTTCGCCCAAGACGGCCTGTTTGCCTAACATTTAGGCTATCCCTTTTGCTGCTCAGAGTTTAGCCATTTTGGTCGGGAGCGCAAGTGCTGCACTGCAATAAATTGTTCATGGCTGAGGCTAGCTGGGCCGCGCTCGGGGGGCATGCTTTATCGGGAATCATGCGCTAAAGCCATGCGGCAATCGGGAGTATCACCAGCCATGTCGGACGTCGCCGCCGTCATTGTCGCCGCCGGGCGCGGAGTGCGCGCGGGCGGCGATCTGCCCAAGCAATTCCTGCAGATCGGTGGCGAAATCATGCTGCGGCGGACGCTGTCCATGTTCGTAGAAGCTGAGAACGTCGGCCGCGTACTGCCGGTTATTCATCCCGAGGATATCGCTCTTTTCCAGGCCGCCGCCGCCAACATGACGATGCTTACGCCAGCATTCGGCGGCGCCACCCGGCAGGCCTCGGTGCGTGCCGGCTTGGAAGCGCTGAGCGCGCGTCCGCCGGATATCGTGCTGATCCACGACGCGGCGCGGCCGTTCGCTACCCGTGAGCTGATCGCGCGCGCGATCGCGGCCACCCAGCGCACCGGGGCGGCGATCCCCACTTTGCCGGTGACCGACACCGTCAAGAGCGTCGATGCGCAAGGTCTGGTCGACCAGACGCTCGACCGCAACACCTTGCGGCTGGTGCAGACGCCGCAAAGCTTCGCCTTCCCCGCTTTGCTCGAGGCCCATCGCCGCGCGGCCGCCGCGGGCCGCAACGATTTCACCGACGATGCCGCGCTCGCCGAATGGGCCGGTCTAAAGGTCAGCGTGTTCGAGGGCGAACCGGGCAACATCAAGATCACCAACGCGGGCGATTTCGTGCGCGCCGAAGCCATACAATTCGCAGTACTTGGCGACGTGCGCATCGGCACCGGCATCGACGTGCATGCTTTCGGTCCCGGCGATCACGTCACCCTCGGCGGCATCCGCATCGCGCATGATCGCGCGCTGAACGGCCATTCCGACGCCGACGTCGCGCTGCATGCGCTCACCGATGCCATCCTCGGTTCACTGGCCGAGGGCGACATCGGCGCGCATTTCCCACCCAGCGATCCGCAATGGCGCAACGCGTCGTCCGACCGCTTTCTTGCGTTTGCGGTCGAGCGCGTGAGCGCGCGCGGCGGCCGCATCGCCCATCTTGACCTCACCCTGGTTTGCGAGGCTCCGCGCATCGGCACGCACCGCGACGCCATGCGCGCCAAAATCGCCGCGCTCGCCGGAATTGCGATCGCGCGCGTGGCGGTGAAGGCAACCACCAGCGAAAAGCTCGGCTTCACCGGCCGCGGCGAAGGCATCGCGGCCTACGCCACCGCCACCGTCCGCCTGCCCTGGGGCGAGCCATGAAGAGCGCAAGATGAGCGAGGAGCTGCGCGCCGCCGCCACGGCCGTGCTCGAAGTGTGCCGCGCGCGCGGGCTTAAAGTTGCGACCGCGGAATCCTGCACCGGTGGTCTGGTGACGGCTGCGCTCACCGAGATCGCCGGCTCTTCCGACGTGCTCGATCGCGGCTTCGTCACCTATTCGAACGCGGCCAAGCAGCAGATGCTGGGCGTGCCGGCCGACACGATCAAAAAGTATGGCGCTGTGAGCCGCGACACTGCGGAAGCCATGGCGCGCGGCGCGCTGGGGGCTGGCAATGCCGATCTCGTGGTTGCCATCACCGGCATCGCCGGTCCTGGCGGCGGCAACGCCGACAGGCCGGTGGGCCTCGTGCATTTCGCCGCCGCTTCTCGCGCTGGCGCACTCAGCCACCGCGAGATGCGCTACGGCGATATCGGGCGCAGCGCCGTGCGGCACAAGTCGGTGCTGCAGGCGCTGGCGATGCTCAAGGAACTGGCGGAAAAACAAAGATAACTTGTTTCATAGTCCTGCCGGCAATACCGGCTAAAATGTCTACGGCATGATTGCAATCCCCGCATACGCTCCGCGCGCGGCAGCCAAGCTCTTGGTCGCTCTGGTCTGCGTATTGCTCGCCGCGGTTGCGGCGCGCGCGCAAGGCAAGCTCAAAGCGCACTACACGATCTCGATGACCGGCGTTACGATCGGCGAGATCGTCTGGTTGGTCGAGATCGGCGACACGCTTTACACCACCTCCGCAACCGGCAACGCCAGCGGCGTGCTCAGCATGTTGGTGAACGGCGAAGGTTCGGTCGCGGCGCAGGGCAATATCGCGGCCGATCGCCTCAATCCGTCATCGTACACGTCCACCATCACCGACGACGACGGCACTATCAAATTGCAGCTGACATTCGCTGACGGCGACGCGACCGAGCAGATCACGCCGCAGCCTCCGGTGCGAGCCGATCGCGTGCCGGTGACCGACGCCGACCGCCGCGGCATCGCTGATCCGCTGAGCGCGGTATTGATTCCCACCAAGTTTGGCGGCGGCGTGCTGGCAGCTTCGGATTGCAACCGCACGCTGAAGATTTTCGATGGGCGGCGGCGCTATAACCTGGCGCTGTCCTATAACCGCATGGACAAAGTCGCGATCGAGAGCGGCTATTCCGGACCGATCCTGGTTTGCGGCGTCGTTCTGCAACCGATCGCGGGCTACCGTGCCGACAGCATGACGGTCAAATACATCGCCGGCCGGCGCGACATGGAACTCTGGTTCGCGCCGATTGCCGGTACATCGATCATGGCGCCCGTCCGCGTGTTAATGCCGACACTGATCGGGACGCTGAAGATTCAAGCCGATCAATTCGCGGCGGCCGCATCGCCGCTCACACCAGCGCCGGTCGAGACATCACCATTGCCGCCGCCGCGCTAGCCCACATCATGCTTATGCTAGCGACGTCATGACGCTGTTACAGCCGTCCCGGCGGTTCAAAGTTTGCCGAGCAACACCAGGATCAACACGATCACCAGCACAAGGCCGAGGCCGCCGCCGCCGTAGTAGCCGGTGCCGTAAAACGGGCCGCCACCGAAGCCGCTAAAGCCACCGAGCAACGCGATGACGATAATGATGAGCAATATGGTTCCAAGTGACATGCGCTCCTCTCCTATCGGCTGAACTCATTGAATTTCTGAATCTGCGAACTTCCCATTCGCTGCGGGTGTTGGCGACCCGCAACGCTTCCAATCGCTAGCGATTTGCATCTCCGACCTGACAGAGCACGTTCCGTGACTGGCATTTCGCGCGCGCGTCTTCGCGGTTCTTGCCGGTCTCGGTACAGGTCGTGCGCGAGAGTGCCAACGCAAAAGCGGGACAAGCAACGTCGAACTTGTAGCCGGTCAGGTTTCGCCAGATCCGCTTCACCTTCTGTTTCACGGTCTCGGGTTTCTTTTTGTCCTGCACGAATTCGATGGCCGAAAGTCCGCCGATGCGAGACAGCCCGGCGGGCGATGCGGGGCCGGCGCCGGCATGGCCACCAGGCGCGATCAGAAGGGCGCCCGCTACGGCAAGCGCTGCTAAGATTCGAGTATGGTCCATTGGCGCAATCTCCTAAGTTTGATGGCACTCGGGTAATTCAAACGGTAGATATATTGTTCCGTATTCGCCATGACCGCGGATTGACCTGGATCAAACGGAAAACAAAACCGAAATTCTCTGATCTTGCATGACATTGGTAGCGGCTTCGCACGGCGCCAAGCCTTAGAGTCTGTCCGGAGA
>PKXB01000147.1:11605-13432 GCA_003133345.1 Hyphomicrobiales bacterium | reverse complement strand
GTCGAGGCCGGCGCGAACAGCAAGACATGGTCGTCACGGGCGCCGATGACCGCCATGATCGCGATGAAGGCATCGCCGCCCGGCCGGTTTTCGACTATCACCGGCTGACCCCACTTGGCCGACAGCTTATCGGCGAACACGCGCGCGGTGATGTCGACGCCGGAGCCGGGGCCGAGCGGAATAACGAACTTGACCGGGTGCTGCGGCCAAGTCTGCCCACTTGCCGGCGTTTGCGCCGGCGATGGCGCGGCGGTCGATACCAGCGCGGCAAAACCGCAAAGGATCAAGGTTAGCATCGAACGCCGCGGGCTGCGCATGGATTTTCCCTGCGAAAATTTAGTTGGCTAATATGTGAACAGGTGTGGACGGCTTTTGTCCAGCAGGACCGCATGGCCGTCATGCAGTTGTCCAGAGCCGTGGCACGCATGCAAATTTGCGCAGCTGGTATTTCAGTGGGCGGGAACGTGGGCAGTTTGCCTTCACTTGTCAGGGAATTTTCACAAAATCGCAGCGGCCGGGAATTTTTGCACTGCCGCATTGCGTCGCACAACGATCTATTGTGGCGCACGATCAAGCGCTTGCTACCGCCATACCCGCCGCGCATGACTTGTCATGCAAATTTCACGTGATCGGCACGCAACCCACTTCGAGGCCAGCGCGTTTTCTGCTAGTCTTCGACCACATCAACAAGGGAGGCACTGCCGTGGACCTTACCTTGAGACTGAATGTGCTCGCCGTGTGCGCCGTGTTCGCTTTCGTCGGCGCGATCTTACTGGGGGCATTCTGAGTTCAAGAGGCCGACGACGACGCCAAACCAATAATTAAGGGCAGCAAGCCCGGGCGACAAATACGACACCGGAGAGCACCCCTCTCCGGTGTTTTGTTTTCCAATTTCTTCTGTCATGGCCGGGCTTGTCCCGGCCATCCCGATTCATAAAGCAAAGCGTTGCCTTCCTAAGCGGGATCACCGGGTCACGACGCTTCGCGCCGGCCCGGTGATGACAAGAGAAAAGTTGTGTGTCGGTAACTACGCCGCCACGATGCTGGGCGCGACGCGCCGATCGTAATTGAGGATCGGCGCCAGCCACTTCTCGGCCTCCGCCACGCTCCAGCCCTTGCGCTTGGCGTAATCCTCGACCTGGTCGTGCTCGATCTTGCCGACGCCGAAATAGTGGCTCTGCGGATGGCTGAAATAGAGCCCGCACACCGCCGCGCCCGGCCACATGGCGAAGCTCTCGGTCAGCTTGACGCCGATGCGCTCGGCCTGCAGCAGATGGAACAGCGTGCCCTTCTCGGTGTGGTCGGGTTGCGCCGGATAGCCGGGCGCCGGGCGGATGCCGCGGTATTTCTCGGCGATCAGCTCGTCGCGGCCGAGCGCCTCGTCGCTGGCGTAGCCCCAGAACTCCCGGCGCACGCGCTGGTGCAATCTTTCGGCAAGCGCTTCGGCCAGACGGTCGGCCAGCGCCTTGACCAGAATGGCGGAATAATCGTCGTTGGCGCGCTTGAAGCGCTCGGCGACGTCGTCCTCGCCGATGCCGGCGGTGACGGTGAAGGCGCCGACGTAGTCGGCCAGCCCGCTGTCGCGCGGCGCAACGAAATCGCTGAGCGCCTCGTTGAAACGGCCCTCGCGCTTGGACAACTGTTGACGAAGTGTATGCAGCGTCGCGATCGGCAAAGTACCTGACTTGGCGCGCGCCTCGTCGGCGAACACGAGAATGTCGTCGCCCTGCGCCTGCGCCGGCCAGAAGCCGAGCGCGGCGCTGGCCGTGAACCAGCGCTCGGCCACGATCTTGTCGAGCATGGCGCGGGCGTCCTCGTAAAGCGAGC
>PKXB01000147.1:211-11575 GCA_003133345.1 Hyphomicrobiales bacterium | reverse complement strand
CGCGCGCGGCGGTGAGCGGCAGACGAATTTTGTCCGCCTGCGCGCGCGCGTGCGCCGCCGCGATCTTGCTATATTCGCTGCGCAGCTCGGCGACGTAGGCAGGTCTAGCCTGCGCCGACATCAGCGCCTGCGCCACGCCGACCGCGCGGCTGGCGTCGTTCACATAGACCGCTTGGCCGCGCTTGTAGTTCGGGTGGATCTTCACCGCCGTGTGCACGCGGCTGGTGGTGGCGCCGCCGATCATCAGCGGCAGCTCGAAGCCCTGCCGCTCCATTTCGGCCGCCACATGGCACATTTCGTCGAGCGAGGGCGTGATCAGGCCGGACAGCCCGATGATGTCGGCCTTCTCGTTGCGCGCGGTTTCCAAAATCTTCGCCGCCGGCACCATGACGCCAAGATCGATGACTTCGTAGTTGTTGCACTGGAGCACGACGCCGACGATATTCTTGCCGATGTCGTGCACGTCGCCCTTCACGGTCGCCATGATGATCTTGCCGTTGGAGCTGCGCTCAGCCGCGCCGCCCGCCCGCCGACGCTCTTCTTTTTCCTTCTCCATGAACGGCATTAGGTAAGCCACCGCATGCTTCATCACGCGCGCGGATTTCACCACCTGCGGCAGNNCCTTCGATCACGTCGAGCGGGCGTTTAGCTTCCTTGCGCGCTTCCTCGACGTCGGCCGCGATGAAATCGGTGATGCCATGCACCAGCGCGTGCGACAGACGTTTCTCCACCGGCCGCTCGCGCCAGGCCAGATCGACCTCCCTGGCCGCCTGCCCGGCGCCGCGGAATTTTTCCGCCAGCGCCAGCAGCCGCTCGGAGGCATCGGGCCGCCGGTTGAGCACCACGTCCTCGCAGGCCTCGCGCAATTCCGGATCGAGGCCGTCATAGACCGCAATCTGCCCGGCATTGACGATGCCTAAGTCCATGCCAGCCTTGATGGCGTGGAACAGAAACACCGAATGCATGGCCTCGCGCACGCGCTCGTTGCCGCGGAACGAGAATGAGAGATTGGAGACGCCGCCCGAGACGTGCACGTGCGGCAGGTTTTGGCGGATCCAGCGCGTCGCTTCGATGAAATCGACGCCGTAATNNTGCGCTCGAACGTGTCGGCCTGTCCCTTCTCGTCGAACGCCATCACCACCACCGCGGCGCCGTAGCGGCGCACGACCTTGGCGTGCTCGATGAAGGCGGCCTCGCCCTCTTTCATGGAGATCGAATTCACCACCGGCTTGCCTTGCAGGCATTTCAAGCCCGCCTCAATCACCGAGAATTTCGATGAATCCACCATCACCGGCACGCGCGCGATGTCCGGCTCGGCGGCGATCAAATTGAGGAAGGTCACCATCGCCGCTTCCGAATCGAGCAGCCCCTCGTCCATGTTGACGTCGATCACCTGCGCGCCATTCTCCACCTGCTCGCGCGCGATCGAAAGCGCACTCGCATAGTCGCCAGCGGTGATCAGCTTGCGGAACTTGGCCGAGCCAGTGACATTGGTGCGTTCGCCGATATTCACGAACGGGATTTCCGGCGTGAGCGTGAAAGCTTCCAGTCCCGCCAGCCGCAATTGCCGCGGCAGCTCGGGAATCTTTCGCGGCGCCTTGCCGGCAACGGCCTTGGCGATCGCCGCGATGTGCTCGGGCGTGGTGCCGCAGCAGCCGCCGACCACGTTGACCAGCCCCGCTTCGGCGAATTCGCCGAGCAGCTCGGCCATATAGTCCGGGCTTTCGTCGTAATAGCCGAATTCGTTCGGCAGTCCGGCATTGGGATAGGCGCACACGAAGGTATCGGCGAGGCGGCCGAGTTCGGCGATGTGGGCGCGCATCTCGCGCGCGCCGAGCGCGCAATTGAGCCCGATGGTGACCGGGTTGGCGTGCTGTACCGAATTCCAGAACGCCGCCGGCGTCTGCCCCGACAGCAGGCGGCCGGAGCGGTCGGTGATGGTGCCGGAGATCATCACCGGCACGTCTCGCCCAAGCTCGGCGCTAATTTCGGAAATCGCGTAGATCGCCGCCTTGGCATTGAGCGTGTCGAAGATGGTTTCGATCAGCAGCAAGTCCGTGCCGCCGTCGAGCAGCCCGCGGATTTGCTCGCCGTAAGCCTCGCGTAGCTGGTCGAAACTGATGGCGCGGAAGCCGGGATTGCTCACATCCGGCGAGATCGAGGCGGTGCGGTTGGTCGGACCCAAGGCGCCGGCGACAAAGCGGCGGCGGCCGTCTTCCTTCTCGGCCAGCGAGGCCGCCTCGCGCGCCAGCGTGGCGCCGGCATGGTTGAGTTCGTAGGCGATGCCCTCCATGCCGTAATCGGCCTGGGCGATTTTGGTAGAGGAGAACGTGTTGGTGGAAACGATGTCGGCGCCGGCGCGGAAATACGCCAGATGAATGTCGCGCACCGCGTCGGGGCGGCTCAAATTGAGCAGGTCGTTATTGCCGCGTACCTCGCGGTTCCAGGCGTCGAAGCGCGCGCCGCGGTAGCCCTCTTCGTCGAGCTTGAGCGCCTGGATCATAGTGCCCATGGCACCGTCGAGCACCAGGATGCGCTGCTTCAGCGCGTCGGCGAATACTTTGCGCACGCTCACTGCGCCACCTCTTGCGTCGCCGGCCGCAAGCCCAGCAGGTGGCAGATGGCGTAGACCAAGTCGGCGCGGTTCATGGTGTAGAAGTGAAACGTGGTGACGCCGCGGTCGACCAGATCGAGCACCTGCTCGGCGGCCACGGCAGCGGCGATCAGCTTGCGCGTCGCCGCGTCATTATCGAGCCCATGGAAACGCTCCGCCAGCCAAGCCGGCACCGAAGCGCCGGCGCGCGTGGCGAAATTGGTCGCCGCCTTAAAGTTCTGCACCGGCAGGATGCCGGGCACGATCGGAATGTCGATGCCGCGCGCCCGCACGCGCTCGAGATAGCGGAAGTAAAAATCGTTCTCGAAGAAGAATTGCGTGATGGCGCGCGAGGCCCCGGCGTCGACCTTGGCCTTGAGCATGTCGATATCGGCGTCCACCGTCGGACTGTCGGGATGCTTTTCCGGATAGGCCGATACCGAGATTTCGAAGTCGCTGCTGATACGCTTGATGCCGCCCACCAGATCGGCGGCGTTGCTGTAGCCGCCCGGATGCGGCGCATATTTGGCGCCCGCCCCGCTAACGGAATCGCCGCGCAGCGCCACGATGTGGCGCACGCCGGCGTCGTGATAGTTGCGCACGATGGCATCGACTTCCGCGCGCGTAGCGGCGACGCAAGTGAGATGCGCGGCCGGCGTCAGCGAAGTCTCCGAAAGAATGCGCTTGACAGTCGCGTGGGTGCGCTCGCGCGTGTTGCCGCCGGCGCCATAGGTCACCGAGACGAAATTCGGCGCCAGCGGCTTTAGCCGCTCGATCGACTCCCACAGAATCTTCTCCATCTCCTCGTCTTTGGGCGGAAAGAATTCAAACGACACATCGATGCGGCGGCCCTCGCCGCGTGCAAACCGGCTGGCGCGGACGTTCATCACGCTACCTCCCGCTGCGCCGGCTGCACCATCAGCGCGCGGGCGTCGCGCGCCAGCCACAGCGACACCGCGATCTTGCCGTCGGAGCCGGGCTCGGGGCTAAGGCTCTTGTGCAGCACCGGCTCGAGGCCGGACGCCGTCATCCATTGCGTCACGGTCTCCGGCGCAAAGCCGAGCCGGCGATGCGCGAACTGCGCGCGCAGGAATTCCTGCTGGTGCGGCGCGAAATCCACCACCAGCAGCCGGCCGCCCGGCCGCAGCACGCGCGCCGCCTCTTTGATCGCGCGCGCGCCGTCGTCGAGGAAGTGCAGCACCTGGTGCACGATGACGGCGTCGAAGGAATCGTTGGCGAGCGGCAGGTCGTAGATGTCACCCTGCCGCACGCTGCAATGTTTCAGGCCGGCGCGCTCCAGCCGGTCGCGCGCCAGCAGCAGCATGTCGAGCGACAGATCGAGCCCGAGCCCGCGCTCGATTTCATGGCCGAACAGCTCCAGCATGCGCCCGGTGCCGGTGCCGAGATCCAAAAGCGAGCGGAACGGCTTGCCGGCGAGCGCTGAGCGGATCGCCGCCTCCACCGCTGCGTCGGCCACGTGCAGCTTGCGGATGCGGTCCCATTCGGCGGCGTGCGCGCGAAAATAGGCCTGCGCCGCGGCGGCGCGCGCCGAGCGCACCGAGGCGAGCCGCGCGCGGTCGCGCGCGATGGTCTGATCGGCCGGATCGAGCCGCTCGAGCAACGCGCGCGCCACCTCGGCGCCACCGCCGCGCTCGGCCAGACGAAAGAACGCCCAGGTGCCCTCGCGGAAGCGCTCGATCAAGCCGGCCTCGGCCAGCAGCTTGAGATGGCGCGAGATGCGCGGCTGCGACTGGCGCAGGATGTCGGTCAAGTCGGAGACGGTCAGCTCGGCCTCCGCTAGCAGCGCCAGCACGCGTAGGCGCGTCTCCTCGCCCGCCGCCTTGAGGGCGGCGTTGAGGGCATCGAAGCCGAGCCGTGCACTGGTGCTCATTCGGGCCTAACGACGGTCATGTTTGCGCATGATCTTTTCCGAAAACCGGTACCCACTTTTCGGGATCATGCGCTATGGGCCGCTTCCCACTATATAAAGATATCTTTATACGTTGAACCGGTCTTCGGCAAGGGTCACGCGCGGTTGCCGGAGGCTTCATTGCCGCCACAAATGCAGGCAGGCTCCCTCTCCCAGTTGGGGAGAGGGTTGGGGTGAGGGGGTTACTGACGATGGATAGGCCCTTGCCCCCTCACCCGGATCGCTTCGCGATCCGACCTCTCCCCCAGGGGAGAGGTGAAGCGAAGGTTGGAGCGCCCATGAGCAACGAATTCGGTGTGCGCGAAGGCGAAATCGCCGTTGATTTACCGGCGAAAACCGATGCCGGGCTTTATTACATCGGCCGCATCCGCACGCCCTGGAAGCAGCGCAAGGACTGCCCGAAAAACGCCCGCGAATCCGACGCGGTCTGCACCGTCGAACTCGATGAGCGCTGGGCCGACGGGCTGAAAGACGTGGCGACGTGCAGCCACATCATCCTGCTGTACTGGATGGACAAGTCGCCAAGAAACCTTGTTCGGCAAGTTCCTGGACACTACGGCGTGCCGCACGGCACTTTTGCTCTGCGCTCGCCGGCGCGTCCCAACCCGATCGCCATGAGCGTGGTGAAACTGCTGCGCATCGCGGGCGGCACGCTCTCGGTGGTCGGGCTCGACTGCCTGGACGGCACCCCGCTGCTCGACATCAAGCCCTATTTCGCGTCCACCGACAGCGTGCCCGAGGCGGTGGTGGGCTGGCACAAAACCAAGGATTAGCAGCCAAGAAACGCCTAACGCGCGGGGGACCGACTGGTTCCCGGGGCTGTCATGCATTTGAGCGGGCCGTGAACAGGAACTTTTGAACCTCCCCGGAGCTTGCCTCGACGAATGATGGATCGAGGAATTCGTCGGGAGGCTGCCATGTCCGTAAAGTTTTATTCAATCGGTTCGCTGATCGCCGCCGCCGCTCTGTCGTGCGGGCCTGCGCAGGCCGAGCCGCTGTTCGCCTTTCTCAATTCCCCCTTGGCCCCCACGCAGAACCAGATCGCGCCGCAATACGCGCCGGCCGAGCAGAGCGCGCCGGACGCAGACGTCCAGGCCGATCCGCGCCTGCAACGGCAGATCGTCGGCTACGCCAGCAATGAGGCGCCCGGCACCGTCATCATCGATACCCCGCACACGGTCCTCTATTACGTGCTCGGCAACGGCAAGGCGATCCGTTACGGCATCGGCGTCGGCCGCCAGGGCTTCACCTGGGCCGGCGTCAAGCAGATCGAGCGCAAGGCCGAGTGGCCGGATTGGATCCCGCCGCAGGAAATGATCGAGCGCCAGCCTTATCTGCCGCGCTTCGTGGCCGGCGGCCCGGGCAATCCGCTCGGCGCGCGCGCCATGTATCTCGGCGGCACCGTGTACCGCATCCACGGCACCAACGATCCGACCACAATCGGCAAGCACGTGTCGAGCGGCTGCATCCGCCTCACCAATGACGACGTGACCGATCTCTACAATCGCGTGCAGGTCGGCGCCAAGGTCGTCGTGCTGCCGCAGGCCGTGCCGGTGCACACCGCGCAGGCGCAGCCAACGTCATCGTCCTATGCGCCGGTGACGCAGAGCCGGGCGCAGCTGACCTGGAGCGCGATCCGCTAGTTCCCTTCGAGCCTCCCGCAAACTTGCCCGGCCCAAAAGCCGGGCAATTTTTTGTGCGTTGGCGCGAAGCCCCGCCCCGGCTATATCAGTTCGGGCCACACGAGGATCGACATCCATGCGGATAGCGGCAATGGCGGCGGGCGCGGTCGGCGGCTATTTCGGCGCCCGCATGGCCGCGGCCGGGCACGATGTGTTTTTCATCGCGCGCGGCGCTCATCTCGAGGCCATGCGCAAGAACGGCCTGAAGATCGAGAGCGTGCACGGCGACCTGCATCTGCCGAAGCCGAACGTCACCGATGATCCCAAGAGCATCGGCCCGGTCGACATCGTGCTGTTCGCGGTCAAGCTCTGGGACACCGAAAAGGCCGCCGAGGCCATGCGCCCGCTGCTCGGCCCTAACACCCGCGTCATCACGTCGCAGAACGGCGTCGACAGCTACGAGCGCATCGCTCCGATCGTGGGCAGGGAGCGCGCCATACCCGGCGTCACTTACGTCGTCACCGTGATCGACCGCCCGGGCGTCATCAAGCAGGCGAGCCAGTTCCAGAGCATCATCTGCGGCACCATCGACGGCCGCGCGGACGCCAGCCTCGCAGCCTTCGTGCAGGCGGCGAAAGCCGCCAACATCAACATCACGCAGTCCGACAATATCGAGCGCGACCGCTGGCACAAATTCATCTTCCTGTCGGGGACTTCGGGCGCCACCTCGCTCACCCGCTCGAGTATGGGTCCGATCCTGGCCGACCCCGACACGCGCGCGCTGTTCCGCGCCATCATGGCGGAGACGCTCGCCGTCGGCCGCGCCAAGGGCATCGCGCTCGACCCGGGCTACGTCGACGAACGCCTCGCGTTTGCCGACAAGAACGTGCCGGGCGGCATGAAGGCTTCGATGGCCAACGATCTCGACCGCGGCAACCGGCTGGAGCTGGATTGGCTGGCGGGACAGGTGTCGCGGCTCGGCAAGGAGCTCAAGGTGCCGACGCCGGTCAACGATACCATCTACGCCGCGCTCAAGCTGTATCGGATGGGATCGTAGCCCGCCACTTGCGGTCCAAGGCTAATCGTCTATCTTCCGCAAGGGGAATGCAGACTCCCCGTCAGACGGGCGTTGCCGTCCAAGTTCTGCGCAACACTCGCTCTGTCGAGAGGATTGCGCATGACTGACAACACCCGCAGTGCCCGCTCAACCTATTCCGACATTTTACTGCTCTATGCCGCGCGCGGCGTACGCGGACTCGGCGACGGCTTCGCCATCATCATTTTGCCGGCCTATCTGTCGGCGATCGGCTTCAGTCCCGGGCAGATTGGGTTCGTGGCCAGCGCATCACTCTTGGGAACCGCGCTGTTTACCCTCGCCATCGGGTTGTTCGCACCGCGGCACGACTTGCGTAATCTGCTTTTGGGCGGCGCGGTCTTGATGGCCTGCACCGGCGTTGCCTTTCCCAATTTCGATCAGTTCGTTTTCATTGCGCTTGTCGCGTTCGTCGGCACTATCAATCCATCAACCGGGGACCTGGGCGTGCTGGTGCCGCTCGAGCACGCCATGCTGGCGCACGGCGTCCCTGATCACGAGCGGACGCGCACATTCGCGCGCTATAGCTTGATCGGTACGCTGTCGATGGCGGCCGGATCCCTGGCGGCGGCTTTGCCGGACTTCATCGTGTCGGCCGATCTCGACCGGGTCAGCGCCTTCAAGATCATGTTTTATGGCTATGCCGCGCTGGGGCTCTTGAGCGCCGCGCTCTACCAGCGTTTACCGCATGTGCGCATGGATGAAGCGCGTCCCAGCGCGCCGCTCGGACCCTCGCGCGGCGTCGTCTACAAGCTGGCGGCGCTGTTCAGCCTCGACGCCTTCGCAGGCGGCTTCGTCGTCCAGTCGCTGCTGGCGCTTTGGCTGTTTGAGCGCTTCGACATGTCGCTCTCGGCCGCCAGCCTGTTCTTTTTCTGGTCGAGTACCTTGAGCGCTTTTTCCTATCCGGTGGCGGCTTGGCTGGCGAAACGCATCGGCCTCATCAACACGATGGTCTATACCCATATCCCCTCCAGCATCTTTCTCATTCTGGCGGCGTTCGCGCCGAATTTGATCCTGGCGCTCGCTTTGCTGTTGGCGCGTTCGGCGCTTTCACAAATGGACGTACCCACACGCACGTCTTATGTGATGGCGGTCGTGACGCCGGCCGAGCGCACGGCGGCCGCCAGCGTCACCGCGGTTCCGCGCAGTCTCGCCTCGTCGATAAGCCCGGCCATGACCGGTGTGCTGCTGGCGACGCCGTTTGCCGGGCTGCCGCTGATCGTGTGCGGCGTTCTTAAGATCGTCTACGACGTCGCGCTGCTGTATTCATTCCGGCATATGAAGCCGCCGGAGGAAAAGGCAGAACGGCAGCCCGCCATCTGATCGTTCGCCCGTAAAAAACAGCCTGTCGCCCAGTACCACTTGTATCGGCTGCGCAGCACGCCGGTGACCGAGAATATCCCCGTCTTTGTGATCAGCGGATGCCGGCTCAGCGAGCTGACCGAACAGCACCTGAAGCGGGCGATCTGCGGCCGGCTACAACCGGGAGAATGACGAACCGACCCCCATCAGCGCTCCCCCTGCGGTCCTTAGCAGCAGACCGGCCAATACCAGCCGCTTGGCTCCGAAATGCTGCCCGAGCATACCCCCCGGCAAGGCCATGAAAATGCATGGCAACATGCAAAGCCCGATCAGGGTACCGCGTTGCGTGTCATCGATTGCGAAAGAACCGATCAAGAACAGCGAGGTTGACGCCACCGTCTGCAATTGACAGGCCATCATGGTTCGCGCCACCAACAGGACGGCAAGGATCAGCCAACGGCCTTAACTGCGGATGTCTTGATCGGTCCGGTGTTGGGGATAGAAATGGGGCCGGCATTAGATTAAAGGTATATGAGGGAATTCGCGAAGCTGGGCGCGGTTAGTAATAAACAAGAAAAGAGCCTGGGAGGATGAGGCTTTGTTCGGCACGCTTGTAAAAAAGCGCGATTTCTACGCCGGCGGATTGATGACGCTGCTCGGCGCGGCGATCACGCTCGATTCCATGGCCTATTCCCTCGGCACCCTGACCCATATGGGTCCTGGCATGTTCCCCTTGATGCTCGGGCTCACGCTCACGTTAGTCGGCGTGCTGATTTTAGGCACGGCGGTGGTCACCCCGCTCAGCAACGATGAGAACATCCTGCCGAAAAACAGGGAATGGCGCGGCTGGGGTTGCATCCTGGCCGGACCGATCTTTTTTATTATCTTGGGCGAATATTTCGGCCTAGTGCCCGCGACTTACTCCTGCGTGTTCGTCTCCGCGCTGGGTGATCGCACCGCCACGCTGAAAGGCTCTGCGGTCCTGGCGGCCGGCGTCACCTTCTTCGGCGTGCTGCTGTTCTCTTACGTGCTGAAGATCCCGTTCCCCATGTTCCGGTTGGGCCACTGATGATCTCCACCGCGCTGACAGATCTCTGGTACGGCTTCGGCGTCGCGCTCGAACCCCACAACGTGATGTGGTGCTTCATCGGCGTGTTCGTCGGCAACATGGTCGGCGTGCTGCCGGGCATGGGCCCGCTGGCGACCATCTCGATCCTGCTGCCGCTCACCTTCGGCATCAAACCGGTCGGCGCCATCCTGATGCTGGCGGGCGTTTTTTACGGCTCGCAATACGGCGGCGCGATCTGCTCGATCCTGCTCAATCTGCCATGCCATCCGCCGCACGCGGTCACCTGTCTCGACGGCTTCCCTCTCACCAAAAAAGGCAGGGGCGGCGCCGCGCTCGGCATCACGGTCATCTCATCGTTCGTCGGCGCCTCGTGGGGCATCACCGAGATGATTTTCCTGTCGCCGATATTGGTGGTGGTGGCGCTCAAATTCGGCCCGGCGGAAATCTGTTCGCTGATGCTGCTCGGTCTGCTGGCCGGCTCGACGCTGGCACGCGGTTCGCCGCTCAAGGGCGTCGCCATGACCGTGTGCGGACTGCTGATCGGCATTGTCGGCAGCGACATCGAAACCGGGACGCCGCGATTTACCTTCGGCATTCCAAACCTGTTCGACGGCGTCGAGATCGTAGCTCTAGCCCTCGGCCTGTTCGGCATCGCCGAGTTCATGAAAAGCGTCAATCAGTTGTCCGAGGTCGACACCAAATATACGAACGTCAAGCTCAAGGATCTGCGGCCCACCCGCGAGGAATTCCGGCGGGCGCTGCCGGCCATGTTCCGCGGCACGCTGATCGGCAGCCTGTGCGCACTCATTCCCGGCACCGGGCCGACCATCGCCTCGTTCGTGTCCTACGCGACCGAAAAGAAGATTTCGAAGACGCCTGAACTATTCGGCACCGGCATGATCGAAGGCGTCGCCTGCCCGGAAGCCTCGACCCACTCCTCGGTGCAGGGCGACTTCATCCCGACCATGAGCCTCGGCATTCCGGGCGACGCGGTGATGGCGCTGATCCTGGGCGCGTTGATGATCCAGGGCATCGTGCCCGGCCCGCAGCTCATCAGCGAGCACCCGGATATTTTCTGGGGCCTGATCGCGAGCTTCTGGATCGGCAACATCATCCTGGTGGTGCTCAACGTCCCGATGATCGGCCTGTGGGTGAAGCTGCTGACGATCCCTTACAAATATCTCTATCCGAGCGCGATGTTCTTCGTCTGCATCGGCGTCTACAGCACCAACAACGATATGTTCCAGGTCGGCGAGGTCGTCATCATCGGCATCGTCGGCTATATACTGCTGCTGCTCGATTTCCATCCGGCGCCGGTGCTGCTTGGCTTCGTGCTCGGGCCGCGCTTCGAGGAGAATTTCCGCCGCGCCATGCTGATATCGCGCGGCGACATCCTGGTGTTCATCAAGCACCCGATCAGCGCGGTCTTCATCTTCATGTGCGTGCTGCTGATCGTCATGCAGATCTACGTGCGGCTGCGCCCGCCGAAGGTGCTTGCCACCAACATCGTATTGGCGACCGACCGCAAGGCCTCCGAAGCCGCCGAGTAAGCGGTTTACGCCGGCGCGCTGGCGCAGAAGGCCGCGGCGGTCAGCGAGTTGCCGAGGATGTGAACCCGGCTGTTTGCTGCTAGGCACCCCGCCACATTGACACCCCTAGCCCCATGCCTACATTAGCCCTGTTCCGAGGGGTGCCCGAAAGGGCTGAGAAAAACCCTTAGAACCTGATCCGGATCATGCCGGCGAAGGGACAGGG
>PKXB01000147.1:0-206 GCA_003133345.1 Hyphomicrobiales bacterium | reverse complement strand
ACCGGATCGCTGCCCGCTTCGCGCAAGGTCTATTGCGCGCCGGATGCGGCGCCCGAGCTGCGCGTGCCGGTGCGCGAGATCACGCTCGACGCATCGAGCGGCGAGCCGCCGCTCCCGGTCTACGACACCACCGGCGTCTATTCCGACCCGGACGTAGCGATCGACGTGGAAAAGGGTCTGTCGCGCACCCGCATCGAATGGGTGAA
>PKXB01000031.1:3270-3741 GCA_003133345.1 Hyphomicrobiales bacterium | reverse complement strand
GCCGAGGTAGAGTTTGCGTCGCCGTTCGATCTCGGCGAGCTGCTGGTCGCAAGTAGCGTTAAATTCCTGCTCGCTCACGCCAGTGAGACTGATCACGTCTTCATTACGCACGATCACCGGCTCCCTGCCATCGACGACCGCGCCCATAGCGAGCTCGGGCTGAAAAGGCACGCCAATCTTGCGCACCAGGATCAGGTCGAGCGGCGCGTCGAGTACGGTTGCGACCTCCGCCGCGACCGGCACACCGCCGCGCGGCAACGCCAGCACGAGCGGCCGTTGAGCCTTGTAACGTGCGAGCGCCTTTGCGAGTTGTCGGCCGGCGTCCGTGCGATCGATGAATGGCATCATGGGCTCCGCGAGCTATCTGGCATTGACGGGCACATGCGAGCCGAGATGCGTTTTGAACCATCGCGCGGCATGCTCAATCACAATATTAAGAGTGCCCGGTTCCGGAAATAGATGGGTCGCGTC
>PKXB01000031.1:0-3219 GCA_003133345.1 Hyphomicrobiales bacterium | reverse complement strand
TGCCGCAGCGACCAGCGCGGCCGCCGCTCCGGTGCTGGCTCCGAAAAGGCCGAGTGGCAGGTGGGCAAGCTCCCCCTGGGTGTCGACCCAATGGACGACCTCAATCAGTCGTTCGGCGAGCAGCGCGATATCGAAGACATTGGTGCGCTCTTGCTCTTCATCCGGCGTGAGCAGGTCGAACAACAGTGTCGCGATGCCTTGGGCGTTCAGCGCATTGGCGACCGCCATATTGCGTGAGCTGAACCGGCTGGAGCCGCTGCCATGGGCGAATACCACAAGGGCGCTCGCCGAGGCGGGAAGATGAAGGGTGCCGGCGAGGCCAAGCGGGCCAATCACCACCTCACGCGCGGCCAACGCNNCCGCAAACGAGGGGCGATGGTTTGATCAGTGTCAACCGGGGCGGCCCGGGCCGCATTAAATTATCGGCCAAGGTGGAGCGGCCCGTGCACGGACTTTCGACCAACGGCGCCGGGCCAACGCTCGACGCTAAAGTCAGCTTCTTGAGCCGGCCGGATGCATACCAGCCTGCGCCGGGTGAGGTCGTTTGCCGAGAAACCCATATGTCATGGGTCTTTTTGGCCGGCGATCGGGTCTACAAGCTCAAAAAACCGGTCCGCTTTTCCTATCTCGACTTTTCGACGCTTGCGCGGCGCGAGGCCGCCTGCCGCGCCGAGCTGCGGCTCAATCGCGCGCTCGCGCCCGAAATCTATCTCGACGTCTTGCCGCTGGTGGATACTGGTGAAGGGCTCTCGATCGGCGGAGCCGGAGCCCCGGTCGATTGGCTTGTGCTCATGAAACGGCTCGATGAGCGCGATATGCTCGATCACCGCATCGCCGAGCCGCATGTTGAAATTACTCAGCTTGACCGGCTTGTGGCTGTTCTCGCGCAATTTTATCACGCGGCAAACCCGGTCTTTCTCTCTCCGGCGATCCATCTTGCCGACTGGAGGCGGAGCCTTGCCTATAACCGGCGCGTGCTGCTCGATCGTCGTTTCGGCATTCCCGCCGGCTTGGTGCAGCGTATCGATCATGCGCAGCGCCGGTTTTTGGACCGGCGCAGCGGCCTCATCGTCGCCCGCCTTCGCCATCGCCGGATCGTCTCGGGCCACGGCGATCTGCGCCCCGAGCATATTTGGCTGGGGGACAAAGTCAGGATCATCGACTGTCTCGAATTTAACCCGCGGCTTCGGGTGGTCGACCCGTTTGATGAGGTCGCCTATCTCAGTCTCGAGTGCGAGCGGCTCGGTGCGGCTTGGGTCGGGGCTTTTATCGAACGCCGGATGAAACGGATGTTGCGTGACGGTCCTGCCGAGGAACTGTTCACGTTTTATCGCTGCCATCGCGCGACGCTGCGCGCGCGGCTCGCCATCGCGCATCTTCTGGAAGAGCATCCGCGCACGCCCGAAAAGTGGCCGCGGCTTGCTGCTACTTATCTCAAACTGGCCGAAAAAAGCGCAAGAAAGCTTGAGGTGATTCTCAGAAAACCAGGAGATCGCTAAGGCTTCGTTCCTCGTGCAGACGACGGATCGTTTCCGCGAGTAGGGCGGCCGCGGGCAAGATCACGAGCTTCTTGTTTTTCGCGGGGTTATCGAGGCGGAAGGCCGGGACCGCATCGGTGACGACCACTTGGTCGATCGCCGGATCGGCAATCACTTCCGCTGCGTCTGGCATGAACAGCCCATGCGTGACCAGCGCGATGACGCGTTTGGCGCCGGCCTTGCGCGCCGAGCGGGCCGCGCGCAGCAGCGTGTTGCCGGTGCTGATCAAGTCGTCGACGATCAGCGCAGTCGTCCCCGCCACATCGCCGACGAACAGATCGCCCGAAACCACGCCAGCACTGCGATGCTTCTCCGCCAGACCCTTACCGACGGGGCGGCCTAAGGACGCTTCCAACGCTTCGCGCAGCAATTCGGCGCGCTTCATGCCGCCGGCATCCGGCGAGATCACGGCAAGCTTGTCGCCGGCAAAGGCTTTCTTGACATAATCGACGAACAGCGGCGTGCCGGTCAGTGCGACGGTGCGACAGCGAAACGCGTTCTCGAATGCAACCGGGTTGTGAACTTCGAGCGTGACGACACAGTCGGTGCCGACGCTCTCGAACATGCCCGCTATGTAGCGGGTGGTCACCGGATCGTTCGGCTTGGTGCGGCGATCTTTCCTTGCGTAGCAAAGGTAAGGCGTCACCGCGGTGACACGCGTGGCGCCGGCGTCCTTGAGTGCGCCAATAAAGAACAGCAGTCGGCATAGCTTGTCGTTCGTGCTTTGCAACGGCCCGCTATGCAGGCTCTGCACGATATAGACGTCGGCGCCGTTCACCGCATCGAGGGGGCGTGCTTTGTGTTCTCCGTCCTCAAATTCGCGCTCTTCATGAGCCGCCAGCGGTTGAGACAATGCCGCCGAAATCCCGGCTCCCAATTCGGCGCTGGCAGCCAGACAAAACAGCCGCAGGGGTGTGCTTTCCATTGCCCGGTTTCCACTTACGGAATAGGTGGTCAAGGTGCCTTACTGGCGACCGACGCGGCGTCTTGGCTCATGCGCGCAGACTGTGTTTGCCCATCAGCTTCACCGTGCTCGCCTGCGGCCTGTGTGTACCGAAAACTTCATCCGGCATTGATTTCGGTTTTGGCAGGTGAAATTACCTGTTCTTGCGACAGAATTCCCTGTTTCGCGAAAATAATTACCTGTTCCGTTGAGTAGGGAATTCGCATCGAAGCCCAATAATGACGCCATTATTTACAGTCTCTGGCGCGCCAGAAGCCGCGATTTTGCAAAATTCCCTGTAAAATTCCCTGTCAGCAGGGAAAACGGGCAGAGCAGCGGGCCATCTGCACTGCTACGCCAGCCAACCAGTCCGGCTTCTAGAGACGTTCCCATGAATCTCGCGGGAAAGCCCGCCGATACCGGGCTTCTCGCACAGAGGGTAGAGTCTCTGGGCACCGGACTTGATAAGGGTTCGGCCTACTGTGCCGAAAATCTCCGCATATCATCGGCATAGTGGCCGTTTCCTGGAGAAACGAGCCGAAGACTAGGTTCGATTGAACTGGATGGCCGGGATGCCGTTGCTAAATCGGCACGAGTTTTCGAGCTTGTAAATAACCGTACCGTCAGTTCGAATCTCGCTCGCTCCGCCACCATCCGTTCGCGAAGGGCGCTCAGCCGCGATTTAGCCGCCAAAAACCGCACGGAATTTGAAGCATCCTAAGAGTCTGTCCGGAGAGA
>PKXB01000174.1:8467-20115 GCA_003133345.1 Hyphomicrobiales bacterium | reverse complement strand
GCAGCAGCGGCAGCAGCGGCAGCGGCCGCGGCAGCAGCATCGGCGGCGGCCTTGAGTTCTTCCGCGTAGCCGGACGGCGGCACCACCGTGACCAGCGTGATGTCGCCATGGGCGATCACGCGGACGTTCGGCGGCAGCGTTACGTCGCTGAGATGCTTGGAATGGTTGATGTCGAGTTCGGAAATATCGACGTCGATCGATTCCGGAATGGTCTCGACCGGGCACATCACCTCGATGGTGTGGGTGACGATGTTGACCGCGCCGCCGCGCTTCACGCCGGGCGACTGGTCGGCATTGAGCACCTTCACCGCGACGTTGACGCGGATGACGGCGCCTTCCGACACGCGCAGGAAATCCACGTGCATCGGCAGATCCTTCACCGGATCGAGCTGGAAGTCGCGCGGGATCACGCGGTGCTTGGTGCCGTCCACATCGATGTGGAAGAGCGTGGTGAGGAAGCGCCCGGCATAGATGCGCCGGCTCAACTCGGTATGGTCGAGCGTGACCATCTGCGGGGGTTTGTTCTCGCCGTAAATCACGCCCGGCACTCGGCCGGAGCGACGTGCTGCCCGAGCGGCCCCCTTGCCGCCTTTCGGACGCACCGTCGCCTTCAATTCCAGGACGGTCGCCATGTTGAAACCCTCATCTAAGCCAATGGAAAAGGCGGCTTTTTCCGCCGCCTGCGAACGCGGCAAGCCTCCAGGGGTGCCGGGGGCCGCGTGTCGCGCGGGTTTATAGCGGCGCGGGTTCGAAAGGGCAAGAAAGGCCACCCATACCTGTCATTCCGGGGCGCGGCCAAAAGCCGCGAGCCCGGAATGACTATTCAGGCGCGGAGCCCGCGCCTTTCTTGGCCGGCTTGCCGGCGGCCTTGGCTTCCAGCGCCTCGATGCGCGCCTTCAGCGCCTCGTTTTCCTCGCGCGCCAGGCGGGCCATTTCCTTGACCGCCTCGAATTCCTCGCGCTGGACCACGTCGAGGTCGCGCAGGATGCGCTCGGCCTGGCTGCGAAATAGGGTGTCGAATTCCTTGCGTACCCCTTGCGCGACCCCGGCGGCATCGTTCATCAGGCGCGCGAGCTCGTCGAAAACGCGATTGCTGGTCTGGGTCATGTCTCGCCTCCGGTTCGTCTCAAGAATGGCGATCCGGTCATCCCGCCGCAAGAGGCGGCGTGCTACCAATCCCCTCCGCGGCTAACCGGAATTCGCAATGCCCCTGTTCGTCATTCCCTTTCCCGCCTTCGATCCGGTGCTGGTGCACCTCGGCCCGTTCGCCATCCGCTGGTATGCGCTGGCCTATATCGCCGGCATCCTGCTCGGCTGGGTCTATGCCCGCGCCCTGATCCGCTCGCCGCGGTTGTGGGGCGGCAATGCTTCAAAGAATTTGGCGCCGATGACTCTCCTCGACTTCGACGATTTCGTGCTCTGGGTGACGCTCGGCATCATTCTCGGCGGCCGCACCGGCTATGTGCTGTTCTACAATCTGCCGCACTTCGCCGCCCACCCGATCGAGATCGTGCAACTGTGGAGCGGCGGCATGTCGTTCCACGGCGGCTTCACCGGCTGCGTGGTCGCCGTTGTCCTGTTCGCGCGCAAGCGCGGCATTCCGGTGCTCTCGCTCGGCGACATCACCTGCGCGGTCGGGCCGATCGGGCTGCTGCTCGGGCGCATCGCTAATTTCATCAATGGCGAATTATGGGGCCGCCCGGCCGACGTGCCCTGGGCCATGGTGTTCCCCGGCGGCGGTCCGCTGCCGCGGCATCCGAGCCAACTCTATGAAGCTGCGCTGGAAGGGCTCGTGCTGCTGGCGGTGCTGGCCGTGCTGATGCGGCTGGGCGCGCTGAAGCGGCCCGGCATAATTGTCGGCAGCTTCGCCTGCGTCTACGCCATCGCGCGCAGCACTTGCGAGTTCTTCCGCGAGCCCGATGCCCAGCTCGGCTTCTTGTGGGGCGGCGCGACCATGGGTCAACTGCTATCGGTGCCGCTGTTCCTCGCCGGCCTCGGCTTCATCGCCTATGCGCTGAAGCATCCGCCGTTGCGGAGTCGCGCATGAGCGAAATCCTGCCGCTGGAAACCGAAATCCGCCGGCGCATCGCGGTGGCCGGCCCGATGCCGGTGGCCGAATACATGGCGCTGTGCCTCGCCGACAGCGAGCATGGCTACTACACCACGCGTGATCCGCTCGGCGCCCGCGGCGATTTCATCACCGCGCCGGAAGTGAGCCAGATGTTCGGCGAGATGATCGGACTCTGGATGGCCGCAACCTGGAAACAGATGGGCTCGCCGGAAAACCTGCGCATCATCGAACTCGGATCCGGCCGTGGCACCATGATGAAGGACGCCCTGCGCGCGGCCAAGGTGATGCCGGATTTCCTTAAAGCCGTGGTGCTGCATCTGGTCGAAATCAGCTCGGCGCTGGAGGCGCAACAGCAGCGCACGCTGGAGCCTTTGTCGATGCCGATGTTCTGGCATCCCGCGCTGATCGACGTTCCGCCAGGCCCCGCCATCGTTCTCGCCAACGAATTCTTCGACGCGCTGCCGGTGCATCAGGCGGTGAAGACCGAGCACGGCTGGCACGAGCGCCAGATCGAAATCGATTCCACCGGCAGTCTTGCCTTCACGATAGCGCCCGATCCGATCCCGCAATTCGATCGCCTGCTGCCGCCGGCGCTGCGCAATGCGCCGGATGCGTCGATCTTCGAATGGCGCGCCGACAATGTCGCGATGGAACTGGGCAAGCGCCTCACGCGCGACGGTGGCGCCGCGCTGGTGATCGACTATGGTCATGCCCAAAGCGCCATCGGCGACACTTTCCAGGCGGTCGGCCGGCACGCCTATGCCGATCCGCTCAGCGCGCCCGGCAGCATCGATCTCACCGCGCATGTGGATTTCCAGGCGCTGGCCAAGGCGGTGGAGGCCATGGGCGCCAGCGTTTACGGACCGGTCACCCAGTCGCAACTTCTGCGCCGTCTCGGCATCATGACGCGCGCCACCTCGCTCAAGAGCAAGGCCGCGGCCGGCGTGGCTGCCGACATCGACGCCGCGTTGAAGCGGCTGATCAGCGAGGGCGCAGCCGGCATGGGCGTCCTGTTCAAGGCCGCTGCCTTCGCGCATCACGCGCTCGGCGTGCCGCCCGGATTCGAGGGCTAGCGCATGCTGCAAGCCGCCTCGCTCAGCACGCTCGCGCGCATCCGCCACGCCTTCTTCACCCGCAGCGGCGGGGTCTCGCAGGGCGTCTATGACAGCCTCAATGGCGGCGTCGGCTCGAACGACGCGCCCGCCAAGGTCACTGAGAACCGCGCGCGCATGGCGGCGGCACTGGGCGTTAAGCCGGACCATCTGCTCACCGCCTATCAGATCCATTCGCCTGACGTGGTCGTCGCCGACCAGCCGTGGACTCAGGAAAAACGCCCGCATGCCGACGCCATCGTCACCCGCACGCCGCGGCTCGCGATCGGCGTGTCCACCGCCGACTGCGGCCCGCTGCTATTGGCCGACTCCGAGGCGGGGGTGATCGGCGCGGCGCATGCCGGCTGGCGCGGCGCCCTCACCGGCGTGATCGAGGCGGCGATCGCCGCCATGGAGAAGCTCGGCGCCGAGCGCTCCCGCATCGTGGCGGCGCTCGGCCCCACCATAAGGCAGCCGAATTACGAGGTCGGGCCGGAATTCGTCGCGCGCTTCCTGGCGGCCGACGCGGACAACACGCGCTTCTTCGCGGCTTCGGAGCGCGCCGGCCACGCCATGTTCGATCTCGCCGGCTACATCGCCGATCGCGTGCAACGCGCCGGCATCGTGAATTTCGAGGACCTCGGCCTGTGCAACTATGCCGAGCCCGAGCGCTTCTTCAGCTACCGCCGCACCACAAATCAGGGCGAGCCCGATTACGGCCGGCATATCAACGCCATCGCGCTCGCCGATTGAAGCCTTCCGCGGCGATAGGCCGCCATCTGGACTCCAGGGCGCCGCAGCCGCTACGCTCCACCCCGGCCAAGAATCTCAAAGACAAAAACAAGGCCAGCGACAGGGGTGTCGATGCTGTGGAGTTTGGGCGGGTGCGCCTCGCGGCGTATATCTCGGCCTGGCGTGCTGGTGGCAGCCGCCTGCACCATGGCGTTGGCCGCCTGCACCCAAGACGGTCAGCCGGGCATGGCCGGGCAGCCGCGCGGCGCCACGGTCGCCTTCGAATCCATCGACGGCCCGCCGCCCGGCCAATTCCATGAGCTGGTGCAGGCGCTCAATAACGAGGCGCAGACACGCCGGCTGGCGGTGATATCGCGCGAAAGCCCGTCGGCCTATCGCGTGCGCGGTTATCTCGCCGCCAAGGTGACGAAACGGCAGACCACGATCTCGTGGGTCTGGGACGTGTTCGACCGCGACGATCGGCGTGCCTTGCGCATCACCGGCGAGGAGACCGCCAATTCGCGTACATTGAGCCGGCATCACGACGCCTGGTCCGCCGCCGACGATGAGATGCTGCGCCGGATCGCCCGCAGCAGCATGGACCAGCTCGCCGTATTCCTGACTTCGCCCGAGGTCGCGCCGAGCACACCCGACAGCGAGCCGCGCATGGTGCTGGCTGGAACGCGCGATTCCTCGCCGGAATCAGCCGGCATATTCCGCCTATTCCAGCCCAATGCCGATCCGGCGCCGATCGAGGCCGCGCAGCCTGCCGCCGGCCCGGTCCCGCTGCCGCCGCGCCGGCCGCCTGTGGCGACCACAATATCGGCCCGGGAAACACTGACCCTGGCGGCGTCTAGCCACTGATCCAAGGGCGCATTCACCCTGTCTCCAAAAGCTTCGGGACAATGGTTTGGACTCGTATTGCGAGCCCCGCCCCGCCTTGTTATGACCTGCGCGCCGGTAACGCCGGGCCACACGAGGATTCGTAGATGTCGGGCAAGAACGGAGCGATCAAGCTCGTCGCCGGCAACTCGAATCCCGCCCTGGCGCAGGCGATCGGCGAATACCTCAAGACCCCGCTGACCAAGGCGGTGGTGCGACGCTTCGCCGACATGGAGATATTCGTCGAAATCCAGGAAAACGTGCGCGGCGCGGACTGTTTCGTCATCCAGTCCACCTCGTATCCCGCCAACGACCACCTCATGGAATTGCTCATCATTATGGACGCGCTACGCCGCTCGTCGGCGCGCCGCATCACCGCGGTGATCCCCTATTACGGCTATGCCAGGCAGGACCGCAAACCGGGGCCGCGCACGCCGATCTCGGCCAAGCTGGTGGCCAACCTGATCACCCGCGCCGGCGCCGACCGGGTGATGACGCTCGACCTGCATGCCGGGCAGATCCAGGGCTTCTTCGACATCCCGACCGACAATCTCTACGCCTCGCCGGTTATGGTGCGCGACATCAAGGAGCGCTTCCAGCTCGACAACGTGATGGTGGTGTCGCCCGACGTCGGCGGCGTGGTGCGCGCGCGCGGGCTGGCCAAGCGCATCAACGCGCCGCTCGCCATTATCGACAAGCGGCGCGAGCGCGCCGGCGAATCGGAAGTGATGAACGTGATCGGCGACGTCGCCGGCTTCACCTGCGTGCTGGTCGACGACATCGTCGACTCCGGCGGCACGCTGGTGAACGCCGCCGACGCCCTGCTCGCGCAGAAGGCCAAGGCGGTCTACGCCTATATCAGCCACGGCGTGCTGTCGGGCGGCGCGGTCGCGCGCATCGCCAAGTCGCGGCTGAAGGAACTGGTGATCACCGACTCGATTCAGCCGACCAAGGAAGTGCTGGCCGCCGGCAATATCCGCGTGTTGGAAATCTCGACACTGATCGGCGAGGCGATCGGGCGCACCGCGACCGAGGAGTCGGTGTCGAGTCTGTTCGACTAAATTATCCTTGTCATTCCGGGACGGCGCGAAAGCGCGGGGCCCGGAATCCAGAGACCAACACGAGGGCCGTGGTTGTAGTTCTGGATTCCGGGTTCGCTCGCGTTGCTCGCGCCCCGGAATGACAATGGAAAGTTATCCCCAAAAAGATTCGCAGTACCGCCCGATTGCCTGTGGAGATTCCAGCCGGCGCGGTTGCCTATGACCGGCAAATCACGGCCCATTGGCCATCGATGAGGCCTATGGCGGGCTGAATCGCGCGGGTTATAGTCGGTTGCCAAGTGATTCGCTTCCGCCGTCAAGGCGTCCCGTATCCCTGCGTCACAATCCGGTCGGCTGGTGCCGTGCGCGTGCGGTTCCCTCTCGATTCGGCAAAGCGGAGACGTCATGCCCCAGATCGCCTACGCGGACGAGCCACGAATCAACCCTCTCGACGTGGTGGAGCATTTGGCGGCGGTGAACGACTGGTCGTTCGAACGCGCCAGCGACGACGAGATCACCATCCTGGTCACCGGCAAGTGGACCGACTACCAAGTCTCCTACACCTGGATGGGCGACATCGAGGCGCTGCATCTGGCCTGCGCCTTCGACCTCAAGGTTCCCGAGCGCCGCCGCGCCGAAGTGGCGACACTGATCTCGCTGATCAACGAGCGGCTGTGGGTCGGCCATTTCGACCTCTGGGTCACCGAAGGCATGCTGATGTTCCGCCACGCGCTGGTGCTGGCGGGCGGCACGGAGGCCTCCGGCAAGCAGTGCGAGGCGCTGCTCGGCAGCGCGCTCGACGCCTGCGAGCGCTATTTCACCGCCTTCCAATTCGTGGTCTGGGCCGGCAAGGGCGCGCGCGAGGCGCTCGACGCCGCCATGTTCGACACCTCGGGCGAGGCGTGAGCCGCAAACCGCAACCGCTGAAATCGATAGGCAGCCTTCTCCTGGTCGGCGCCGGCAAGATGGGCGGCGCGATGCTCGACGGCTGGATCGCGCGCGGGCTTGCACCGAAGCGGATCGTGGTGATCGAGCCGCAGCCGGGCAAGGCCGTGAAGGCGCTGACGCGGCGCGGGATCAAGCTCAATCCGAAAGGCAAGATCGCCGCCGCCGCCGCCATCGTGATCGCGGTGAAGCCGCAGAGCGCGCCCGCCGCACTGCCGCCGCTCAGGCCTTACGTGGGCAAGACCACGCTGGTGCTCTCGATCATGGCCGGCCGCACCATCGGCTTTCTGGAGCAATCGCTGGCGCCGGGCACGGCCATCGTGCGCGCCATGCCGAACACACCGGCCGCCATCGGCCGCGGCATCAGCGTCGCGGTCGCCAACGCCAAGGTCTCGGCGCGCCAGCACAAACTCGCCGGCGACCTGCTTGCCGGCATCGGCAAGGTCGAATGGGCCGGCGACGAGACGCTGATGGACGCGGTCACGGCGTTATCCGGCTCCGGTCCGGCCTATATTTTCCTGCTGGCGGAGGCGATGACCAAAGCCGGCATTGCAACCGGGCTGCCGGCCGATTTGGCGGCGCGGCTCGCGCGTGAAACCGTCGCCGGTTCCGGCGAGCTACTGCATCGCTCGGAACTCGACGCCGCTACGCTGCGGCAGAACGTCACCTCGCCCGGCGGCACCACCGCCGCCGCGCTAGAGGTGCTGATGGGCCCCGGCGGTTTCGAGGAGTTGCTGACCAGGGCGATTGCCGCCGCCACGCGGCGAAGCCGCGAGTTGGCGGGTTAAGCACAAGTTCCCTGCCCTAGAACCGGCGCCTTTGCGGGCCTAGATTAAAACCAACCGAACAGCCCGCAGGAGGCCGCCATGGCCCGCAAGCCGAAACGTCAACGAAAAGCGCCGACCGCGCCGCCGCCGCGCGGCACATCCGACCGTGATAAGGCGGTCGACGCGCTGATGGCGTTGCTCGCCGAGCATCCCTTCGAGGACATCGGCCTGGCCGAGGTCGCCGGCCGCGCCGGGCTGAAGCTTTCGCAACTGCGCGCTGAATTCGGCTCCACGCTCGCCATTGTCGGCGCCCACATCAAGGACATCGACCGCGCGGTGCTCGCCGGCGGCGGCGGCGACATGGCGGAGGAGCCGGCGCGCGAGCGCCTGTTCGACGTGCTGATGCGCCGGCTGGAAGTGCTCGCCCCCTACAAAGAAGCGGTGCGCTCGCTGCTGCGTTCGGCGCGGCGCAATCCGGGCCTCGCGCTGGCGCTCAACGCCATGGTGGTGCGCTCGCAACAGTGGATGCTGGAGGCCGCCGGCATCGGCGCGTCCGGCCCGAAAGGCGCGCTGCGCGCGCAAGGCGCCGCGCTGATGTTCGCCCGTGTGCTGTCGGTCTGGTTCGACGATGACGAGCCGGGCCTCGACCGCACCATGGCCGCGCTCGGCCGCGGGCTCGCCAGCGCCGAGCGCTGGGCCGGCTTCCTCGACGACCTGTGCGCTTTACCGAAATGCGTGTTGCGCGGCCCGCGTCGGCGCCGCCGCGTGCGCGACGAGGACGAAGCGGAAGCGGCTTGATGCTTGTCCCGGATGCGGTGCAGCGCGCAGCGGTGCACCGCATCCGGGACCTTCACAAATACCGAGATTGGAAAGGTCCCGGGTCTGCAGCGCACCACTTCGTGCTGCGCTGCGCCCGGGACAAATTAGACCGGCACCCGCACCGTCGCCCTTAAACCCCCAAGCGGGCTGTCGCCGAGCGTGATGTCGCCGCCGTGCGAGCGCGCGATATCGCGCGCGATCGCCAAGCCCAGCCCGGTGCCGCCCTCGTCCTGATTGCGCGCATCGTCGAGCCGCAGGAACGGCTTGAACACGTCCTCGCGCAAATCCGCCGGAATTCCCGGCCCGTCGTCGTCCACGGTGACGGTGAGGTAGCGGTGATCGCGATGGCCGGTGATCGCGATCGACGGCGCGAAGTGGGCGGCGTTCGACACCAGATTGCCGAGGCAGCGCTTGAACGCGGCCGGCCGCACGGTGACGATCGGCGGGCCGTGGAACACCACGCTGGCCTTGTGGCCGTTGCGCTCGGCGTCGTCCTTGAGCTCCGCGAGGAAGGCCGCCATGTCGGTCGGCGCCGCGCTCTCACCGAGATCGCCGCGCGCGAAGGCGAGATAGGCTTCCAGCATGCGCGCCATCTCGTCGACGTCCTTCTGCATCGCCTCCACTTCCGGGCTCTTTTTGATCAGCGCGAGTTCGAGCTTGAAGCGGGTGAGCACGGTGCGCAGATCGTGCGAGACGCCGGCCAGCATGGCGGTACGCTGCTCGATCGCGCGCTCGACGCGGGTTTTCATCTCGATGAACGCTTGCGCCGCGCGTCGCACCTCGCGCGCGCCACCCGGCTTGAAGTTCGGCACCTCGCGGCCCTTGCCGAAGCTTTCGGCGGCGTCGGCCAAGCGCAGAATCGGCTTGATTTGGTTGCGCAGGAAGACGATGGCAACGCCGATCAGCACCACCGAGGTGCCGACCATCCAGAGCAGGAAGATTTCCGAATTCGACGCATAGGCCGCGTTGCGCCGCGCGAATACCCGCATCACCGTATTGTCGAGCTGGACGCGAATCTCGACCAGCGCCGACTTGCCGACCGTGTCGAGCCAATACGGCCGGCCGATCTGTTTGCGCAATTGGTCGGACAGAGCCGAATCGAGCAGGGAGAAAAACGGCTTCGGACCCGGCGGCGGCATGTCCGATAGCGGCAGGAAATCGACCACCAGGCCGAGCCGGTCCTGCGCGATGCGGCGGATTTGTTGCTGGTCGGCGTCCTGCGGATAGCCGCGGTAGACGTCGATCAGCGCGGCGATGTCGTGCACTACGCCAGCGGACAACCGCTCAGTAACCTCACTCAATTGCCGATCCACGAACACGAAGGCAATCACCGATTGCAGGATCACCATCGGCAGGATGATGATGAGCAGCGCACGCGCGTAGAGGCCCTTCGGCAACACGGTGTTGAGCCAGCGGCTGAGCCGCCGCCAGCCGTCACGGATGCGGCCGAGCGCGGCGTGGATGCGGCGCACGGGTGGAATCGCGTCGTACCAGCGCCAGGCTTCGGCGAGCCGCTCGAATGCCGTACGGATGGTACGGATGCCGGTATCGATGCTCGTCATGTGCTGGTCACCAGCCGGTAGCCGATACCGCGCACGGTCTGCACGAACAGCGGATTGGCGGGATTGCGCTCGATCTTGCGGCGCAGCCGGTTGACCTGCACGTCGACGGCGCGCTCGCTGACCGAGCCGCCATTGCCGGCGAGCGCCAGCCGTGTCACGGTTTCTCCCGGCGTTGCCGTCAGGATACGCAGCATCTCGCGTTCACGGTCGGTCAGCCGGATCACATCGTCGCCGCGGCGCAATTCGCCGCGCGCCAGATGATAGACGAACGGGCCGAAGCGCACTGACTCGACCGGCGGCGTGGCGGCCGGCCGCGCGCGCTTGAGGATATTGGCGATGCGCAGCGACAATTCGCGCGGCTCGAACGGCTTCGACAGATAATCGTCGGCGCCCATCTCGAGGCCCTTGATGCGGCTTTCGGCGGCATCGCGCGCGGTCAGCATCAGGATCGGCACGCTCGATGAGCCGCGCAGCGACTTGGCGAAGTCGAAACCGGACTCGCCCGGCATCATCACGTCGAGAATGAGCAGATCGAAACTCAGGCCGTTGAGCTTGGCGCGCGCGTCGGCCGCGGTCTCGGCCGTGGTCACGCGGTAGCCCTCGCCGGACAGGAAGCGCGACAGCAGGTCGCGGATGCGGCGGTCGTCATCGACCACCAGCAAATGCGGCGCATCGTCGGAAAGCGTGGCGGGCAGCATCATTGGCCAGGCTCATTTCGTTTGCGCATGATCTTATCCGAAAACCGGTTTCCACTTTTCGGGATCATGCGCGTGCGCTAGCTCCGCGGCTTGGTGGCGCGCTCGGCGCGCGTGATCAGACGCAGCACGCCCTCGCGATTGTCGGCGTCGATCATGGCGGTAAGGAAACGCCGCGCCGCCTCATGCGCGCCGGGGCCGAGTTCGGCGAAGGCGCGGTTGATGCGTTGCGTTTGCAGGCCGGCGAGCTTGAGCGCCAAGGTCTCGCCCTTCGGCGTCACATACAAGAGACGTTGCCGGCGGTCCTGCGCGCCTTCTTTCTGCACTACGAAGCCCTGATCGACCAGTTGCTTGAGCACGCGGCCGAGCGACTGTTTGGTGATGTTGAGGATCTCCAGCAGGTCGGCGACCTTCATGCCGGGATTGCGGTTGACGAAATGCAGCACCCGGTGATGGGCGCGCCCGAAGGCGAGCTTGGAGAGCACCTCGTCCGGATCGCCGACGAAATCGCGATAGGCGAAGAACAACAGCTCGATGATGTCCCAGACCGGCTCGGCCGGCGCGGGCGCGGCGCCCGGGCGCTCGGTCAGGCCGCTGGCGGGGGCGGCAATCTTGGCGCTCACATTTACGTCAGCCATGTTGACATATTATGGTTTTATGTTACAAAAATGTGTCCAGGGACGAAAGGATCGTGCCGAAACGGCCTTTTCTTCCGGCAGTGCGCCGGCGGGACGGCGATAGGACCGGTCCGGCCCCATTCATACCGGGTGTTGTCCCCAGACGCAAAGTATTGGAATAGACGCTAAAAATGCTCCATGACCGGGGCATAAGGCGGCGGCCAAAGAGACCGGCAGGTCCAGCCGCATGATCCCGAAAAAGCCTGCCCCGGACTTGATCCGGGGTGGCAACAGGTTTTCGGAAAAGATCATGCGCAAAGCAAAAATTTGAGAGGCGAAGGAGGAAATCATGGCTGCACAGTCCTATGACCGGCTCGAAGGGGTCATCTGGTACGATGGCAAGCTGGTGCCTTGGGCTGACGCCAAT
>PKXB01000174.1:0-8437 GCA_003133345.1 Hyphomicrobiales bacterium | reverse complement strand
CGCCGAGATCGACGCCGCCAAGAAGCTGGTGCTGGAGAAGAACGGCAAGAAGGAAGCCTATGTGCGCCCGGTCGCCTGGCGCGGCTCCGAAATGATGGGCGTCTCGGCGCAGAACAACACCATCCATCTCGCCATCGCCAGCTGGGAATGGCCGAGCTATTTCGATCCCGAGCAGCGGCTCAAGGGCATCCGGCTCGATCTCGCCGAATATCGCCGGCCCGACCCGAAGACCGCGCCCTGCCGCGCCAAGGCCGCCGGCCTCTATATGATCTGCACCATCTCCAAGCACCGGGCCGAGCGCCGCGGTTATGCCGACGCCATGATGCTGGATTGGGAAGGCCGCGTCGCCGAATGCACCGGCGCCAATATCTTCTTCGTCAAGGACGGCAAGATTCACACGCCGCTGGCCGACTGCTTCCTCGACGGGCTGACCCGGCAGACCGTGATCGGTCTGGCGCGCAAGCGCGGCTTCGAGGTGATCGAGCGCCGCATCCTGCCCGACGAGCTCACCCAATTTTCCGAGTGCTTCATCACCGGCTCGGCCGCGGAAGTCACCGCGGTGTCGGAGATCGCCAACTGGAATTTCAATCCGGGCGGCATCACCAAGCAGTTGATGGACGACTACAGCGCGGAAGTGAAGGCGAAGGGCAAAGCCGCGGCGGCCTGACGACAATCAAATAGCTTTTTTGACCGCGACGGCGGCGGCCGGCTGTTCCGGCCGCAGCAGCGTGACGTAGCGCACGCGATTATGCGCGACGAAGCGGTCCATGCGCTCGTCCAGCACGCGACGCCGGCTCTCGGAGGCGTGCCGCAGCAACAACGTGCGATCGCGCGCGAAGGCGACGAAGCCGGCGTGGAAATAATCCAAATTCGCGCGCCGGCTGACGAAGCCGACGATATCGCCGCTTTGCAGTACGGCCTTGTGCGCGAGAAAAACGGCGCTCGGGATGACGTGCATCGCAAATCGCCGCTTGCTCAGCCCCTTTTGCGAATCGACAGTCTTTTCCATGTCGACCGCGCCGTCCATGCCGATCCAGCGGCAGGTCTTGTTCGCGACGTTGTGCTGGCCCCATTCGAAGAAATAATGATTGCGCTCGAACCAGTTCACGATGCCGTTGCGATAGCGGATCTCGCGCAGCGCCGTCTCGAACTCAGCCGTATCGCGCGCGCGCGCGGCCGCCAGCACGGTTTCGCAGAAGGTGACGCAATCGAAGGCGTCGTCGCGCACGACAAATTTTTCCGGCCGCCGCGGCCCGCCGATCAGCGTGTAGCCCTGGTAGGTGGTGCCGCGAAGCGCGCCGGAAATGAAATCGATGCGCTGCGCGATCGAAGGCAGCGTTTTAGCCTCGCCGATCAGGCGCTCGATGCGCGCTTCGCCCGCAAGGCTCGGCCGGGCGCCGGCCGCCAAAGCCGCGCCGCCCGCGAGAATTCGCAAGATATGTCGGCGGCTAAGGCCCGAATCGATCGGCATGAGCGTCATCCTGCGGTCAATCCCGCACCACCACCAGCCGGTCGGTGCCGGATTCNNACCTTGTCCTTGTCGTCGACATAGACCGCGTAGCAGCCGGCGTTGCTTTTGGGCAGGCTCCACACTTTCCAGGCCTTGGCGATCGGATCGTAGCGCGCGACTTCGCCGCTGTGCCAGAAGCTCACCCACAACAGGCCCTTGGAATCCGACCAGATGCGGCGCGGGCCGACGCCGGGCTTGGGCGGCTGAACCATCAGCGCGTCGCCGCTCACCGTGTCGATCTTCACAATATGATCGCCGGCGAGCGAGGCGTACCAGACCTCGCCGTTCGGCGTGGTGGTGATGCCGTAGGGACCGGCGCCCTTGGGCGCCTTCCAGGCTTCGACCTTGCCGGTGGCCGGATCGACGCGGCCATAGATGCCGTTCTGGCCGGTGAACCAGAGGATGCCCTTGCGGTCGAAGGTCGCGGTGTTGAGATTGGCGTTGGGAAAATTCTGCGGCAGCGCGAACAGCTTCACCGCCTTGCTCGCCGGATCGACGCGCGCGATGGCGTTCTGCCCGCCCTCGGTGACCCAGGCCGCGCGGTCGGGCCCGACGATCACGCCATGCGGCGCCGCATTCGGCCCGAGCGGAATCTGCGTCACCTTGCCGGTCTTCGGATCGAGAATGCCGAGCGCGCCTTGGCTTTGCGCGGTGTACCAGACCGTGCCGTCCGGCGCCGGCGCCACGTCATGCGGATGCGCGCCGCGCGGCACGTCGTAATAGGAGACATCCGCCGCCGCCGCCGGTTTGAGGCCGAGCGAGAGCACCGCCACCGCCGCGACGACGATCGGAACCATGCTTGTCCCTCTGCCCAGCTTATAGCGTTGGCCCATGATCTTATCCGAAAACCGGTTCCCACTTTTCGGGATCATGCGCGGCTTCATTCCGCCGCCTGCCGGCCGCCCGCGTTCCAGCGCCCGGCCGCGGCGTCATCGGTCGCCTTGGCCTCTACCCAGGTTTTTTCGCCCGCTTTCTCGACCTGCTTCCAGAACGGCGCGCGCGTCTTCAGATAATCCATCAGGAATTCAGCCGCCGCGAACGCCGCCGCACGATGCGAGGACGTGGTCACCACCACCACAATGTCCTCGCCCGGCACCATGCGCCCGTAACGATGGATGACGGTGACGCCGAGCAGCGGCCAGCGCTCTTTCGCTTCTTGAACGTGGCGCTCGATCTCGGCCTCCACCATGCCGGGATAATGCTCGAGCGTAAGCGCGGCGATCGGCTCGCCCGCCTCGTCGCCGCGACATATCCCGGTGAAGGTAACCAGCGCGCCCACGTCACTGCGCCCGCGCGTCAGCTTGGCCGCTTCCGCGGCGGCGTCGAACGGCTCGCGCTGCAGGCGCACGGTGGATAGGACGGTCATACGAATAATGTAGCGCGCCCGCGCCGGAGTGGCTATCCGCCAGTCATCGGCGGGAAAAAGGCGATTTCCCCGGCCCCTTTGATCGGGGTCTGCGGCTCGACATGGGTGCGGTCGATGGCGGCGCGGATCACCTGGGGGTTAGCGAAGGCATGGGCATATTCCTCGCCGCGCGCGGCCAGCCACGCCATCAGCTCGCCGACCGTTGTAACGCCGGGGGGAACCTCGATGTCTTCCTCAGGCTTGCCGACGCGCTCGCGCACCCAGGCGAAATAGCGGAGTTTCATGGTTTTTTACATTTAAGCATGATCTCGTCCGAAAACCGGTGCCCATCCCCGATCAAGTCGAAGACATGCTTTTCGGGATCATGCGCTAATCCATCATATAGCGCAGGCCGGCGCGCATATAGTCCCAGCCGGTGTAGAGCGTCAGGATGGCCGACAGCCACAGCAGCGTGATGCCGATCTGAACGGTCTGCGGCAGGATTTTCTCGCCGGCCTCGCCCGCGATCAGGAACCCGATGGCAACCAGTTGCCCGAGCGTCTTCCATTTGGCGAGCCGGGTCACGGGTATGCCAACCCGCAGCTCGGCGAGAAATTCGCGCAAGCCCGACACCAGGATTTCGCGGCACAGGATGATGACCGCGGCGAGCAGCGTCCAGCCGCGGATGGTTTCCTCGGCCGCCAGCATCAGCAGGCAGGACGCCACCAGCAGCTTGTCGGCGATCGGATCGAGCATGCGGCCGAGCGAGGACTGCTGGCCCCACATGCGGGCTAAATAGCCGTCGAGAATATCGGTCAGCCCGGCGGCGATGAAAATCGCCAGCGCCAGCCAGCGCAGCCATAGCGCGCCGTCGAAAATGTTTTGCCAATACAACAGCCCCACCACTACCGGCACAGCGGCGATCCGCCCATAGGTCAAAAGATTCGGCAGCGCGAGCGGATGCGCCGGCAACGGTCTGGCACTGAAGGTATTCATCGGAGACAAAGGAACACCCGCGCCGCGGCGAGGTCAACGCCCGCGTCCGCTTAATCCACCACACTACCGTCATTCCGGGGCGCGCCGAAGGCGCGAACCCGGAATCCATAACCCCAGCGCTGCGGAGTATGGATTCCGGGCCCGCCACTGCGCGGCGTCCCGGAATGACAAGAGAGAGTTACTGGATAGGAGCTTTGGGCAGCCGGCTTTTGCCGGGCTCCATCACGAAAGTCTGATCGAGCGAATACCATTCGCCCGTCACGTCGGGAGCCGGCGCCGGTCCGTCGTGGCGGACATAGTCGCCGACCAACGCGCGCGTGACGCCAAACTGCACGTCGGTTTCCAGCCGCTCGTCGTCGTTGACGTAGATCTGCGAGATCAGCGTCTTGAAACCGGGCTTGAAGATCAGGAAGTGCAGATGGGCGGGGCGGTAGTGATGCCGCCCGGTAGCGCGCACCAGTTCGCCGACCGGGCCGTCGATCGGGATCGGATAGCCAGCCGGCTTCACGCTGCGGAAACCGAAATGCCCCTGCGCGTCGGTCAAGAACTTGCCGCGCAGGTTCATGTTGGCCTGTTTGGGGTCCTGCTGTTCGTAGAATCCTTCCGGCGAGGAATGCCAGACGTCGACCTCGGCGCCTTTGATCGGCTTGCCGTTCAGGTCGCGCACGGTCGCCTTGATGAACAGCGCCGGCCCCGGCGTGGCCGAGCGCACGATCGAGCCGCCGTTTTCGGTGCGCGGCGAGTTCATGCGCCAGAACGGGCCGAGCAGATTGGCGGTGGTTTCGGTTTGTCCGTTGTTGCCGTTATTAAGCAGGCAAATCAGCGTGGAGAAGCCGAGCGAGCCGGACATCAGCACCGCTTCGTTGTGGCTGTCGGTGGTCTTCTGCCCGAGCTGGACGACATATTGCACCGCGGACTGGAATTCTTCCTCGGTCAGATGCACATCGCGCGCGAAGGCGTGCAGATGCTTCACCAGCGCTGTGAGGATTTCCCGCAGGCGCGGGTCCGCCGTGTTCTTGAACGCGTCCACCACCACGTCGGTGACGTCTTCCTGCCGCCGGATGAGCATGTCTTTAGTCCCGCCTATTGCGCAGTTTGTTCATGAAAGAACTCATATATCTTTCGCGCCGTCTCGGCATTAATTCCGGGCACCAAAGCGAGATCGGGCAGGCTGGCACGCTCGATCGCTTTTAGGGTGCCGAAATGGCGCAGCAGCGCGCGCTTGCGGGTCGGCCCGATGCCCGGAATTTCCTGCAAGCCGGCCTCGCGAATGTCCTTCTTGCGCCGCGTGCGATGCGAGCCGATGGCGAAGCGGTGCGCCTCGTCGCGCAGCCGCTCGATGAAATAGAGCAGCGGGTCGCGTGGCGGCAGCTTGAACGGCGCGCGGCCGGGCATGAAGAAGGTCTCACGGCCGGCGTCGCGGTCCGGCCCCTTGGCGATGGCGACCAGCGGCAGGTCGGTCATACCCAAGGCGGCGAGCGTTTCGGTCGCCACACTGAGTTGCCCCTGCCCGCCATCAATCAGCACCAGATCGGGCCAGGGTTGTTCGTCCCCCAGATCTTGGCCCTCGCCGACTTCACCGGTCAGCACGGCCGCCAGCGCATCGTCGGCCGATAAACGCGGGTTCTCCTCGAGCAGCCGCTTGAATCTCCGCTGCAACACCTCGCGCAACATGCCGTAGTCATCGCCGGGCGCGATATCCGCCGAGCGGATATTGAACTTGCGGTACTGGTTCTTGCGGAAGCCTTCCGGCCCCGCCACCACCATCGCGCCCACCGCGTTGCTGCCGCCGATATGGCTGTTGTCGTAGACCTCGATGCGACGGGGGCTGCGCGGCAGCGCGAAGGTTTCGGTCAACGCATTGAGCAGTTTCTGCTGCGAGGACGTATCGGCGAGCTTGCGCGCCAGCGCCTCGCGCGCGTTGGTCAGCGCGTGCTGCACCAGTTCCTTGCGCTCGCCCCGTTGCGGCACGCCGACTTCGACCTTGCGCCCGCTCTTGGTGGTGAGCGCCTTGGCCAGCAGCGCGCGTTCCTCGAAATCGTGCGACACCAGCACCAGCCGCGGCGGCGGCTTATCGTCATAGAACTGCGCCAGGAATGCGCTCAGCACCTCGGGTGCGCCGAGCGCGCGGTCGGCTTTCGGGAAATAAGCGCGGTTGCCCCAGTTCTGCCCGGTGCGGAAGAAGAACACCTCGACGCAGGTGTAGCCGCCGGCCTGATGCAGGGCGAACACGTCGGCTTCCTCGAGCGTGCGTGGATTGATGCCCTGATGCGATGTGATCGCCGACAGCGCAGAAATTCGGTCGCGATAGGTGGCGGCACGCTCGAAATCGAGCGCCGCCGAGGCCTTGTCCATTTCAGCGGCCAGCTGTTTCTGCACCGACACGCTGCGGCCCGAGAGAAACGCATTGGCCTCGCGCACCAGTTCGGCATAACCGGCGAAGTCGATCTCGCCGGTGCACGGCGCCGAGCAGCGCTTGATCTGATAGAGCAGACAGGGCCGCGTGCGCGCCTCGAAAAACGAATCCGAACAGGAGCGCAGCAGAAATGCGCGTTCCAGCGTATTGAGCGTGCGGTTGACCGCGCCGGCCGCGGCGAACGGCCCATAGTAATGCCCCTTGCCGGTACGCGCGCCGCGATGCTTGAGCAGTTGCGGCGCCCAGTGGTCGGAGGTGATGAGGATATAGGGGAACGACTTGTCGTCGCGCAGCAGCACGTTGAAGCGCGGGCGCAACCGCTTGATCAGGTTGGCTTCCAGCAGCAGCGCTTCGGTCTCGGTCTTGGTGGTGACGAATTCCATCGTCACCGTGCCCGCGATCATGCGGATGATGCGGTTGTCGTGCCCGACCGGCCGGGTATAGGAGGCAACCCGCTTCTTGATGTTCTTCGCCTTGCCGACATAGAGCACCGCGCCCTGCGCATCGATCATGCGGTAGACGCCGGGCCGCGAGGGCGCGTGCTTGACCGCGCGCACAATCGCGGCGCGGCCGGCCGCCAGCGTGCCGGAAGGCTGCTCGGCCGACTCCAGTTCGGGCAGCGTCGGCTCCTCGTCCTCCTCGCGCAGGACGCTGGCCGGGTCGATGTCTTTGCGCGTGCCGTTCATGAGACAAACATAATGAGTGCGAAGATATTTTTCTTGCGCATGATCTTTTCCGAAAACCGGTTCCCACTTTTCGGGATCATGCGCTAACGCTACTCCGCCACGTCGCTGTCGGCGGTGCGCCAGGCCAAATGCTGGCCGCCGTCGACCGCGATCACGGTGCCGGTCACGCTGCGCGCCGTGGCGAGATAAAGCACCGCCGCCGCGATGTCCTCCGGCGTCGGGCCGCGCTGGAGCGGCACGGCCGCGGCTTGGGCGGCAAATTGCGCGTCCGTCTGCCGCGGGCGCGCCAGCGTCGGCCCGGGCGCCACCGCATTGACGCGCAATTTGGGCGCCAGCGCCTGCGCCAATGTGATCGTCGCGCTGTGCAGCGCGCTCTTGCTCAAGGTATAGGAGAAAAAACGCGGCGTCGGCTTGAGCACGCGCTGGTCGCCGATATTGACGATCGAGGCGTCGGTGCGCTCCGGCGCCTGCGCGGCGAAAGCCTGCGCCAGGAACACCGGCGCCGTCAGGTTGACGGCCAGCGTGCACTCGAAGCGCCCGCGTTCGAGGCTACCGATCTCGTCTTCATCGAATTGGCTGGCATTGTTGACCAAGAGTGTGAGCGGCCCGAACGCCGCCGCCGCCGGAATCAGCCCGCGCACGGCGTCGGCGTCGGTGAGATCGGCGAGCACTACCGTGGCGCGCCCGCCCGCGGCGGCGATTTCGGCGGCGAGTTTTTCGGCCTCGGCGCGCGAGCGATGCGCATGCAGCACCACGCTGTAGCCCGCGCGCGCGAGCGCAAGCGCGATGGCGCGGCCGATGCGGCGCCCCGCTCCGGTGATCAGCGCCGCGCGCGGCATTTGTGTGCTGCCCATCCCGCCTCACCCCTGCGGTCCGTCATACGCCAGAGCAACTGCCGCTGCCATCCGGTGTTCTGCCGGCAGAGCATCCAGTGCACTGGCCGGTCTGGGTAATGTTAGCCGGGCGAACGCGGTAATTCTGCGCGACGAACAGCACAGCTCTAACAGTTCTTTAGGGTTAACGGCTGCTGTTTACTGAACGATTCATGACCGCTTAACTTAAAAGGCCCGATAAATCCTTCACGATGATCTCGAACTCCGCCCACGGCGAATTCGGGACTGTTACGTGGAGGGTGTGATGAAAAAAACCATTTTCGGGACTGCATTTGCAGCCACTTTGATCGCCTCGGGCGCGGCCCTCGCGGCCGATATCCAGCGTGGCCCGGCACCCTATTACAATCCGCCGTCCAGCCTCTACAACTGGGGCGGCGTCTATGCCGGCCTCAATCTCGGTTATCAGTGGGGCAAGGTGACGAACACCGGCGTTGATCCGAGCGGGCTTTTGGGCGGCGGTCAGATCGGCGTCAATTGGCAGAGAGGCCAGTTCGTGTACGGCGCCGAAACCGATATCCAGTTTTCCGGCGCTGACGACACTTTCGCGGCTTACAAGTTTTCCAATCCCTGGTTCGGCACCCTGCGCGGGCG
>PKXB01000086.1 GCA_003133345.1 Hyphomicrobiales bacterium | reverse complement strand
ATGTCGAAGGTCTCGCCGAGATGCTTCCAGGCCATGGCCGAGCACTCGATGTGCCAGCCCGGCCGGCCCGGCGTCTTGATGCCGGCCGGCGACGGCCAGCTTGGCTCGTCCGGCTTCGACGGCTTCCACAGCACGAAGTCCTGCGGATCTTTCTTGTAAGGCGCGACCTCGACGCGGCTGCCGGCGATCATCTCGTCAAGCGGCCGTTTCGAGAGCTGGCCGTAATCCGGCATCGAGGGCACGTGGAACAGCACGTTGTCTTCCGCCACATAGGCGTGGCCACTTTTTACGAGGCGCTCGATCAGCACTTTCATTGGCTCGATGTGCTCGGTGGCGCGCGGCTCGATCGTCGGCGGCAGGCAGCCGAGCGCGTCCACGTCAGCTTTGAAATTCTTGTAGGTCTCTTCCGTCAGATCGCGGATGGAAACGCCGCGCTCGGCCGCGCGCGCATTGATCTTGTCGTCAACGTCGGTGACGTTGCGCACGTAAGTGACGCGGCCCTCACCCGGATAGAGATGCCGCAGCAGGCGGAAAAGCACATCGAACACGATGACCGGCCGTGCATTGCCGATATGGGCGAAGTCGTAGACCGTCGGCCCGCACACGTACATGCGCACGCGCGCGGGATCGAGCGGGGCGAACACCCGCTTCTCGCGCGTCAGCGTATCGTAGAGCTTGAGCTCCATCACGCAGCGTTCCTCGGTGCCTGCTGGCCCGGGCGTTGCTTTATCTCGGTGGAGAAAAGACGGCCGCAGCCAGCGTGTGCGCTAGCTAATAATCTCGCGGCAAATGCCGCAGATATGGTTAAGGCCGTTGATCACGGGCGCACAATGATGCGTTGCGCCGACACCGTCAAGGCCCGCCAAGCCCACGCCTTGCCGGCGCCACTAGGGTTAAGCGGCCCTTAACGAATTTACTCGCATTCTTGTCGTCGGTGCCGGACGGGTGCCACCAAGCAAGCGGGCTTTGTCATGCGTATACTCCTGGTCGGCCTCGCCGCCATTTTGTGCATCAGTTTCGCCGGCTCCGCGCAAGCGGAACGGCGCATGTTCATCATCGCCAATGACGGCGACGGCTATGGCATCGACCGCTGCCTCGCAACGGGCGACAAATGCGGCGCGGCGGCGGCCAACGCCTATTGCAAGTCGCACCAATTCGCCTCGGCCGCGTCCTACCAGAAGGTCGACCGCGATGACATCACCGGCGCGATCCCGACCGGCGGCTCCGGCGGCTGCCGCGGCAACACCTGCGACGTCGTCGCCATCGTCTGCACGCGCTAAATCCTCACCCCTGCAGCGCGGCCCACATTTCACGGTCGCGCTCGGCGGTCCAAATCACCGGCCATTCGATGCCGCGCGCCTCGTCATAGGCGCGCACGACGTTGAACGGCAGGCAGTGCTCGTAGAGCCCGAAAGTCTTGAACTTCGGGTCCATGACCAGGCGCACGAAATCGAAGGCATCTTTCAGCGACCGCCCCTTGGCGACGCTCTCGCTCACCGACCCGTACAGCGTCGAAATGAAGTCGCTGGTGAGCGCGATACCTTCCGCCACCATCTCCGGGGTAGTAAGCGCGGCGCCCCGCCCAGGTACCAGGGCAACGGCCTGCAACTCGGCGAGATTATCCAGCGTCGCCGGCCAATCGGTGAAATGCGCGTCGCCGCAATAGCAGGCCGATTTGTATTCGACCAGATCGCCGGAGAACACCACGCCCGCGTCGGGCACCACCGCGATCACGTCGCCGGCGGTATGGCCGCGCCCGACATGCATGATGCGCACCTCGCGTCGGCCAAGCCAGACCGAAATCTGATCCGGGAACGTGACGGTGGGCCAGGTCAGGCCGGGAATCGATTCCACGGTGCGGAACAGGCGCGGGAAGCGGCCGATCTCGGAATCCATGTCCTGCTTGCCGCGCTCGGCGATCAGGCCGCGTGTCGTGTCGGACGCTAAGATCTCGGCGCCCTTGTAGGCCGAGGCGCCGTGCGTCCGCACCGCGTGATAGTGGGTGAGCAGGACATATTTGATTGGCTTGTCGGTGACCTTGGCGACGCGCGCGATCACGTCATCGGCCATCGCCGGCGTCGCCTGCGCATCGATGACCATGACGCCGTCGTCGCCGACGATGATGCCGGAATTGGGATCGCCCTCGGCGGTGTATGCGTAAAGCCCGGAGCCGATCTGATCGAATGAGACCTTCTTTTCGGCCGTATCTTCGGTGGAGGCAAAACTTTTGGCGGTCATGCCATCACAGCTCCCGGCCGATCAGCGCATCGAGCGACCATAGACCGCCGCCGCGCACGAGGAAATGCAATACCACGATCGACCAGAACAGCGGATATTCGATGCCGCGGTTCTCCCATGCGAATCCGAACTGCCAATGATAGGTGACGATGGCGATGACGAGGAAGCCGATGATCGGCGCGGCGACCACGCGGGTGAGAAAACCGAGCGCCAAAAACAAACCGCACACGAACTCCACCGCGCCGACCACATAGGCCCAGAACAGGCCGTTTTGGAAACCGGTGCTATCGAGGAATTTGGCGGCGGCGCCGATATCGCCGAACAAGATCGTATAGCCGTGCATGGCGAGCGACCCGCCCGCCACCACGCGGATCAACGGCTCGGTGATCGGTGCGAATGTGCGATAGATGGCGCCGAGAGCCGGAATGAGCAGACGCGGCTTCTGTTGCATGGTGGGCCCTCACTCAGGTTCGCGCATAGCGTACCACGTCAGCGCGAAAGGCCTGAGCATCCCGCCGAAATCGTCAATCAAGCCACTAACTGAGAATATTTCCAAACTAGTTGCATGCGGTCGCAATTTCGGTCAAAGTTCCCGACGCGCGTCTGGAGGCGGTTGAGCCAGGCAGGACCGCCGAGCGCGCGGGAACGCGGCAGCGCAGCAATGACCAACGACAATGCCCAAAGGGCGCCCGCTCCGTCGGCCGATGCCGATCAGGCCGCGCTCAAGCTGGAAGAATTCCTGCCCGACCGTCTCAATGTCTGCGCCAACCTGGTCTCAGAGGCGCTCTCGCACGTCTATGGCGAGCGCTACAAGATCGGCCTGCCGGATTGGCGCGTGCTGGTGACGCTCGGCCAATTCGGCATGATGACCGCCAAGGCGATCGGCATCCACAGCCACATGCACAAGACCAAGGTATCGCGCGCGGTGGCCCTGCTCGAACGCCGCAAACTGGTGGTCCGCCGCGCCAATCGCGCCGATCTACGCGAGGCCTTCCTGTCGCTCACGGCCGCCGGCCGCGAGGTCTACAGTGAGCTCGCCCCGATGGCGCGCGACTTCGCCCGCCGGTTGCTGGAGACGGTGGATGCGGCCGACCGCGCCGCGCTCGACCGCGCCCTGAAGAAGCTCAGCGAACGCTCGGCGAAGCTTGCCGCCGATATCGCCAACCGGCCTAGCCCCAGGTAGATTGCCGGCGACGTGGGCTCTGCCAGCCGGGTAATGTCCGTGAAGCTCTATTCCTATTTCCGCTCGTCCGCCGCCTACCGGGTGCGCATCGCGCTCAATCTCAAGGGCCTGCCCTATGAGATGGTGTCCATCCATTTGACCAAGGATGGCGGCCGCCAACGCACACCCGAATTCCGCGCGGTCAATCCGCAGATGCGGGTGCCGGCGCTCGAACTCTCCAGCGGCGAGGTTCTGACCCAATCGCTGGCGATCATCGAATATCTCGACGACATCCATCCCGAGCCGCCGCTGTTGCCGGCCGATGCGCTCGAACGCGCCAAGGTGCGCGCCATCGCGCAAATGGTGGCCTGCGACATTCACCCGCTCAACAATCTGGTCGCGCTGCAGTACATCAAGCGCCAGCTCAAGCACGAGCAGCCGGAGATCGACACCTGGTACCACCATTGGGTGATCGAGGGCTTCAATGCGATCGAGGCGATGATCGCGCCCGGGCCCTATGCCTGCGGCGCGCATGTGACGCTCGCCGACATTTGCCTGGTGCCGCAGGTGTTCAATGCGCGGCGCTTGAAGGTGCCGCTCGATAAATTCCCCAAAATCGTCGCGGTCGAGGCCGCCTGCCTGAAGTTGCCGGCCTTCGACAAGGCACGGCCCGAGAATCAGCCGGACGCGGAGTGACCGCAAGCCGCCGGGCTGCTAGACCACGGCCCGCAACCGCTCCCCCTCACCTCTTGGCGAACCAAACCGTGGCCATCAGCAAGCTTGCCCGCGTCGTCCTCTGGATGGTCGGCACGTTGCTCTCGTTTTCGGTCATGGCGGTGTCGATCCGCGAACTGGCCACCGCGGGCTTGAGCATTTTTGAAATTCTCGCCATTCGCAGCGGCGTCGCCCTGCTGGTGCTGCTCGTCTTGCTGGCGGTGCGCCCGGATTTGCGCGTGCACGCGCTGCCGCGCCGCATGAAACTGAACCTGCTGCGCAACACCGTGCACTACGCCTCGCAATATGCCTGGGCGCTGAGCCTCACCATGCTGCCGCTCGCCATGGTGTTCGCGCTCGAATTCACCATGCCGGGCTGGACTGCGCTGCTCGCGGTCTGGCTGCTGCACGAGCGGCTCACGCCGAGCCGTATCGGCGTGATCGTGCTCGGCCTGATTGGCGTGCTGGTGATCCTGCGGCCCGGCATCGCCAGCTTTAATCCGGCGGCGTTTCTCGTGCTGGCGGCGGCATTCGGCTACGCCATCACCATGATCACAACCAAACAGCTGACTATGACCGAGACCACCTTCGGGATCGTGTTCTGGATGGCGGTGATCCAACTCCCGCTGTCGCTGATCGGCGGCGATCCGATGGTGTTTTTCCATCTCGAAACGCGCCACATTTTGCCCGCAATTGGGGTCGGCATTGGCGGCTTGACGTCGCACTATTGCCTGAGCAACGCATTCCGCGCCGGCGATGCCACGCTGGTGGTTCCGCTCGATTTCATGCGCATCCCGCTGATCGCGGTTGTCGGCTGGGCGTTTTATGGCGAGCGGCTCGACCTATTCGTGCTGCTCGGCGCCCTGATCATCGTCGCCGGCGTGTTGTGGAATCTGCGTGCAGAGACTGCGCGACCGCATTAAGCACGAGGCTCGCACCGCCATGATTTTAGCGTTAGAGTGCCGGTCATGAGGGGACGCGTTTTCAAGCTTGCAGCCATAACGGTGACGACGCTGGCGTCTTGCGTCGGCGCGCTTGCGCAGTCGCAAAACCCGGCCTGCCAGCGGCTGGAAGCCCAGCTTGCGTCGCTCGACCGCGGCAACAGCGATCCGGCGCGCGCCGACCAGATCCGCCGCGCCGAGGACGCGGTCAACCGCCAGCAATTCGAGATCGACCGGCTGGTCGCGCAATCGCGCCGCAGCGGCTGTGAAAGTTCCGGCTTTTTCTCGATCTTCAACATTCCGCCGCCGCAATGCGGCGGTCTGAGCCGGCAGATCGACCAGCAGCGCAATGCGCTCGAGCGCCTGCAAAACCAGCACGAGCAGCTCAGTGGCGGCACCACCGAACGCGCCGCGCAGCGGCAGTCGCTGCTGATCGCGCTCGGCGATAATGGCTGCGGCGCGCAATACCGCTCGGCCGCGCTCGCCGGCCAGCAGGGCGGCTTCTTTGATCGCCTATTCGGCGGCAGTGGCGGCATGTTCTCGGGACAACCCGGGGCGATGGGCGGCAGCTTCCGCACCATCTGCGTGCGTACCTGCGACGGCTACTATTTCCCGATTTCGTACGCGACCGCGTCGGATCGCTTCCGCGACGACGATCAGACTTGTCAGCGCATGTGCCCGGCGGCGGAAGTTTCGCTCTACACCTATCACAATCCCGGTGAGGAAGTGGCGCAGGCGGTTTCGATGAACGGCCGGCTCTATACCGAACTGCCGGCCGCGTTCAGCTACCGCAAGGTGCTTAATCCGGCGTGTAGTTGCCGCCGGCCGGGCGAAAGCTGGGCCGAGGCGCTCAAGGTCAACGGAACCGACGACACGGTGGCGCCGGGCGACGTCATTGTCACCGAGCAGAACGCCAAGCAGCTCTCGCAGCCGCGCATCGGCGCCGACGGCAGGCCGATCCGACCCGATCCGCGCGCGAAGACACCGGCGGCCCCGCAACCGGCGCCGATCGCGGAAGCGCCGGGCGAAACCGATCCGGCCAAACGGACCGTGCGCACGGTCGGACCGACGTTCCTGCCGGTGCGCTAGTTTTTGCTCTAAAAATCGAAGGCTTCGGTCTTTGCCGGCAGGCCGGTGACCAGCGAGGTGTCAGGCGCCGACAGCGGTGTGCCGGGATCGCGGAAGCGGTTGGTGATCGGATAGCGGCGGTCGCGGCCGAAATTCTTCAACGTCACCTTCACGCCCGGCGCCGCCTGCCGGCGCTTGTATTCGGCGATGTTGAGCATGCGTTCGACCCGCATCACGGTGTCGCGGTCGAAACCGGCCGCCACGATTGCCGAGATCGGCTCCTCGCGCTCCACCAGCCGCTCCAGGATCGGATCGAGCACCGTATAAGGCGGCAGCGAGTCCTCGTCCTTCTGGTTCTCGCGCAATTCCGCGGTCGGCGGCCGCGTAATGATGTTGTCCGGGATCACCGGGCCGTCCGGACCCATGGCGCCCTCCGGCTTCCAGCCGTTGCGTAACCGCGACAGACGAAACACCTCGGTCTTGTAGAGATCCTTGATCGGATTGAATCCGCCGTTCATGTCGCCATAGAGCGTGGCATAGCCGACCGACATTTCCGACTTGTTGCCGGTGGTCACTACCATGACGTTGAACTTGTTGGAAACCGCCATCAGGATCGTGCCGCGCGCGCGCGCCTGCAGGTTCTCCTCGGTGACGTCGCGCGGCAAGCCAGTGAACGCCGGCGCCAGCGCAGCCTCGAGACCCTCGACCGCCGGCGCGATCGGCAGGATCTGGTAGCGCACGCCCAGCGCCTTGGCGCAGGCCGCGGCGTCGTCGAGCGATTCCTGCGCGGTGAACTTGTAGGGCATCATGATGCAGCGCACGCGCTCGGACCCAAGCGCATCGACCGCCATCGCCGCGCACAGCGCCGAATCTATCCCGCCCGACAGGCCGAGCACGACGCCGGGGAAGCCGTTCTTGTTGACGTAGTCGCGCAGGCCGAGCACGCAAGCCGCATAGTCGGCGCGCTCGGCTTCGACGGCGGCGATCGTCGGCCCACCCTCGCAGCGCCAGGTCGTGCCGCGCCGCTGCCAGTGGGTGGTGACGACGGCTTCCTGAAACGCCGCAAGCTGGAACGCCAGCGAACAATCAGCATGCAGGCCGAAGGATACGCCGTCGAACACCAGCTCATCCTGGGCGCCGACCTGGTTGACGTAGACGGTCGGCAGCCCCTGCTCGGTGACGCGCGCCACCGCGATGTTGAGCCGCACGTCGCCTTTCTGCCGCCAATAGGGCGAGCCGTTCGGCACCAAGAGCAATTCGGCGCCGGTCTCGGCCAGACACTCGACGATTTCCTCGCCCCAGATGTCCTCGCAGATCGGAAGCCCCAGGCGCACGCCGCGGAAATTCACCGGCCCCGGCATCGGTCCCGGCGCGAACACGCGCTTTTCGTCGAACACGCCGTAATTCGGCAGATCGACCTTGAAGCGCAGCGCCGCGATCGCGCCGCCGTCGAGCAGCGCCACCGCGTTGTAGAGCTTACCGCCGTCGAGCCAGGGCGTGCCGACCAGCAGCGCCGGTCCACCCGACGCGGTTTCCCGGGCCAGCGCCTCGATTGCCGCGCGGCAGGCGGCCTGGAACGCCGGCTTGAGCACCAGGTCCTCGGGCGGATAGCCGGCGATGAACAGTTCGGGGAAAACGACCAGATCGGCGCCCTGCGCGGCGGCGGCCACGCGCGCGCGGCGCATTTTCTCGGCATTGCCGGCGATGTCGCCGACGGTCGAGTTGAGCTGCGCGACCGCGATCGCGAGCTTATCGGCAGGGCGGGCGTTCATGGCATTGATCTAACGCCTGGCCTTCCGGTCGGCAATCACGCGCCGGTATGGCTGCTGTGCATGGGCTCTCGCGGTCAGTTTGTCAGCTCCGGCGGGATTTTTCCCTTGCGGATCGCAGGCACCACTGGCGGCTGGCCGGTTTGCAGCAAAATGCCCTGCCCTTCGGCCGACAGAATGAAGCGCACGAACTCGGTCGCCTCCTTTGGATTTTTCGCCGTATGTGGGACAACCGCGGCATTCTGGATGGCATCGCTCAGATTGACGCTGGCGGGAAACCGGATGATCTCCAGATCGCTCTTGGCTGCGACCGCGGCGGAATAATAGACCACGCCCGCATTCGCATTACCCTCGCGCACGGCGCGCACGGTATCGGGGACCGAGTTTTGCTTCCCCGCCGCGTCGATGATCTTCTGCGCCAGCTCCGGCTTGCCTTCCAGCGTGGCGGCGCGTTTGAGGAATTCGATGGTGCGGCCGGTGCCAAGATCTTTCTCACCGGTGATGCGCACGAAGGTCACGCCCGGCCTGGCGAGATCGGCGATCTTATGAATGCCCTGCGGATTGCCTTTGGCCGTAATGACCGCCATTTCATTCGCCGAGAAAACCACCGACCAGTCCGCGGCATTTTTGGTGACCAGTTCATCGGCGATCGGGGACGAGGACGGCGCGAACACGTCGCAGATTTCGCCAGCGAGAATGCGATCGGCTAGTTGGCGTGATGTGCCCGGAGTGAGATTGATGGTCACGCCGCTGTGTTTGGCTTCAAATGCCTTTTTGAGCCAACTCATCGGACCACCGAGCGAGTCGGCATGAAATATTTCGATAACGCCGGCTATGGCATGATTGCCCAATAAAATACCGACTGCGCCGCTCAGGCAGATAATCCGGGCCGCTCGTACGAGCGAACCTATTGCGCTTGTCATTCGATCCTCCCCGATCCCCTCGGCGATCCCGAGGTGTCATCGCTTTTGGCTTAGTCAGAGCCCGGCCACCGCCGGCATCGGCTTGGCCTGTGCGGAGCGAACTTTCTTGAGCAATTCGGCCAGCAAGAAAGCGAGATCGATCGCCTGCTCAGCATTGAGCCGTGGATCGCAGGCGGTGTGATAGCGGTCGTTGAGATCGGCATCTGAAATGGCGCGGGCGCCGCCGGTACATTCGGTGACGTTCTGCCCGGTCATCTCCAGATGCACGCCGCCGGCGTAGGTGCCCTCCGCCGCATGCACGTCGAAGAAGCCGCGCACCTCTTTCAGGATCAGGTCGAACGGACGGGTTTTGTAGCCGCTCGCCGAGGTGATGGTATTGCCGTGCATCGGGTCGCACGACCAGAGCACCACTTTGCCCTCGCGCTTGACCGCGCGCACCAGCGCCGACAGATGCTCGCCGACTTTTTCGGCGCCGAAGCGGCCAATCAGCGTAAGACGGCCCGCTTCGTTGTCCGGATTGAGGATGTCGATCAGCCGCAGCAGATCGTCCGCCTTGAGCGACGGCCCACATTTGAGCCCGAGCGGATTCTTGATGCCGCGGGCATATTCGATGTGGGCGTGATCGTATTGCCGCGTGCGGTCGCCGATCCACAGCATGTGGCCGGAGGTGGCGTACCAATCGCCGGTGGTCGAATCGATGCGGGTGAACGCCTGCTCGAAGCCGAGCAGCAGCGCTTCATGGCTGGTGTAAAATTCGGTGGTGCGCAGTTCGGGATGGCTTTCGAGATCAAGGCCGCAGGCCTGCATGAAGCCGAGCGCCTCGGAAATGCGATCGGACAATTCGACATAGCGGCGCGACTGCGGACTATCCTTGACGAAGCCGAGCATCCATTGCCGCACGCTGGCCAAGTTCGCATAGCCGCCTTGCGCGAAGGCGCGCAACAGGTTGAGCGTTGCCGCCGACTGCCGGAAGGCCTCGATCTGCCGACGCGGATCGGCACGGCGCGCCTCCTCGGTGAAGGCGATGTCATTGATGATGTCGCCGCGATAGCTCGGCAATTCCTTGCCGTCGCGCTTTTCGGTCGGCGATGAGCGCGGTTTGGCGAACTGGCCGGCGATGCGACCGACCTTCACCACTGGCGAGGCGGCGGCATAGGTGAGTACCACCGCCATCTGCAGGAACATGCGGAAAAAGTCACGGATGTTGTTGGCGCCATGCTCGGCGAAACTTTCCGCGCAGTCGCCGCCTTGCAGCAGGAAAGCGTGGCCATTGGCGACGCGCGCAAGCTGCTTCTTCAGGCTGCGCGCCTCGCCCGCGAACACCAGCGGCGGGAAGGTGGCAAGCTGCTTCTCGGTATCGGCCAACGCCTGCCGGTCCGGATAAACCGGGACCTGCTCAATAGGCTTCTTGCGCCAACTGTCGGGCGTCCAACGCTCGGACATTGCCAATTACTCCAGCGATTGGCGGGGGTTATACACGAAGGCGCCTCGCGGAAGCCAGATATTCACGAAAGTCGGTTAGTTTAAGGCTATTCCGCCGCCGCGCGGCCGTAGCTGACGGCCTTCTCGCGCATGGTGACCAGTTCCTCGGCCGCGGTCGGATGCACCGCCATGGTGGCGTCGAAATCGGCCTTGGTGGCGCGCATCTTCACGGCGATGCCGATCACCTGGATCAGTTCGCCGGCATCGGGGCCGGCGATATGGCAGCCGACCACTTGGTCGGTGATGCCGTCCACCACCAGCTTCATGAACACCCTGGTGTCGCGCCCGGACAGCGTCGCCTTCATCGGACGGAAGCTGGTCTTGTAAATGTCGACCTTGTTGAGCCGCTCGCGCGCCTGCGTCTCGGTCAGGCCGATGACGCCGAGCTCGGGATCCGAGAACACCGCGGTCGGCACATTGGAATGATCGACCGGCGTCGGCTTGCCGCCATAGACCGTGTCGGCGAAAGCATGGCCCTCGCGGATCGCCACTGGCGTGAGATTGATCCGATTGGTGACGTCACCGACCGCATAAATATTTTCCACCGTCGTCTTCGAGAACTCATCGACCGCGACGCCGCCCGTCTCGCCAAGCTTGACGCCTGCCGCTTCGAGGCCGAGTCCATGCACATTCGGTTTGCGGCCGGTCGCGAACATGACCAGGTCCGCCATGACCTGTTCGTGATCGGACAATTCGACGTCGTAGCCGTGCTCCACCTTCTCGACCGCCGCCACGGTCTGTTTGGTAATGATCCTTATCCCGCGCTTGACCATCTCGCCGCGTAAATGCTCGCGCACATCGTCGTCGAAACCGCGCAAAATGTTTTCGCCGCGATAGACCAGAGTGACTTTACTGCCGAGCCCGGCGAAAATTCCGGCAAACTCGACCGCGATGTACCCGCCTCCCTGAATCAGAATGTGTTTTGGCAGTTGCTCGAGATGAAACGCTTCATTCGATGAAATTACGTGTTTGAGACCGGCGATCTGGGCGCCATGATAGGGAGCAGCACCCGTCGCAATCAGGATCGTCTCGGCGCGCACGCGTGCGCCGCTTGCCAGCCGCACGGTGTGGGCGTCTTCCAGCACGGCGCGGCTCTTGACCAGCGCGACGTTGAAGCGTTCGAGCGTGTTGGTATAGGCGGATTCCAGCCGCGTTACTTCACGGTTGACGTTGGCGATCAGCGTCGGCCAGTGAAACGTCGGTTCCGGCACGGTCCAGCCGTAGCCGGCGGCGCCCTCGAACTCCTCGGAAAACCGCGAGGCATAGACCAGCAGCTTCTTCGGCACGCAGCCGCGGATCACACAAGTGCCACCGACGCGGTATTCCTCCGCGATCATGACGCGCGCGCCGTAGGCCGCCGCGATGCGCGCCGCGCGCACGCCGCCGGAGCCGGCTCCGATGACAAAAAGATCGACGTCGTGGTCCGACATCAGTCGCTAGCGCCCTGTTTGCAATCCGGCCATCGCTGGTTATTGGGCCAGCCCCCGCTTCTTCAATTCCTCGCGCATCTGCGCGATCACTTGGTCAGACAGCTTGTTGGCCCAGTCCTGCGCGAATTTCATGCTCGCCTCGACGACCTTTGACTGCTCGGAGATCAGCTTCTTGCCGGCCGGTGATTTGTAGAACGCGAGCACGTCCTTGAGTTCCTGCTCGGTGAAATGGATCGCATAATTCCGGGCCACGTCATTGACCAACTCGTCGAAGCGTGGAGCCAAATCGTTACGAATTTTGATTGCGATCTCGTTGAGATCCTTGCTCAAGCCCGGGTTCTGTTGGAGGAACAGAAGTTTCGCCTGTTCGACGACACCGGCAATCAACGGATTGAACAGGGTGGTGGCGCCGGTGACGGTCACGATTTCCTTCGCGGTCGACATCGCCGCCGCAGACGGCTGCTGGCTGTGAGCGGCCGGACCAAATGCGACCAGCGCGACGGCGACCGCAGCCAGCCGGCTGGTGCGTTTAATGGCCTGAATGATGCTCATCTTCATTACTCCGTTTTCGCTCAAGATATCACGGCCGTTCGACGACCGTGACGCCGTCCGGTCCGGCCAGAATGGCCGTCTGCGCGAGACCGATAAACAGACCATGTTCCATGACCCCGGGAATGCCCGAAAGCGCGTCCGCCATCGCTTTCGGATCGTCAATCCGGCCAAGCGCGGCGTCGATGATCCAGTGAGCGCCATCCGTGACGAAAGCGTGGCCGTCCTTGCCCTGCCGCACCGTCAGGGATCCGGGCCCCTGAATCGCTGCAACGGCTTTCTCGATCGCCTTCAGGGTCGCTCCTAAGCCGAATGGCGCCACCTCGATCGGCAGCGGAAAGCGTCCGAGCTGAGCCACCCATTTGCTCCGGTCGGCGATCACGATCATGCGCGCGGAGGCTGCGGCAACGATCTTTTCCCTCAGCAGCGCGCCGCCGCCGCCCTTGATCAAGCTGAGATCGGGCGCGATTTCGTCGGCGCCATCCACGGTCAGGTCGAGCTCCGGCGTTTCATCGAGCGTGGTCAGCGCAATGCCGCAACGCTCGGCATCGGCACGGGTCGCTTGCGACGTCGGCACCGCAATGACGTCGAGGCCGGCCCGCACGCGTTCGCCGATCAGCTCCACGAAATGCTTCGCGGTCGAGCCGGTGCCGAGCCCGAGCCGCATGCCGGGCCGCACGAATTCGACGGCGCGAGCGGCAGCTGCACGTTTTTGGGCATCGGCGTTCATCGCGACCGGTTGAGGATTCGAGCGTGGATTAAGGACATTAATGCCACGCCTATCTAGCCCCGATCGCCCCGCCTGGGTAGCCGAAAATCGCTCTCCCGGAGGCCTTCCACTTGACCGGATCATGCGCTAGCGATCCGCCATGGCCGCCCCGACCATCGTTTTCGACCTCGACGGCACCCTGATCGATACCGCGCCCGATCTCGTTGATACCCTCAACGTGGTGTTCGCGCGCGAAGGATGGCCGCCGGTGCCCTATGAGACCGCGCGCAATACGATCGGCGGCGGCGCCAGGATGATGATCGCGCGCGGCATCGCGGCGGAAGGCATCGCCGTCGCGCCGGCAAAGCTCGAGCAATTGTTCGCGGATTTCATCGCGCATTATACAGAGCACGTCGCCGACCGTTCGCGGCCCTTTCCGGGGCTGACCGACGCGCTCGATGTCCTCGCATCCGACGGCTGCCGGTTTGCCGTCTGTACCAACAAGCTCGAACGGTTATCGGTGCTGCTGCTCAAGCAGCTCAAGCTCGCCGACCGGTTCGCGACGATCTGCGGACAGGATACTTTCGGGATCCAGAAGCCCGACCCGGAGGTGCTGCGCCGCACCGTCACGGCGGCTGGCGGAAGCCTGACGCATGCGATCATGATCGGCGACTCCGTGACCGATATCCGGACCGCGCGCGCGGCCGGCATCCCGGTGATCGCCGTCGATTTCGGCTATAGCGACCGCCCGGTGTCCGAGTTCGGGCCGGACCGCATAATCAGCCATTTTGCGCAATTACGGTCGGCTATAGCCGCAATTTCGCCCGCAAATTGATGCGACTGGCAGCCACGATGGTTAATGCGGTAAGGTTAATGGCGTGCGGCCGGTTGCACGCCCAAGACCGCGACCGTATCCTGTTAAAGGGTGGGCGGTTTCTATCGCTCGAGCGGACGGGTTAAACATTATGTACCGAGTAATCGCGATCGTGATCGGGGGACTCGCGCTTGCGGCGTGTTCATCGACACCGGATTGGATGAATCTCGACGCACTGAAGCCGGCGCCGATGATGGACACAGTGCGTTTCGAGTCCGAGCCGCCGGGCGCCGAAGCCAAGGCCTCCAACGGGCAAACCTGTCGCACGCCTTGCGCGCTCGCACTGCCGGCCAATGCGCCGATCGCCGTTACCTTCACGCTCAACGGCTATCAACCGGATTCGGAAAATATCGAGCCAATCGCGAATAGTAACGGCTTGCCGGAATTCCGCCCCAACCCGGTGCAGGTCGAGTTGACGCCTGCGCCGCCCCCCCTGAAGTCGGTCAAAAAGCCGGCGGCCAAAAAGAAGACGGGCGCCAAGCCGGCGGCAAAGCCGAAGCCTAAGACCTCGGCAGCGCCCGCCCCTGCCCCGCAGGCGCAGCAGCAGGCGCCCGCGCCGTGGCCGGCCACGCCCGCGCCGACGCGCTAGCCAAACCCACGTCAGCATTCATTCAATAGCGCCGCGGAGCCGTTCGCGGCGCTTGATCGCGCCCGTGGGGTCGGCTGGACGCTATGGCCATTATCGGCCAAACTTCCTATATCCGGAGGGCGCCGATCGCCGCGCAGGGACGGGATATGGTTGCGACCAACGGCACGTCTACACTTGATCTCGATCGCGCCGGCACCCGCCCGGGCGCGTTGATCGACCCGTTTCTTCGCGCCATCACCTATTTACGCGTCTCGGTGACCGACCGCTGCGATTTCCGCTGTGTGTACTGCATGTCGGAGCACATGACCTTCCTGCCGAAGGCCGATCTGCTCAGCCTGGAGGAACTCGATCGACTGTGCAGCGCGTTCATTGCCAAGGGCGTGACCAAGCTACGCCTGACCGGCGGCGAGCCGCTGGTGCGGCGCGGCATCATGACGCTGGTGTCCTCGTTGTCGCGCCATCTTGAAAGCGGCGCGCTCAAGGAGCTCACGCTCACCACCAACGCCTCGCAATTGGAAAAATATGCCGCCGAACTTAAAAGCCATGGCGTCGAGCGCATCAATGTCTCGCTCGACACACTCGACCCCGACAAGTTTCGCGCCATCACGCGCTGGGGCGATCTTGCCAAAGTGCTAGCCGGCATCGATGCCGCGCAGGCCGCCGGCCTGCAGGTGAAGATCAACGCCGTGGCGCTCAAGGGCGTCAACGAGGACGAGATCGGCGGCCTGCTCGCATGGGCGCACGGGCGCGGCATGGATCTCACGGTGATCGAGGTGATGCCGCTGGGCGATATCGGCGAAGACCGGCTCGATCAGTACCTGCCCTTGTCGATGGTGCGGGCGGGCCTGGCCGAGCACTACACGCTCGAAGACATCGAATATAGCACCGGCGGGCCGGCGCGTTATGTGCGCGTCAAGGAAACCGGCGGACGGCTCGGCTTCATCACGCCGATGACCCATAATTTCTGCGAGTCATGCAATCGCGTGCGCATCACCTGCACCGGCACGCTCTATATGTGCCTCGGCCAGGACGATGCCGCCGATCTGCGCGGCCCCCTGCGCGCCTCCGAAAGCGACGATCTGGTGCATGCCGCGATCGACGAGGCGATTACCCGCAAGCCCAAGGGGCATGATTTCGTGATCGATCGCCGCCACCGGCGCCCGGCGCTGTCGCGCCACATGAGCGTGACGGGAGGCTAGTTGGAGCACAACCCCGAAAAGCTTGTCCTTGACTTGATCGGGGATGGGAACCTGGTTTTCGGAAAAGATCGTGCTCAACGAAAGATTACGCAGCCCGCTCCTGCGATGTCACCAGATCGCGCAACTCCTCTAGCCGCAGCCGGGCCGGCTTAAAACATATTCCAAAACCGTCTCCGCTGTTGCGTACGACCTCGGCGGTGATCGCTTTCATGCCCGGCAACGTCAAGGCGACCCGATCGCCGACCGCGAGGTTTTCAGGGTCATCGATACGCGCGCCGCCTTCGCTGATGTCATGCACCGTCACCTCGACGACCTGGTCATCGCGTTCCAGGCGCGCGGTCAGCTTCACTTCGTAGCGCGGGAATTCGCGCAAATCGGCATTGACCGCCTTGCGCACGATGTCGGGGATCTCGCGGCATAGAATTTGCGACGTCGATTGCATCGCCTCGGCAACGGCCGATACGCCCTGCGCGGTTGCGCGCGAGCGCTGCACCATGTCGGCGATGCCAACCATGCGCCCGACAACATTGGACGTTGCGGCGCTGGTTTCGCGCGCGCCGGCGGCGAAGTTTTCGGCGGCGTTTCGCTGCTGCTCTATCGCCGCGGATACCGAGACCGTGACGTCGGAGAGCTGATCGATGGCCTCGGCAACATTCGATAGCGCGGCCACGACTTCGCGCGTAGTGGCTTGAATCTCGGCGACCTTGGCGCCGATCTGTCCGGTCGATTTGCCAGTCTGCGTCGCCAGCATCTTGACCTCGGAGGCGACCACCGAAAAGCCGCGTCCGGCCTCGCCCGCGCGCGCCGCCTCGATGGTGGCATTGAGCGCGAGCAGATTGGTCTGCGATGCGATATCGTTGATCACGGTGACGATGTCGCCGATCTGGTTGGCGGCCCTAGCCAGCGCGTCGATAGTCGCGCGCGAGGCATTGGCGCGGACGACCGCTTCGCGGCCCAGCCCGCTGCCGCGCCGCACCTGTTCCGATATTTCGGTGATCGCCCGGATTACCTGGTCGGACAATTGGCCCGCGGCCTGATTCATGGCGTGCGAGCCCTCGGCAGCGCGGACGGTCTCGTCGAAAGCCGTCCGCACGGTCTCCAGCGCCGCCAGCATGTCCTCGGCCTTGAGATGCAAGGTCGCGGCGCCATCGATGATCGGCTGGATACCGAGTCCGGTCGCGGACTCGACTTGGCGTGCCAGGTTGGACAAATTGGCGCGGCGCGAGGCCTGCCACGTGCGATCGAGATCGTTATGCAACAACTCTCGGCGCTGGCGTTCGCCAATGACGTCGGTAAGCCTGTCGGTCGCGGCTATGAGGCGCGCTATTTCGCCGCGGGTCGGCTGCAACGGCGCCGCGGAATCTAGTTCGGCATGGGCGATGGCGTCGATGGTATCGGCCACCTGGGCAATGGGGCGCACGATTCCGCGCGCGATGATCAGGACCACCGCACCCGCGATGCTGGCGGTGACAAGCGCGATAAAAATCTCGGCATAGGTGGCATTGGCCTCGTCGAGAAATGGCATGAGCGCCGCGGTCAAGAATGGAACCGACAGCATGGTGGCCAGCGGCAGCAGGACGGCCGCAGTAAGCCGCTCGGCGATCGTGAGCTGCCGCATGCTCTTTCCTTGCGCACCGCAACCGATACCGACCGATGATCGGAATAGGCGCGGCCGCCGCCCCCGAAGGGCAGGCCAAAGGCCTTTTTACCGCCTAGCTGGTTAACCGAGGGTTTAGAGTTCGTTAACCATGGGTTTCGGCGCCCCACGCGGGGTCAAAGGGCCCACCCCCGCTTCATTCGGCAAAGGCACTACGGCGGCGGTTCAGCAACTCTGCTCCCCTCAATCTGCTAGCAATTTCACTATTGACGCCTTATGGCAGCATCGGATTAAGGTGACGGGATTGGCCTTGCGGCTAAGCCGAGGGGACATAAACAAGAATAACATCGCCGGCCGGGGCTATGGTGATGGCCGGATAGAGGGGAGATGCAAGTGGGCGCTCTCGACGCAGTGCTGAAGGCGTTGCTGCCGGTGACGCGCGTGGTCGACGCCGTCAACACCTGGATCGGCAAACGCATCGCCTGGCTGATCCTGGCCGCCGTGGTGGTCTCGGCGGTCAATGCCACCGTGCGCAAGATTTTCGATACCTCGTCGAACTCCTGGCTCGAGTTGCAATGGGTGCTGTTCAGCGCCGTGTTTCTACTGTGCGCGCCCTGGACACTGCTCGACAATGAGCACATCCGCATCGACATCGTAAACAACATGCTGCCGAAGCGCGTACGCGACAGCATCGACGCGGTGGGGCATGCGTTCTTCCTACTGCCGCTGACCATCATCATGGTTGTGACCGGGATTCCTTTCTTCCTGCGCTCGGTCGAGATCAACGAGCAGTCTGGAAATGCCGGCGGCCTGGCACAATGGCCGTCCAAGGCACTGATCATGGTCGCGTTCGCGATGCTCTTCATGCAGGGGATATCTGAGCTCGTGAAACGGATCGCCGTGATGCGAGACCTCATCCCTGACCCCCATGCGAGCCAACGAAGCTCGCTCGAAACCGAGGCCGAGGAAATCATCAGCGCAATTGAAAAACACTAGTTTTCCGCAAGGGATCCGGGGTCTCGCATGGAAGCCATACTCATCAACAACATGGCGCCGATCATGTTCGGCTCCCTGGTGTTCTTTCTGCTGCTCGGTTATCCGGCGGCCTTCTCGCTCGGCGCGGTCGGGCTGATCTTCGCGCTGCTCGGTATCGAGCTTGGCCTGTTCGTCCCCGACTTCCTGCAAGCCTTGCCAGAACGCGTCTATGGGGTGATGAGCAACGACACGTTGCTGGCGATCCCGTTCTTCACGTTCATGGGGTTGGTGCTCGAACGATCCGGCATGGCGGAGGACTTGCTCGACACCATCGGGCAATTGTTCGGCACCGTGCGCGGCGGCCTCGCTTACGCGGTCATTTTCGTCGGCGCGCTGCTCGCCGCCACCACCGGCGTGGTCGCCGCCTCGGTGATTTCCATGGGGCTGATCTCGCTGCCGATCATGATGCGCTACGGCTATGACCGGCGCGTGGCCTCCGGCGTGATCGCCGCGTCCGGCACGCTGGCGCAGATCATTCCTCCCTCGCTGGTGCTCATCGTGATGGCCGACCAGCTCGGCAAATCGGTCGGTGACATGTACGAGGGCGCCTTCATTCCCGGCATCACGCTCGCCGGACTCTATGCCGTCTATATATTCATGGTCACAATCGCCTTCCCGAAGGCGACACCGGGTTTGCCGCCGGACGCGGTCGGCTTTCGCGAAGCCGATAACAGCCGAGGCCTGATCTCCCTTGGCGTGTTGACTGTGGTCAGCGGCGTATTCGGCTGGCTGATGATGCGGCATTCCGAAACGCACGGTGCCGATTTTGTCGTGCTGACCATGTTCCTTGCGATCATGTTCGCGTTCGCCATCGCCGTGGTGAATTGGATCGTCGCCCGCTTTACCGGCTTCCGCTTCCTGTCGCACATGGCGCAGCAGACCACTTTCGTAATGGTACCGCCGCTGTTTCTGATCTTTTTGGTGCTCGGCACCATCTTCGTCGGCATTGCTACCCCGACCGAGGGCGGCGCCATGGGGGCGAGCGGCGCGCTGATCCTCGGCGCGCTCAAGCGGCGGCTGACCTGGGACCTGGTGCGTCAGGCAGTCGAATCCACCGCCAAATTATCGGCCTTCGTGCTCTTCATCCTGATCGGCGCGCGTGTATTCTCGCTGACGTTCTACGGCGTCAGTGGCCATATCTGGGTTGAAAGCCTGCTGACTTCGTTGCCTGGCGGGCAAATCGGCTTCCTGATCTTCGTCAACGCCTTCGTGTTCGTTCTCGCCTTCTTCCTCGACTTCTTCGAGCTCGCCTTCATCGTTGTTCCGCTCCTCGGCCCCGTCGCCGAACATCTCGGCATCGACTTGATCTGGTTTGGCGTCATTCTCGGCGTCAATATGCAGACCTCGTTCATGCACCCGCCGTTCGGTTTCGCGTTGTTCTATCTGCGCTCGGTCGCGCCGCGCGAGCCTTACAATGACCGCGTCACTGGCAAGCGCACGGATGGGATCACCACCGGCCAGATCTACTGGGGCGCCATGCCGTTCGTGGTGATCCAGGTGATCATGGTGCTGCTGGTCATCCTGTTCCCGGCCATGGTCATGCACTACAAGGGCGCCGCCTCGACGATCGATCCGAACAAGGTGCAGATCGAAATCCCGCAAATCGATCTGTCGCCGCTCGACTTCAGCGAGCCGCCGAAAAGATAGCGCCCTTCGATAAAAAAACGGCACCGGCGCCGAGGCACCGGGGCCGCTTTTGTACGTGCGCTACGATCAGGCGCGCGAGTGGCGGACCATGAAGGAGTCGTAGCTGAGCTCGGCCACCTGGAACCACTGGTAGCCATTGTTGGTGTATTTGGTCATCGCGTCATAGACCTTCTTGAAGCTTTCGTTCATTGCCGCGATTTCACTGTGCAATTCCTTCGCAGCTTTGAAGCAGGCTTCCATGATCGCCGGCGAGAAGCCGTGCAGCTTCACACCGTTGGCGAGCAGGCGGCGGAGCGCCGCCGGATTGACCTCATCGTATTTCACGATCATCCAGGTATTGGCGAAGTGGCCGGCCTGTTCGAGGATCGCCTGGTAGTTTTTCGGCAGCGCATTCCACTTGTCGAGGTTAACGAAGGTGAACAGCATCGAGCCGCCTTCCCACCAGCCGGGATAGTAGTAATGCGGCGCGACCTTGTAGAAGCCGAGCTTCTCGTCGTCGTAGGGACCGACCCACTCGGCGGCGTCGATTGTGCCCTTCTCCAGTGCCGGATAGATGTCGCCGGCCGCGATTTGTTGCGGAACCGCGCCGAGCTTTTGGATGACGCGGCCGGGGAATCCCCCGATGCGCATTTTCAAGCCCTTGAGATCGTCGACCGAATTGATCTCCTTGCGGAACCAGCCGCCCATTTGGCATCCGGTATTGCCGGCGAGCAGCGCGGTGCAATTGTACTTCTTGTAGAACTCGTTGAGCACTTCCTTGCCGCCGCCCAGCGTGAACCAGCCTTGGTTCAGCCGTTGGTTTGGGCCGAACGCAATCGATGTGCCCATGCCGAACGTTGGGTCCTTGCCGAAATAGTAGTACGAGGCGGTATGGCCGCACTCGACGGTGCCGTTCTGTACGGCGTCGACGACCTGCAGGCCGGGCACGATTTCACCGCCGGCGAAAGTCTGAATCTGGAACTTGCCGTCGGTCGCCTCGGCGACGACCTTGCACATCATTTCGGCGCCGCCGTAGAGCGTGTCGAGCGACTTCGGCCAGCTCGTGGTCATGCGCCATTTGATCTCCGGCATCGACTGCGCGATCGCCGGCGAAGCAACCGCGGCCGCGGCAACGCCGATGCCCGCAGTTTTAAAAATTGACGACGCTTCATTTTGATATCCTCCCTCTGGTTTTCTTATAGCGGGAGCCCACCATTCGCGCGCACCCGTCATCGCACCCCTTGGGGGCGTGGCCGAAACCATGACGGAGGCCGCCCCCTAGATCCAGTCTGCATCGGCTCGACCAAAGTTATAAGTGGGAGCGGGCCCGGAAAGGACCCTAAAAAGCGTCGGGGCCGGCTTTGTGGGCCGACCCCAATCCGATTTATTTAATAGTCGATCGGTTCTTGCGCCGATCAGCTTTTGCCGCGATGGCGGATCATGAAGGACTCGTAGGTGTATTCCGCAACCTGCCACCACAGGTTCTCGTCTTCACGGAATGCCATCTGTGATTCGTAGATTTTCTTGAAGTCGGCATTGACCGCGGACGTCTCGGCGTTGACCTCGTTCGACGCTTTGAGACAGGCTTCCATAATCTCCGTGCTGAACGGTCGCAGTTGCGTGCCGGCCGCCACCAAGCGCTTCAACGCCAGCGGATTGCGGGCATCGTATTTGGCCTGCACGTCCATATTGGTGTAGCCGGCCGCCGTCGTGAGTAGTGACTGATACGCCTTCGGCAGTGCGGCCCACTTGTCGGTATTGATGTAGAAGTGCAGCGCGGTGCCGCCTTCCCACCAGCCCGGGTAGTAATAGTATTTCGCGACCTTGTAGAAGCCGAGCTTCTCGTCGTCGTAGGGACCGACCCACTCGGCGGCGTCGATGGTGCCCTTCTCGAGCGCGGGATAGATGTCGCCGCCGGCAATCTGTTGCGGGATAGCGCCGAGCTTTTGCAAGGTCTTGCCGGCCCAACCGCCGATGCGCATTTTTATGCCTTTTACGTCTTCGACGGTCTTGATCTCCTTGCGAAACCAGCCGCCCATCTGGGTGCCGGTGTTGCCGCCGGAAATGCCGTAGAGTTTGAACTTCTTAGTAAACTCATTGAGCATGTCCTGGCCGCCGTGATCCTGGAACCAGGCGTTTTGCTGGCGCGAATTCAACCCGAACGGAAGCGAATTGCACAGCGCGAAGGTCGGGTCCTTGCCGATAAAATAATAGGCGGCGGTGTGGCACATCTCGACGGTGCCGTTGCCCACCGCATCGATAGCCTGGAACGGCGGAACGATTTCGCCAGCAGCAAAGCATTGAATTTGGAATTTATTGTCGGTGGCTTCCGCCACGTGTTTCGACAGCGTCTCGGCCGCGCCATAGGCGGTGTCGAGCGATTTCGGAAAGCTTGACGTGAGCCGCCACTTGAGCTCCGGCATCGACTGCGCGATAGCCGGTTTGGCGATGGCCACCGCAGCGGCGCCGGCGCCAAGCGCGGTCAGAAATTTACGGCGTTTCATTAGAACCCTCCCTTCAAATGTTTATGGGGATTGGCAAAAAAGGCCGCCCCCGCATGGCGCTACAATGCGACCCGGGCCGTTCGAGCGCAAGCCGCCAAACCGTAAATTAGTAACACATCAGACTATTGGAGACTATCGGGCTGCCCTGCTCACGTCAGCTTGCCAGCCGTCTACGCGACCCGTCCTCAAGCCTCGATCACGATCTTCGGCGCGATGCGCCCTGCCGCTACGCCACCCTTGATCTGCTCAAGCACCTTGGCGGCGATCTCGCGATAGATTTTGGCGTGCACGCCGTCCGGCTCGGTGGCGACCACCGGCATGCCGGAATCCGATTTCTCGCGGATGGTCATGTGCAGCGGCACTTCGCCGAGGAACGGCACGCCCTGGCGCTCGGCTTCCTGACGCGCACCGCCATGGCCAAATATATCCGAACGCGAGCCGCAACTCGGGCACAGGAAATAGCTCATGTTTTCAACGATGCCGAGCACCGGCACGTTCACGCGCTTGAACATGGCGACGCCGCGCCGTGCGTCAATCAGCGCCAGATCCTGCGGGGTCGAGACGATGACCGCGCCTTTCAGCGGCACCTGCTGCGCCATGGTGAGCTGCGCATCGCCAGTGCCGGGCGGCATGTCGACCACCATAACGTCGAGCTTGCCCCACTCCACTTCGCGCAGCATCTGCGTGATCGCCGACATCACCATCGGCCCGCGCCAGATCATCGGCGTCTCTTCGTCGATCAGGAACCCGATCGACATCACCGTCAGTCCGTAGCGCTCGATCGGCTTGAGCCGGGTGCCGCCGATGGTTTGCGGCTTCTCCTTGATGGCGAGCAGCTTGGGCAACGAGGGCCCGTAAATATCCGCATCGAGCATGCCAACCTTCAGGCCGAGGTCGCGCAGGCCGAGCGCGAGATTGACCGCAGTGGTGGATTTGCCGACGCCGCCCTTGCCGGAGGCGACCGCGATCACCGCGTCGACACCGGGAATGCCGGGCTGCACCTTGTCGGCCGGATGGGCGTGCGCATGCGCCGCGGGACCCGCCGCGCGTGGCTGCGTAGCAACATGTGACGGCTGCGGCCCGCGTGCCGCGGCGCCGGCGGCCCGTTCCGCGGTTAGCGCGACCAGCACCGATTGCACGCCGGGAACGGCGCGCACGGCCTCTTCCGCCGCCTTGCGCACCGGCTCCCAGACTTTCACCGCCGACGCATCGACGGTAAGGGAGAAGAACACCTTGCCGTCACTGACGACGACGTCGGACAGCACCCGC
>PKXB01000072.1 GCA_003133345.1 Hyphomicrobiales bacterium | reverse complement strand
TACGGCATGCCGGTGCTGCAGGTGTGGAAGGCCGGCACCGTGATGTTCATCAAGCGCTCGCTGGCATCGGGCTACGCCGGCATCGACAACCCGCTGTTCTACCGCGACAACACCATGATGCTGCTCGGCGACGCCAAGAAAATGACCGAGAGTATCGTGAAGGCGATGTGAGCGCGGCCTAGCGCTAGGCCTTCGTCTCCGCCGGTAGCGGCACCGCACAGTGCATGCGCACGCCTTCGGCTAAGTAGTCGATGGTGGCCTTGGCCTGGATCTGCCCGGGCAGCACGAATTCCAGCAGCCGCGCGCCGAAGCCTTGCCGCTCCGGCGGCGACACCACCGGTCCGCCGCTTTCCACCCAATCGAAATCAAGCGTGCGGCATGTCGCCTCGATGGTCATGCGCCAGGTGACGTCCACCTTGCCGCCAACGACCGAGAGCGCGCCGAATCTCGCGGCATTGGTGGTGAGCTCGTGCACCGCCATGCCGAGCGACACGGCGAGCTGCGATGACAGAAAGACTTCCGGGCCGCTCAGCGTGATCCGCCCGTCGCTGCCATCGTCGAAGGCATCGAGCTCGTTGTGCAAGACGTCGGCGAACGCAACGGCGTGTTCCTCGTCGGTGAGCAACAGATGGGTCTTGGCCAGCGCGGCGATGCGCCCGATCAGCGCGGTCTTGAAATCCTCGATGGTCTCGGCCGTGCGCGCGGTCGAACCCATGATCGCCTGCACGGTGGCGAGCGTGTTGCGCACGCGATGATGCAGCTCGCGCACCAGCAGCGCCTGCTGCTCTTCCGCGCGCTTGCGCTCGGTGATGTCGACCAGCATGTTGACGGCGCCGATGAGCTTGCCGGATTCATCGTGCAGCGGCGTCGGATAGGGAATGAACGGCACGCGGGTGCCGTCGGGGCGCTCGCAGGCGGCTTCCTGGCCGCGCACTATGCGATTTTCCTTCAGTGCAACCGCCATCGGGCACGCGTCGTGCGGCAGCGGCGTGCCGTCCGGCCAGAACAGCTTCCACGAACCGCACCATTCGCTCGAGCCGAGCTTGGGCCGGTGGCCCCACAGCTCGGCGGCGGCTTCGTTGTAATAGGTGAGCCGCCCGGCGGCGTCGGTCGTGTAGATGGCGGCGGGCAGGGCATCGAGCAATTCGCGGAACCGGCGTTCGCGCTCGCGCAGCGTTGCCTGCGCGCGCAACGGCTCGGAGATCGGCACGACGTTCTGGTCGGCCGACGCCACGCCGCGAGCCGCGATGACCCGCTCGAATTCACTCTCAAGAAAGCCGGTCGGCTTGTCCATTTCCAATCCCGAATCAACGCAATACTACAGCCTGACCTCCGGGTTTCATGCGGACAAGAAAACCCACCCCGTAATTTAAACGCTCAATCTTGCGATTGGTTGCGTAAAATCTTCTAAAATTCAGCCGCTTCGGCCATTTTGCCTTAACAAACTCCATACGCCCGGCCGGACGGCCTGGAAACGAGGGAATGCAGCCCATGTGATATGAGGGAGCCATGACCGCGTTGAAATGGCTCGTTATCGCCGCTGTCCTGGGCTACGGCGGCTTGCTCGCGCTGATGTACGTCTTTCAGCGCGCATTGCTGTATTTCCCCGATTCAAACCACGTCCTGCCGGCGCAGGCCGGGCTGCCGCAGGCGCAAGAGGTCACGCTCACCAGCGGCGACGGCGAAAAGCTGATCGCCTGGTTTGTGGCCCCGCGCGGCGACCAGCCGGTCGTGCTCTACTTCCAGGGCAATGCCGAAGGGCTCGCCGCCCGCATCGCGCGCTTCACTTGGCTGACCGCCGACGGCACCGGCCTGCTGGCGCTGTGCTATCGCGGCTATGGCGGCTCGACCGGCAGGCCAACAGAGGACGGGCTGATCCGCGACGCAGGCGCGGCTTACGACTTCGCGCGCGCGCGCTATCCAGCCAGGCGCATCGTGCTGTTCGGCGAGTCGCTCGGCACCGCGGTGGCGGTGGCGCTGGCCGCCGGCCACGAGGCCGCGGGCGTGATCCTCGATGCGCCGTTCACCTCCGCCGTCGAGGTAGGCGCCGCCGCCTATCCATTCGCGCCGGTGCGCTGGTTTATGAAGGACAAATTTCATTCGGACGAGCGCATCGGGCGGGTGTCGGCGCCGCTCCTGGTGCTGCATGGCGAGCAGGACCGCATCGTGCCCATTCGGTTTGCCGAGCGGCTGTTCGCGCTGGCGCGCGAGCCCAAGCGCTTTGTGCGTTTCCCGCAAGGCGGCCATGTCGATCTCGACGACCACGGCACGGCGAAAGTGGTGCGGGAGTTTCTGGCGGAATTGCCGTGAACGTCATCGCCCGCTTTCGCGGGGCATGACACCGGGTATGATGCGCGCATAGGCTCCATTGAATACGTTCCGCTTGGGGGGAATTCCACAATGCTGTTCAATGTCTGCAACTGCGGCCCGTCGCTGGCCGCGAATTTCGCTCACGTGTGCGGCGGCGGCGCCGGTTTCGTTTCGGCGGTGATCGCGACGCTCGCCGCCAGCGCCAAGACGGCGCCGGCGAAAACGCTCGGCAAGGCCGTGCCGCAAGTGGACCGGCTGGCGGTGCGCATGGTCACCGACAACATCGTCATCCAGTTCGTGCCGACCGAAAAGCGCGCCGGCCTGACCATCGAGCGCCGCAGTGGTAATACCGTCCCCGACAAGCCGCCGCGCACCATCCTCAACGGCGAATGGGGCCTTGCTATGCACGCGCAATCGCAAGCCGCCGGCGAGGAACGCAACGTGCTGATCGATTTCGGCTATACGCCGGAAGTCCTGCTCAACAACCTGGCGATCCTCAAGATCGATCCGTCGAGTTTCGATGCGCTGGTGTTGAGCCACGGCCATTACGATCATTTCGGCGGCATGGTCGGGTTCCTCAACGCCACCAAGGGCGCGCTCAAAAGCAGGATGCCGTTCTATGTCGGCGGTGAGGACACTTTCTGCCTGCGGCGCAATCCGGGCGGCAATTTCGGCGTGCTCGATCGCAAGGCGATTTTGGACGCCGACCTCACGCTGATGATGGCCGCGCAGCCGGCAATCGTCGCCGATCACGCCTTCACCACCGGCCGCATCGGGCAGACCTCGTTCGAGACGCCGTTGCGGGCGACCGATGAGATCGTCGGCATTTTCGACGGCTTCGGTTGCTTCCCGGAGAAGATGCCGGCCGAGAAAAACACCGGCGGCTACATCCCCGACGATTTCGAGCACGAACTCGCCACCGTCTACCTGGTCAAGGGCAAAGGCCTGGTGGTGCTCACTTCGTGCAGCCATCGAGGCGTGATCAACACCGTGCGCCAGGCGATGCAAGCTTCCGGTACGACCAAGGTGCACGCGGTGATCGGCGGCTTCCATGTGGTGCCGCCGCTCGGCGACGATTACATCGAGAAGACGATCGAGGAGTTCCGCCAGATCGATCCGGATTTCCTGATCGTCGGCCATTGCACCGGCGACCGTTTCTACGACCTCGCGCGTGCGGCGCTCGGCGACGAGGTGATCCACTCGGCGGTCGGCATGCGTTTTGTGTTCGGGGCGAACTAAAAAAAGCACTAGCGCGGGCTTGTTACGGCCCGCGCCAAATAATTCGTCGAAACCAGTTGCGTTAGAAGCCCGAGCCGCCGCCGCTGCCGCCGCCGAAACGCGGCGGGCCGCCACGCCCGCGGCCACCGCCGCCGGGACCACCTGGACCGCCGGCCGCGCCGGGAACCACGCGCGGCTTCATCGGCAGCAGGCCTTCGCGCTGCATCTTCTTGCGCGCCAGCTTGCGGGCGCGGCGGATCGCTTCCGCCCTTTCCCGCGCCTTCTTTTCCGAGGGTTTTTCGTAATGGCCGCGAAGCTTCATCTCGCGGAAAATGCCCTCGCGCTGCATCTTCTTCTTGAGCGCCTTGAGGGCCTGGTCGACGTTGTTGTCGCGAACGAGAACTTGCACGCTTGCTCCTTCGTTGTTCCGGGGCCGGGTTCGAAGTCGAAAGCCCCGCAATAACGGGGCTTCTGAGTCGCACGGCGATAGCAGAAAAGGGGTTAAGAGTCCATCGGAGCGTGCCGGAAATGCCCGCTCCATGGCCATTTTTCCATGTGGGGTCGGGGGTTAGCGCGATTTGGCTCCCGCATGCTCTAGATAGTATGGTGTCTAACGATTATTTTCCCCGTCATCCTGAAAACGGGTTCAGGCCGTGGATGCTCCAATGTCAGAACGCCAAATCTCAGAAAGCATTGCCGCGAAGCATCCTCTTGGCGCCTCTCTTGGCGCCCTGGTCGCCGAGGGTAAGACCAAAAAGATCCATCTGGTCAAAGGCAGTTCCGATCGGGTGACCGTTGTTGCCAAAGACGACATCACGGCCGGCGACGGCGCCAAACACGACATCATCCCGGACAAGGGCCGGCTGGCCACCGCGACCACCTGCAATGTCTTCCGTCTGCTCAAGGCCTGCGGCCTGCCGGTCGCCTTCGTCGAGCAGGACAGCGCGATATCGTTCGTCGCGCCTAAGTGCGACATGCTGCCCTATGAGGTGGTGGTGCGGCGCGAAGCGCACGGCTCTTATTTGAAGCGTAATCCGCACCTTTCGAAGGGACAGCTGTTTCCGCAAGCCCTGGTCGAGTTCTACCTCAAGACCAAGGACAAGAACTGGAAGGGCAAACCGCTTATTGCCGACGATCCGTTCATGCAATTCGCGGAAGATGCCAAGCAGATAAGGCTGTTCAACCCGGCCAAGCCGCTACAGGGGCAGGAACCGTTTCTCGTGCTCGCAGGCTCGGAGGTGTTTGGCCGCGACGACGAGGAACAAATCTTTCCCGAGATGCGGCGCATCGCGCGCCAGGCGTTCCTTGTGCTCGAGAAGGCCTGGCAACTCGAAGGCGGCACGCTGGTCGATCTCAAGGTCGAGTTCGGATTCGATGCCAAAGGCGGCCTGCTGCTCGCCGACGTCATCGACAATGATTCCTGGCGCGTGCTCGAGGGCGGCTCCTATATCGACAAGCAGGTCTATCGCGACGGCGGCGCGCTCGACGACGTGGTCGCCAAATACCGGCACGTCGCGGAGATCACCAGCCATTTCCGCGTGCCGCGTCAGCGTATCGTTCTCTGGCGCGGCTCGGAAAAGGACAGCCCGGATGCTTTTTTGCAGGCGCTCGGCGAGTTGAAGGACATGATGACCGTGGTGAGCTGCTCCGTGCACAAGGAGCCGGTCAACGCCGCCGGCATTTTCCATCGCATGATGCAGGAGATCCCGGACTCGGTGGTGATCGCCTATATCGGGCGCTCGAACGGCGCCGGTCCGACGCTGTCGGCGATGTCGACGGTGCCCGTCATTACCGTGCCGGCCAGCATCAAGGAGTTTCCCGACGATCTGTGGTCGTCATTGCGCGCGCCGAGCGCGGTTCCGGTCATGACGGTTCTTGATCCGGCCAACGCGGTGCTCGCCGCCTTGCAGATTCTTTCCGGCCGCAATCCCCGTCTCTACGCCAAAGTGCGCGGCGAGATCGAAAATCGGACGGTCAATACGATTGCGCTCTGATCGGAGCGGAATCGCGGTAGGGTCGGGACGTGGCCGCAGACAAGCCCGAAAAGCTGAAAACTAACCCGGCAGTCGCGCCGGCGGCGTTGCTATTGGCCGAAATCGAGCGGCTCAAAAGCGAGCTGAGCCGGGCGGAGCGCAAGGTCTCCGAGCTGGAGCTGCGCGCCGACGTCGATCCGCTGCTCGACATCCTCAATCGGCGCGGCTTCGAGCGCGAGCTCAAGCGCTCGCTCGCCTATCTGCAACGCTACCAAGGCGAGGCGGCGCTGCTGTTCATCGATCTCGACGGCTTCAAGGCGGTCAACGACCAACACGGCCACGCCGCCGGCGACGTCTTGCTCAAGGCGGTGGCGCGCGAACTGGTCGGCCATGTGCGCGCCTCCGACGTGGTGGCGCGACTGGGCGGCGACGAATTCGGCGTGCTGTTGTGGAATCTCGGGGCCGCGCTGGCGGCGGCCAAGGCGCGCGAACTGGAAAAGCTGATCGAGGCGGTGAGTGTTGCCCATGGCGAGGCGCGGCTTGCGGTCGGCGGCAGCGCCGGCCTGGCGCCGCTGGCGGTCGGCGCGACGCCCGAGCAGATGATCGATGCCGCCGACCAGGCCATGTATGCGAGGAAGAAGGAGCGGAGAAGCTAGGGCGTGGACTCACAAACGGTCAGCCATATGCCGACGTGGATGCACCACCCAATGTCCGTTATCGGGTAAAGCGGACAAAGCGGATATTGAGCAACCGTTGCCCACCAATCTCAATTATGAGTACACGGCCTAGGCAACAAGCGCGCAAACGGCGTCCGTACCCTCGCCGCGTGGTACCTCGGTCGCGCCTGCAATCACGGCTCTATTTCAGACGTGAGCGCGTAGGCGGATGAAATGCCGGTGCCGGGGGGCGCTAGTCGCTGGCGCAAGCGCCGGCGTATAACTAACGTTCCGAAGACTGCTTACCGATTCTCATCATACCGGGAGAATCCACCATGCCGTCTACCATTAACCTCCAACTGATCCTCGTCTGGTTCTGCGTGGGCTTCTTCACGGGCGCGGGCTGGGCGATTGCCGCATCGCTCGTCGGGCGTATCCTTTCCGTGATCTGAGCCAAGCGCCGCAATATGGTCGCTACATGAAAAGTCGCAGAGTCCCTCGGCGGCCACCGTTTCGTTATGTGCGAACGAAGGCGCGACACTAACCGGCGGCCCACCTTACTTCATGTCCGTTATCGGGGGTAAAGCAGACGTGACGCGGACATCGCGGAATGTCTGCTTATAACCCCTCTCGGACATCGGCTGGCCGCTCAACGATCTGAGTCTGAACTCACACGCGGCTTCTTCCCGCGTGCTAGTTTGCGGCGGTACGATGTCTTGTCCTGAGCCTCGGGGGAGACAATGAGACGGCGCGAGTTCATTACGCTTCTCGGCGGCGCGACGGCGACATGGCCGCTGGCGGTATGTGCGCCGCAGCCGGCGATGCTGGTGGTCGGATTTCTCGGCAGTGGGTCGCCGCAATCCAATGCTTTTCGTGTGGCCGCAATTCGGTGGAAAGCACCATGAAGCTCAGCGCTTATGTCGTCGACGGCCACACCATCGACATTCGTCCCGCGCCGGCCGACCGCGAATGGATGGACAACATCGATCAGCGCTTCGCCTACCGCTGTCTGCCGCTGAGCATCGCCAACGCCCATGGCTGGGAAATTCTCTGCACCGCGGGCTTCACCGCAGTCTGGGACGGCGGCCGTGCGCTCGACGCGGTGACGGTTACCCCTGACGATGGCGGCATTGCGCCCGCGCTCGGTCATTTCGGCTATGGCGTGCTGACATTTCATGTGCCGTGCCTGTTCCGCACCGAGGCGGGCTTCGACCTGATGGTGTCGGGGCCCATCAACCGGCCGAAGGATGCCATTGCGCCGCTGACCGGTCTGATCGAGACCGACTGGGCGCCGTATAGCTTCACCATGAACTGGCAATTCACCCGACCGCGCACGGCGGTGCGTTTCGAAAAGGGCGAGCCGTTCTGTCACATCATGCCGGTGCGCCGGGGCGAGATCGAAGCGGTCGAACCCGAGCTTCGTTCGCTGTCGGAAAATCCCGAGTTGAAACGCCAGCACGATACCTGGACGGCCAACCGCAATCGCTTCAACACCGATCTCCGGCAGCCCGGCAGCGAGGCGCAAGCCGAGAAGTGGCAGAAGCTCTACCATCGCGGCGTCATGCCCGACGGCGAAGCGGCCGGCAGCGCCGATCATCGCACGCGGCTCAAGGTCAGGCCGTTCAAGAAGCCGGGAGCCGGTTGAGTCCACGGCCTAGCTCACCTCTCCCCGCATTGCGGGGAGAGGGAAGCAAGCGCCTACGCAATAATATCCGGCGTGATCTGGTCTTCGATGCGGCGGATCTTGTCGCGCAGCACCAGTTTGCGCTTCTTCAGGCGCTGCACCTGGATCACGTCGGAGCCGAGCGACATCGCCAAGGCGGCGATCGCGGCGTCGAGGTCGCGGTGTTCCTGCTGCAGGCGCGTCAACTGCTCCCGCAACTCGCGCTCTTCTTCTTTGGTCATCGCCACCGCTGGTTTGCTTTTCGGCTGGCCACCGGGCCCGGCAAAGCCCGATAATTATCGCGTTTTCCACAGCGGCGTTCAAGCTACGAGAAAATCCCGGCCGATCAAAGACTTTGGGTCCATTTGCCGCAGTGCAAAGCCGGGTGTATCGTCGCCCTTGAGATGAGTCTGAGCTACACTCATCTGGTCTTAGCTATCCGCTCTTGGAGCCCACTGATTGAGGAGACATGATTGATGTCGATGCAGTCGCACCTTGCGGAACTCGAAAAAAAGCATCAGGCGCTCGAACAAGAAATTAACGATTGCCTGACCCATCCCGCGGTCGATGATCTGAGAATCGTGGAACTCAAGCGTAAAAAATTGCTGGTGAAGGACGAGATCGAGCGGTTACGGCACAACGGACACGTGAGCGTCCACTGATCGATTGGTCGTGATCTTTTTCTGAAGGCGCCACCCCCGGCGAGCAGCCGGGACGTGGCGCTTTTACGTTTCGAATTGTCCTATAATGCCTGCGAAAGAGCGGCCGGTTCACGGCCCGTGTCAGGGGGGAATCATGCGCTCGTTCGCATCCAATAAAATCGCGATCCGCGCGCTCGCCGCGCTCGTCTGCGTGCTGGCGGCCGTGACGGCTGCGCCCGCCGCCGACTATCCCAATCGGGTCGTCACGCTGGTGGTGCCCTATCCGCCGGGCGGCGGCGTGGATGCCATGGCGCGCGTGGTGGCCGCCAAGCTGTCGGATGCGTTCAAGCAGCAGGTGATCGTGGACAACAAGCCGGGCGCCGGCGGCACCCTCGGCACGCGGCTGGTCGCCCATGCAGCGCCCGACGGCTATACGCTGCTGCTCGGCCACACCGGCACCATCTCGATCAATCCCAGCCTTTTCGCGCACGCCGGCTACGATCCGCGCAAGGACTTCGCGCCGATCGGGCTGGTCGCCTCCATGCCGGTGGCGCTGATTGCCAATCCGTCATTTCCGGCCAAGTCGGTCGCCGAATTCATCGCGCTCGCCAAGCAGCAGCCCGGCAAGCTCAATGTCGGCACCTCCTCGCTCGGCACTGGCGGTTATATGTCCGCTGAGTTGTTCAAGTCGGAGGCCGCCGTCGACGTCGCCATTATCCCGTACAAAGGCTCGGCACTGGTGATCAACGATTTGCTCGGCGGTCACGTGTCGGTGGCGTTAAGCGTGCTGCCGCCGGCGCTCGGCAATATCCAGGCCGGCAAATTGCGCGCCATCGCGGTGACCAGCAAGAAGCGCTTCTCGCTGCTGCCCGAGGTGCCGACCTTCGATGAATCGGGCCTGCCGGGTTTCGAGGCGGTGCTGCATTACGGATTGCTGGCGCCGGCCGGCACGC
>PKXB01000133.1 GCA_003133345.1 Hyphomicrobiales bacterium | reverse complement strand
GGCAGGATCGCGGCCATGAAGCCGGAGCCTTTGGCGTTCACAAGCTTGGCCTCGCGGATCGGCTCGCCGCCGACGAACGGATAGCGCGCAATGGACCCCGACAGCGTATCGACGGCGTTAGGCCGATCGGACTTGCGGATGAAATTTCCAGTTGCCGCGTTGTCCGGCCATTCCTGCCATGGCACGTCGCCCGGCGAAACCGTTTGGCCCATGCCGATATCGGATTTGGCGACGAGAACATCGACCGTGGCGATCTGGACCGCCGGCGCGGTCTTGACCTGCGGCGGTTTTTCCGAGCGGCCAGCCAGCATGGCGGCAACACCACCCGCTGCGACGGCGACGGTCAGCACAACAAGACGCGCGGCTTTCATACGCTTCACTCTCACCGTGACATGACGGCCGGCTCGGCCGCGTAATCGACATGGTGGCCAGTGCGACCGCCTGCACCGGATTTCAACAGCTAAAGGTCAAGGTATGGTTAAGCAGCGGTATCTAAATCGAGTTAATATTGTCTTGCGTCGCAGGTTCGGACTTCAAATGCCGAAGGCGGGCATCCAACCGGTTTTGGGATAGACGGCGAGCGCCGCGGCGGCGAGCGCGATGCCATAGGGCACGCCGCCGCCGGCCTCATGCAAACGAAGGATCCATGGCTGGCGCTCCAGCACGTCCGGCAGCGGCAGCTTGCGAAACGAAAGCAGCAGCAGCGCCAAGACGCCGCCGAACAGCGATGCATCGATCAGATAGTCGAGCAGAAAGTCGAAACCGAACCAAAGCGCAGTGGCGGCCGCCAGCTTGGCATCGCCGCCGCCGATCCAGCCCATTGAAAAAAAGCCGAAGGAAATCACCAGCACCAATGCGCCCGCGGCCAGATGCATGCCGACGGCGGCGAGGCTCATGCCGGTGACCAACGCGAGCAGGAAGAAGCCGCCGGCAAGCGCCAGCGAGAGCCGGTTCGAGATGGTCATGGTCAGCAGATCGCTCGATGCCGCGAACGCCATCAGGGCAGGGAACAGCAAAAGCCTGATAACGTCGGTCAGCATGATCGTCGTCCTTGCGCGAGAATCGGCTATGCGGCGTCAAACTACGCCGCGCAAGCTTGCGGTTCGGTTAGCGCGCTAAAATTTAATTGTTCGTAAAGCATCCGCCGCGCCGGCGCCTATGCTCGAACGCCGCTATCGCAAGCGTGAAATGCGACATTTTGCGCCGTTTTCTAGGCGGTTCAGATAAGTCTTTGTTTACTGTGCCCCCCTAGGGTTTTTGCCAGCACTGACCGGTACGAACGAGCATTCTGCCTGGAGCATTTTCCGGCCGAGCGGCGACCGCTTCGCCGAGGAGAATGTGTCACGACAATCGGTACGGCGTTCCCAAATTCGAGCAAACCGGGAACCGATTTGGGGGGTGAGATGGCGAATTACCAAGCGGGTACCAACGACATGCAGGGCAATTCCATCGTCATGTATTTCCGGACATTCGAGCGGACCAAGCTGTACGATCTTCTGGCCGCCACGCCGCTGATCGCGTGGTACGGATTCATCCTCTCCATGCAGATCCCATGGCTCGCGGACCAGATCGCATCGCTCGACTTCGCAACGGCGGACGCGCGCGTCCTTGCCGGCCTCGCTTCGAAGGTCGCCACGCAGATTTTTATCATGGTGCTGGCGTTGCTGATGGTGCTGCGTCGTCAGCCGCTCGGCAAAGCGTCCGGCTTCTATCCGCGGTTTGCTGCCGTGGCCGGGACGTTCCTCAGCGTCGCCATAGTGGCGCTGCCCGCGCGAGAGCTTACGGTCCCGCTTCAAGTCGCCTCGACGCTGCTGATTGTCGGCGGCCTCGTGTTCGCGCTGTATGCGGTGCTCGAGCTCGGCCGCTCGCTCAGCATGCTGCCGGAAGCCCGGCGGCTGGTGACCAACGGCCCGTACAGCGTGATCCGCCACCCGCTCTATCTCGGCGAAGCGGTCGCGCTCGTAGGCGTGACGCTGCAATACCTCTCGCCCTGGGCGCTGGCCTTGCTGGCCCTGCAATGCATATTCCAACTGGAACGAATGAAAAACGAGGAACTCGTGCTATCACGGGCCTTTCCGGACTATCACGACTACGCGGCGCGCACGGCTCGGCTCGTCCCGGGACTGTATTGAGACAGCGTCTGGCTTTACTGGCGTGCTCTATAGGAATCGAACCCGTGGTTCTGCCAGCGCGGCGGCAGCCTTGCCCGACCAAACCCCTCGGCCAAACATAAAAAGCCCCGGCATCGCTGCCGGGGCTCTTGTTACGGCTGGGCACGAGCCCAGCCGTAGCTGTCGTTGTTAGCGCAGCCGAGCGGCTACGTAGTTGGAGCCAGCGCAGTCGAAACCTTTTGGAAGGTGGCTGTGAGGTTTGTGCCGAGGCCATTGACGACCGCGATGATCGCGACCGAAATGCCTGCGGCGATGAGGCCATACTCGATGGCGGTCGCGCCGGATTCGTTCTTCACAAAACGCACGAAGAGATTTTTCATCGGTAACTCCTTGATGATCCACACGTGGCTGTCTGAGCGGGTCCAAAGGACCGGATTAGCTCCGGCTGCCTCGAACCACGCCTGACCGTACCAACGAGGTCTTGCAAGCACGTTAATACGATTGAAGAAATACGGGGTAATCTCGTGTATATATATCGTAGTTAACAAGTTATAGCGTCAACAATATCAGAGTTAATAAATCATTATTATGGTATATACTTAAAGTATTAGAAATATACTCGAACGAATACACAATTTTATGTTGGTGGCCTACAATAAAGGCTCTAGAGGAGGCTAGATACGCTGGTTGATTGCATTGAGAACTGCTGCCGGATGGCCCAAGTCTTCCCTGGCCATTTTTTTGGGGGCGCAAGCGGCGGTCCGGGGAACAAATTGCGGATGCCTATGGCATCGACGACCAGAGCTTCCCGGAAAGCTTCAGCGCCCAGATGCTCTACCCGTTCCGGCGCTGATGGTATGCGCCGCGCTCTTTGCACTTCGTTCACCTATTTGCAGTCAACTCTTGAAGTCGGCCGGCCGCTGTTGCGGCGGGCCCTGTTGCGTGTAGCGTGCTGGAGAGTTCGATGTTGGCCGTGTTCGGGCATCGCAGGCGACTTATCCGCGTTTGGGCCTGGACGATCATTTTCGCGGCCACGCTTGGCGCCCCGGCGGCGCAAGCCGACACCGTGACCGTCAATGTCGATCAGGCGTTGGTGATGAAACTGCCTGAACGGATCGCCACCATCGTCATCGGAAATCCGCTGATCGCCGATGCCGCGCTGCAAAGCGGCGGCGTTCTGGTCATTACCGGCAAGGGNNGCCTCAGGCGGCGATCTGGTCGTGGTCTACAAGGGTGTCGAGCGCGAGACTTATAACTGCGCGCCGGATTGCGAACGCCGCATCACGCTCGGCGATTCGCAAGGCTATTTCAACACCACGCTGGGTGAGAGCGGCGCCCGCACTGGCCAGGCGCAGAGCGGCTCGCAACCGCACTGAACTCCTCGCGCTGTAGCGGCNNGGCAACAATTCGACAACGCGAATTTGGTATGAGTTCGCATGGTGTTTCGGCACCTTTCAGCGGTCTCGAAGGTTGCCATGCTTGAGCGCATTCGACGCAAGATTACCGCCCGCGTCCACCGGCTGCTGCCGGCGCGCGCTGCGTGCCGTTTCGCACGGCACCAGGATGGCACCGCCGCCGTCGAATTCGCTCTGGTCGCGGTTCCGTTCTTGGCGCTGCTGTTCGCCATATTGGAAACGGCGCTGGTGTTCTTTGCCGGGCAGACGCTGGAAACTGCCGCCTCCGATTCGGCTCGCATGATCATGACCGGTCAGGGCGCGAACTGGAGCGTGTCTGATTTCCAGACGCAGCTCTGCGGGACGACGCAGAATCCGACGCCCATCAACGCANNCAACGGGAACATCGATCCCACCAAAATGCCGTTCTCGCCGGGCGGACCGAAGTGTATCGAGGTCGTGCAACTCTATTACCAATGGCCGATCTACGTGTCGTTGCTCAGTGACAATCTGGCCAATTTTGGGACCGACCGGCTGCTGGTGGCGACCGCCGTCTTTCGCAACGAACCTTATGCGACGGGCGGGTCATGCTGAAAACTTCTATGCTCGGATGGATTTCACAGTTCGCGCGCGACCGCCGCGGCGTTTCGGCGGTCGAATTCGCCTTCGTGGCGCCGGTCATGATCGGGCTTTATCTCGGCTGCGTCGAGGTCTCGGATGGTGTGGCCGTGGACCGCAAGGTCAGCCTCACCGCCGGAGCGCTCACCAACTTGGCGGCGCAGGTCAACCCGGCGACGATCAGCACCGCCGACATGACCAATATTCTCAATGCATCCAGCGCGATCATTGCGCCGTATTCGGCCGGCAATCTCAAGATGGTTATATCGTGTCTCAAAATCGACGCGAACGGCGTAGCGAAAGTGCAATGGAGTGAAACCCGCAACGGCACGGCGCGTTCCGACGGATCGATCTATTCATTTACTAGTTCCAACTCTGCGCTGGCGGTGAAGAATTCTTGGTTGATTCTGAGCGAGGTGAGCTACGCCTACACGCCGACGGTCGGCTACACCATCACCGGCACGCTCACGCTGTCGGACATGATGTTCATGAGCCCGCGCACTGGTGCTCCGACCTACGGTATCAAGACCTGCTCGTAGCCGTCGCGGCTTCTAGCGGGCTTCCAGGATCGGCAGCGCGGTGGTCGATTTGATCCGCTCCATGGCGAAGCGCGAGGTGACGTTCTTGAGCGGGACGGTCGCGATCAGCTTTTTGTAGAAACCGTCATAGCCCTGGATGTCGGGCACCACAACGCGCAGCATGTAATCAACGTCGCCGGCCATCCGGTAAAATTCCATCACCTCCGGCATTCCGCCCACCACCTCGGCGAAACGCTTAAGCCAGTCCTGCGAATGGTCGCCGGTCTCGATCGACACGAACACCGTGATGCCGAGGCCGATCTTTTCCGGATCGATCAGTGCGACGCGGCGCATGATTACCCCGTCGGCTTCCAGCCGTTGCAATCGCTTCCAGCACGGCGTCGATGATAAGCCGACGCGCTGGCCGATTTCGGCGACCGAGAGCGATGCGTCCTCTTGCACCACGGCGAGGATCTTGCGGTCGATGGCGTCCATTCTCTGTTTCCTTCAAAATTTGGAACCGCTGGCCTAAAACAGCGGCATAAATTGGAATATATTTCTTATTTTAGCCACCCATCTGTATTTATAGAGAAAAATATTCTATTTCAAGCGCAATCTATCGCTGCTTCCGAAGCAACATTTCGACCGGACCCACGGACATGACAAAATTCTTACCCACCGAATTCTCCGCAGCGCTGCGCCGGTTCGCCGCCGGCCTCGCGCTCGCGCTTGTCCTCGCCGCGCCCGCCGCCGCCGCCGATACGCAGCCGCTGGTGAGCGCCGCCTGGCTCAACGGCCATCTGCGCGATGCAAACCTGGTGGTGCTCGACATCCGCTCGGCCATCGACGGCAGCAAGCCGGAGACGTTCGCGCAAGCGCATATCCCGGGCGCCGCGCACAGCGACTACGACAAGGCCGGCTGGCGGGTCACCCGCAACAACGTGCCGTTCATGGTGCCGACCACGCCCGAGCTGGAAAAGCTGATCGGCGATCTCGGCATCGACGAGAACAGCCACGTGGTCGTGGTGCCGGCCGGCGTGAACGTGCTCGATTTCGGCTCCGCCGCGCGTACCTACTGGACGCTGAAATACGCCGGCGTCGGCAATGTTTCGATCCTCGACGGCGGCCTCGCCGCCTGGAAAGCGGCTGGCTTGCCGCTCGACACCGGCGCGCACGCGCCATCGCCGGCGATCTTCACCGCCGCCATCGACAACAGCATCCTGGCGCTCGCCCCCGATATCGAGACGATCGAGCAGAGCGGCGGCGCCACTCTGGTCGACGCGCGCCCGGCTTCGTTTTTCTTCGGCAAGGAGAAGGCGCCGGCAGCGGCGGCTTATGGCCATATTCCCGGTGCGCTCAATATCGACAGCGCGCAGTTCTACGACCCGGCGATCAACCGGTTGAAGCCGAAGGCGGAGCTTGCCGCCATCGCCGGCGAACTGCCGGCGGGGGCGACGGTCGCATATTGCAACACCGGCCACTGGGCCGCGACCGACTGGTTCGTGCTGCACGAATTGCTCGGCCGCAACAACGCCAGGCTCTATGCTGGCTCGATGGTGGAATGGACCAGCAATGCCAGCCGCCCCATTGAGTCCGCGCGCACCAAATGGGACGACCTGAAGAAGAAGCTCGGTATGGGCTCCTGAACCGCCGGGCTAGCGCGGAGTTCCCATGTCCACGGCAGCATTGAGTGCGCCCGATACGCACGCGGGCGTCAGCATCGACCGGCTGTTTTTGGCCTTAGCGCTGATCGCAACCGCGATCCTGGTCGCGCTGGTGCTGCTCGACGGCCAGCCCGCCTCGGCGGCGCTGATCCTGGGCGGCTTCGGCCTCGGCATCGCCTTTCTGAAAGCCGAATTCAGCTACACGGCATCGTGGCGGCGCTTCCTGACGCGCGGGGAGGCGGGCGGCCTGCTTGGCGGGCTGATCGTGATTGCGATCACCGCGCTGGCGGTCGTGCCGGTGGCGGCGCTCAAGCAAAACTTCGGCGGCGCCATCGCGCCACTCGGTCCATCGCTGCTGATCGGCGCTTTCACGTTTGGCATCGGCATGCAGCTCGCCAATGGCTGCGGCTCCGGCACGCTCTACACCGCCGGCGGCGGTTCGGGGCGGATGCTGATCGCACTGTTGTTCTTTGTCGTCGGCAGCGTATTCGGCAGCCTGTCGCTGCCGTCGGCCCTCTCGCTCGGCGGCATCGATCCCATCCTGGCCTCCGACTATCTCGGCCCCTGGGGCGGACTGGCGGCTACGCTGGCGAGCATCGCGCTGGCAGCCAGCGTGATCGTTGCCGTCGCCAAGCGGCGCGGCGCCAGCTTCATGCCGTCGCGTAATTTCGTGATCGGCGGCATTGCCATCGGGCTGCTGTGCGTCGCGGTGTTCATCGCCGGCGGGCATCCCTGGAGCGTGACCTTCGGCTATACGGTGTGGGGCGCTAAAATAGCGAGCGTGCTCGGTTTCGATTTCTCGCACGCGGCATTCTGGCAATGGCCGGGACCCAAGCATGCACTCGCCGAGTCGGTGCTGTCCGACACCTCGAGCCTGACTGACTTTGGCATGCTGTTCGGCGCCATGGCGGAGGCCGCGGCCGCCAAGCCGTTCGCGCGCACGGCCTGGCCGCCGGCCAAATCGCTGCTGGCCGCAGGCATTGGCGGCTTGCTGATGGGTTGGGGCGCGCGGCTCGGTTTCGGCTGCAATATCGGCGCCTTTGTCGGTGGCGTGGCATCGGGCTCGCTGCACGGCTGGGTGTGGTTTGCCGCCGCGCTGCCCGGCTGCCTGATCGGCATCCGCCTGCGGCCTCTGTTCGGCCTTTCGCGAGACTAGGCCCATGCGCAAGACTTACATCATCGTGGTGGTGCTCGCGCTGGCGGCGATTGTCGGCAACCATTTGATCAGCCCGTCGAGCGGCCGCGCGGTCTCGCCGGAGGATTTCGCTGGCGCCTGCGCACCCTGCGGCGCGCCCTGTCCGTCGAAGAAATAGCCGCATCAGTTCTTTTTCAGAAATTCCTCGACCTCGGCGCGTTGCGGTGCGCCCGAAGCGCCGCCGAAATGCGTGCATTTGAGCGCGGCGGTGGCACTGGCAAAGCGCATGGCGTCCTCAAGCTTGCGTCCTTCCGCCAGGCCGAGCGTGAAAGCGCCGTGGAAGGCGTCGCCGGCGGCAAGCGAGTCGATCGCCTTCACCTTGAAGGCCGGCAGGTGGCGCAGCGCGCCGCGCTCGAGCCAATAAATGCCGTTCGGCCCGTCGGTAATGGCGAGGAAACCGGACACATGTTCGGCCAGGCGCTGCAAGCCGGCGCCGTAGTCGCGAACGCCAGTCGTGCCGTGCAAGGCTTCCGCCGACGACACCACATGGGTGCCGAGCTTAAGTAGCGGATCGTCCGGCTTGGTCGCCTGGTCGAGATCGATGACGATCGGAATCTTGCGCGCATGCGCGGCGCGGCACACCGCCGTCACGAAATCGGGAAACCGGTTGTCGACCAGCACGGCATCGACGTCCGCCACCAGTCTGGCGGCGTCTACGGGCAGCACATTGCCGAGCTTCACGCCGCGCCGCGTGGCGATGGTCTTCTCGCCTTGCGCGTCGAGCAGTATGAGCGACACCGAGGCGGTGCCGCCGTCGATCCGCACCGCGCCGTTGCAATCGATACCCTCGGCGGTGAGGTCGGTGACGATGCGGTTGCTCACCTGGTCGTCGCTGCCGCCGAGCGGGCCGGCAAACGCCACGCGTCCGCCCAGGCGGGCGATGGCGACTGCCGCATTGGCGGCGCAGCCGCCGCCGGTGATGATGAATTCCGATGCCGCTACCTTGCTGCCGGGCGCCGGAAAATTCTCCACGCGCATGACGATGTCCTGCACCGCGATGCCGGCGCACAGGATCTTCGACGCTTTCCTTCCCGGCACAGCGTCAGTCAAAGCCGATCTCGTTCTCCACCCAGGCGCGGATGATGTGATGCGCGATCGCCACCGGCGGCGGCGTGCTCAGGCCTTGCGGGTGGCGGCGCGTCAACATGGTCGCGACCTCCGTCTTGGTAAACCACCGCGCGTCCTCGAGTTCCTCGCGGTCGACCACAATTTCGCGGGTCAACGCCTCGGCATGGCAGCCGATCATCAGCGTGGTCGGGAACGGCCACGGTTGCGAGTGGAAATAGACCACGCGGCCGCAGCTGATGCCGGCTTCCTCGCGCGTTTCGCGGCGCACCGCGTCCTCGATTGCTTCGCCCGGCTCGATGAAACCGGCTAGGCACGACCACATGGTCGGCCCGAACCGTGGGGAGCGGCCGAGCAGGCAGCGCTCGCCGTCGGTCGCCAGCATGATCACCACCGGATCGGTGCGCGGGAAATGCTCGGCCTTGCAGGCCGCGCAATCGCGCCGCCAGCCGGCATGCACGGTTTGCGTCGGCGCGCCGCAGTTCGGGCAGAAGCGGTGGCGCAAATGCCAGTGCAGCACCGCCTTGGCCTCGGCGATCGGCGGCAGATGCTCGGGCTCGACCAGCCCCTGCACCGCGATCGAACGCAGGTCGGTGACAAGCAAGCCGTCGCGGGTCTTCATCGCCTCCGCCGTGGCCGGCGAGATGCCGTAGCCGAAGCGGGCAACGCCGTCCAATAGCCCGAGGAAAACCGTGTCGCTCGCCGCGCCAAGCGCGCGCGCTTCATCCATCGTGAACAGCGGATCGTTGAGGGGTGCGCCGTTTTTCATCGCGATCCAATCGCCGCCGATCACATAGGCACCGGCGTCCGGCTGCGCCGCCAGCCGCGCCATGGCGGCATTATCGGGGCGCAGCTCGGCGGCGCGCTCGATGCGGCTTTGCGTGTAGCCAAGACGCGGTTTAGGGCCGAGATCGGGGCGAGGGG
>PKXB01000207.1:3669-12624 GCA_003133345.1 Hyphomicrobiales bacterium | reverse complement strand
TCGTCACCTTGGATGGCAACCTTCTTCGCGGCGACGAGCCGAACTCCCCGTTCGGGTGTAGGAATTGGATGATCGGGAATAATGATCGCGTGATCGGAGAGCAAAGATTTCCTGTCCTCAGCTACAACAAAATCAGCGCGTTTTTCGTCGTATACATCGTGCGGGGTTCTGCCGATAACGAGGTCGCGGCTAAATCCGAATAGCTCTTCGCCGGCCTTGTTGATCAATGTAAAGCGACTATCGTTGGCGGTCTTCACCAGAATCGGCATAGGAACGTTTTCGATCACCGCATCGAGAAACATTTTCGTGCGGCGAAGATCGCCCTCGGCCAGCTTGCGGTCTGTCACATCGTCGATAACGGTCAGAAGATATTCCGGTTTTCCGGCGCTCCCTCGAATGGCAACCTTCTTTGCCATGATGAGGCGCGTACCATTGTTGGGCGTGACAAGCGAATGGTCAAAAACGAGTAAAGCCTGATCGGAGTGTAACGCCTTGTTGTCGAGCGAGATGAGCACATCGGCATGCTCCTTCGTGTACACCTCATGTGTCGTCTTTCCGATTATTCGGTCGCGAGAAACGCCCATGATCTCTTCATAGGCTCGATTGACCAAGGCGAAGCGGCAGTCGCGCGCGTCCTCCGCGGCATTGGCAAAATCCTTCACGGAGATCGGCAAGGGAACATTTTCGATCACTGTATCAAGAAACATTTTCGTGCGATGTAGATCGTCCTCGGCCAGCTTGCGGTCGGTAATGTCGTGGATCGCCACCAGTCGAGCCTCCCGATTCTCGTAGTTCAAGAGTCTTGAATAGACCGCTGCGTGAATTTTCGTTCCGTCGGACCGTTGGTGTTGCCCGACATACTCGCCATTTTGGACGTCCGGACGCGCACGAAGAAACGACTCGGAATCGTCGGCTTGCGCCGCGCGAATGTCGGGGACCGTCATCGCTAGAAATTGTTCGCGGCTATATCCATACTGCGCGACCGCGGCATCATTGACCGCCAGGAAGCGAAGGGTTTCGCGATCGAAAACCCACATCGGCACCGGGTTGGCTTTGAAGAGCAGCCGGAATGACTCCTCGCGTCGCTTTGCCTCCGTCACATCTTCGTGAGTCGCCACCCATCCGCCGTCCGCCATCGGCCGATGAACGACGGAGACGTAACGTCCGTCACGCAATCTATTTATGATCTGATAGGGCTTGTTGATCGATACTTCGTTGAGCCGATCTTTGATGTAGCTTTCATGGTCGTCCGGCGCGCTACCCATGGCAATCCGATGCTGCAGGATCGCGCGCAACGTCGTACCAGGCCGGGTCTGCTGCTTATTCAATCCATATAAATCGGCATATCGCTTATTGCAGACGATCAAATGCTGCGTGGCATCGAACATGCAAAGCCCCTGTGACATGTTCTCAAGGGCTGCATCGAGTTGCAGCGCTTGCTTCTCGATTAAATCTTTCACACGCAGCTTGTCGGTCGTGTCTTCGTGGGTGGTCACCCACCCACCATCGGCCATCGGCCGGGTCACAATTTGAATTGTGTGGCCGTCGGGAGTTTCTATCGATCTTCTCGTCGTCTGTCCCATGGTGGTGTCATTGTGTAATGTTGCATAATATTGATCCGGGTCGCCTTCAAACGATCCGCATTCCTTTCGCTGCTTGATGAGTTGAAGACGCGTCACGCCGGGCTTAACCATTTCGGGCGACAGACCATACATTTGAATATAACGTTCATTGCAGACGACAAGACGGTCGGCGGAATCGAACATCAATAGGCCTTGCGTCATATTGTTGACCGCCGTGGTCAGTCGTACAGCGTGATTGGCGCTTTTTCTTTCGGCNNCGCTTCAAATCCTGCACGCGCCGCAGCGCATAAATCGCCATGAGGAAGCCGAATACGATTGCAACGACGATCGCTTCGTCGAGTTCGTAGGCCTCGTAGCGTTTTATAAACTCGTAAGTTTGCCCAAAAACGTCGAAAGTTGCGGCGGCGATGTAAGTGACGAGGCAAAGGCCGGCAATCGTCACCGCGTCGCGAACGCTGCGGCGGCGCAAGGAAAAAAGAACTTTTCGCGATCGGTGCACCATCGCCAGAATCCAAATCGGATCGGGCGAATCTAGCGATTAGCGGTGATGAAAAGGTGAGGTATCACGCTTAATCACCTATGTGCTTAATCAGCTACTAAGAGCGTTGGTTTGGAACTCGGCGCTCCGTAGAATTGCGTAGCTGTCCATGTCTATCGATACGACCCCGGATCGCTACTACTGCCCCTCATGAAAACGAGTTCCACTTGAATTGAGCCCGCTTATCCCTCGGAACAACCCATCGTCTGGCCCACCGCTACCCGCCCCGTTTATAAGGTCGCTGCCTCAAACGGATGATTCGATGTTCCCCACCAGCTCCGGCGGCTTCAGCTTCACGGTGGCGCTCGCCAATGAGGAGGCCACGCGGGCGCTGATGGTCGACATCGCCGCCGCGCTCGAGCCGGGCGACCTGCTTACGCTGTCCGGCGACCTCGGGGCCGGCAAGACCACCTTCGCCCGCGCCTTGATCCGCNNGAGCTGCCGCGCTTCAATCTGGTGCATGCCGACCTCTACCGGCTGTCGGGGCCGGGAGAGCTCACCGAGCTCGGCTTCGAGGACGCCTCCGAAGACGCGGTGACGCTGCTGGAATGGCCGGACCGCGCCGGAAGCCATCTGCCGCCCAACCGACTCGATGTCGCGTTGACGCTATCGCCGCAGCAAGCTGAGACCTTCCGCCAAGCGCGCATTACCGGCTATGGCACGTTTGCGCCGCGCGCCGAGCGGATCGCCGTCATCCGGGCGTTCCTCGCCCGCTCCGGCTTCGGCGAGGCGGGGCGGCAATACGTCCAGGGCGACGCCTCCACGCGCGCTTACGAGCGGCTCACTCTCGATGGCGCGAGCTATATCCTGATGAATTCGCCGAAGCGGCCGGACGGACCGCCGGTGCACGACGGCAAGCCCTATAGCGCGATCGCGCATCTCGCCGAAAACGTGACGCCGTTCGTCGCCATGGCGCAGGCGTTGCGCGCGCGCGAGCTTTCCGCGCCGGGAATCTTTGCCGCCGACCGCGCGGCCGGATTGCTGGTGATCGAGGATCTCGGCAATGAATTGGTGGTGGCTGGCGATCCGCCGGCTCCGATCGAGGCGCGCTACGAAGTGGCGGCCGATCTGCTGGCGGCGCTGCATCGCGCGCCGCTGCCCGATGTGTTGCCGGTCGAGCCGGGCGTCGATTACGCTTTGCCGCGCTACGACCTAGAGGCGTTCCTGATCGAGGCCGAGCTGCTGGTCGACTGGTATCTGCCGCGGCTCGACGCCAAGCCGGCGCCCGCCATGCGCGACGCTTTCGTGGCGCTCTGGCGCGACGCGTTGGCGCCGGCGTTCGCGGAGCCCGCGATCTGGGTGCTGCGCGATTATCATTCGCCCAATCTGCTGTGGCTGCCGCAACGCGAGGGTGTGGCGCGCATCGGCCTGCTCGATTTCCAGGACGCGGTGATGGGTCCGGCGGCTTACGACCTCGCCTCGCTGCTGCAGGACGCGCGCGTGGACGTGCCGGAGATGATGGAGATCGCGCTGCTGTCGCGCTACACCCGCGCGCGGCGCGCCGCCGATGCCGCTTTCGACGCACCCGCTTTCGCCAAGGTTTACGCGACGCTGGCCGCCCAGCGCGCCTCCAAGATCCTCGGCATCTTCGCCCGCCTCGACCGCCGCGACGGCAAGCCGCAATATTTGCGTCACATGCCGCGGGTATGGGGTTATTTGCAGCGGTCGCTGGCGCATCCGGCGCTGGCGCCGCTCGCCGTCTGGTATCGCGTCAACGTGCCAGNNGCTGAAAACGGTCTAGCGCATGATCCCGACGCCAAAAAAAGCCATGGTGCTGTCGGCGGGCCTCGGCACCCGTATGCGCCCGCTCACCAACAAGATGCCGAAGCCGCTGGTCGAGGTCGGCGGCAAGGCGCTCATCGACCATGTGCTCGACCGGCTGGCGGAAGCGGGCGTCGCGCGCGCGGTGGTCAACGTGCATCACTTCGCCGAGCAGATCGAGAGTCACTTGGCTACGCGCACGAAGCCGAAGATTATGATTTCGGATGAGCGCGGTCTGCTGCTCGGCACCGGCGGCGCGGTGGTGAAGGCGCTGCCCGAGCTGGGCGGCGCGCCGTTCTTCACCATCAATTCCGACACGCTCTGGATCGACGGCGTTGCGCCCAATCTGACGCGTCTGGCGAAGGCCTTCGATCCCACCGCCATGGACGCCCTGCTGCTGCTCGCCCCCACCACCGGCAGCATCGGCTATGCCGGGCGCGGCGATTTCGCTTTTGCCCCCGACGGTCGGTTGCGCCGCCGGGCTGAGCGCGAGGTGGCGCCCTTCGTCTATGCCGGTGCGGCAATCCTGACACCCGCGCTGTTTGCCGGCGCGCCTAAGGGCGAATTTCCGCTCACCGATCTGTTCGACCGCGCGGCGGAAGCCGGCCGCCTGCACGGGTTGCGGCTGGAAGGCCTCTGGATGCATGTCGGCACCCCCGACGCCATCGCCCTGGCGGAAAAGACGATCCGCGCCAGCACGGGGTAGCGCCGCGACAAAGCGTGTATGATTCACGCGATGCCGGTCGCCAAACTCAACGTCTTCAACATCCCCGCCTCGGCGCCGTTTNNGCCACGCTCTATCTGCCGACCCGGCGCGCCTGCCGGCTGGCGCGCGAGGTGTTCCTCGACCAACTCAAAGGCGACGCCGCCATCCTGCCGCGCATCGTCGCGCTCGGCGATCTGGACGAAGACGAAATCGCCTTCGCCGAAGCCGCCACCGGCGAGCTGGCCGAAGCCGCGCTGGCGCTGCCGGAGACCTTCAGCACGCTAGAGCGACGGCTCACGCTCGCGGAACTCATCTCGAAATGGGCGGCGACCATCGCGCCGGAGCAAGGCGCGCCGCTGATCGCCAACACGCCGGAGGCCGCGATGGCGCTGGCCGATACGCTGGCGCGGCTGATGGACGACATGATCACGCGCCAGATGCCGTGGGACAATCTCGACAAACTGGTGCCGGAAGACCTCGACGAATATTGGAAGCAGTCGCTCGACTTCCTCAAATTCATGCACCCGCGCTGGCGCGCGATCCTGGCCGAGCAGAACGCCATCGAGCAGGCCGAGCGCCGCGACAAACTGATCGAGGCCGAAGCCAAGCGGCTTGCCGGCAGCGACGCGCCGGTGATCGCCGCCGGCTCCACCGGCTCGATGCCGGCCACCGCCAAGCTGCTCGCCACCATCGCCAAACTGCCGCATGGCGCGCTGGTGCTGCCCGGCCTCGACATGGATCTCGACGACGCCTCCTGGGCGCTGATCGCCGGCGACGCCGACGACAAGAGTCACGACGGCGCGCCCGCCGCCGGCCACGCGCAATTTGCCACGCATGGATTGCTCGATGCGCTCGCAATCCGGCGCGACGCTGTGCGGCAACTTGTACCGCCGCAACCGCACGGCCGCGAATTGCTGGTGTCGGAGGCCCTGCGCCCGGCCGTCACCACCGAGCACTGGCAGGCGCGCGCCAAGAGCAAGGACTTCGACGCGGCCGCCGGCAACGCGCTCAAATCGGTCGCCATGATTGAAGCCGCCAATGCCGAGGAAGAGGCGCTCGCCATCGCGGTGGCCTTGCGCGAAGCCATCGAAACAAAAAACAAGACCGCCGCATTAGTGACGCCCGACCGCGCGCTGGCGCGCCGCGTCGCCGCAGCGCTCGAACGCTGGCAGGTCAAAGTGGACGACTCCGGCGGCGTTTCATTGGCCGACACGCCGGCCGGCGTCTTCGCAAGGCTGGCGGCGGAGACCGCGCTCGGCGGCCTCGAACCGGTAACCTTGCTGGCGCTGCTCAAGCATCCATTGCTGCGGCTGGGCGCGCCGGCGGGCGCGCATGCCGTAGCGATCGCCACGCTCGAACGCGCTTTGTTGCGCGGCCCGCGCCCGCGCCCCGGCAGCGACGGTCTCGCGCATGCGCTGTCGACATTTCGCGCCGATCGCGACCAGCTTCACCGCAGCGACCCGCGCTGGCTGATTGCCGACGACGAATTCGACGTCGCCGCCGAACTCATCGCCCGGCTCGGCGCCGCGCTGGCGCCGCTGGAAAGGCTGAAGCACGGCAGCCATCCGCTCGCCGAATTGGCCAAGTGCCATAGCGCCGTTATTTCCGGGCTCGGCCGGGATGCCAAAGGCGACGTCGCGGCCTTCGCCGAAAATGACGGCACCTCGCTCGCCCGCGCCTTCGAGGAACTCACCGAGAGCCCCTCCGCGGCCGGCCTTGGCGTGGCCAAAAACGACTACGCCGAATTGTTCCACGCCAGCATCGCCGACCGCGTGGTGCGCCGTCCGGAAACGCCGGACGTGCGCGTGAGCATCCTGGGCCGGTTGGAAGCACGCTTGCTGACCTTTGACCGGATCGTGCTCGGCGGCCTCAACGAGGGCACCTGGCCGGGTGAGACCCGCAACGATCCGTGGCTGAGCCGCCCGATGCGCCGCGATCTCGGCCTCGATCCGCCCGAGCGGTACATCGGCCTTTCCGCGCACGACTTCGCGCAGGCGATGGGCGCGCCGGAGGTGATCCTCAGCCGCGCCGCCAAAATTGCCGGCGCGCCGACCGTGACCTCGCGCTTCGTGCAGCGCATTGCCGCGCTGGCCGGCAAACGCTGGGACGAGGTGCAGGCGCGCGGCAACCGCTATCTCGAGCTCGCCCGCGCCCTCGATCACCCGGCGCAAGTGAAATCCGCCGAGCGTCCGGCGCCGAAGCCGAAAATAGAAGCGCGGCCTTCACGCCTGTCGGTCACCGCCATCGAGGACTGGCTGCGCGACCCCTACACGATTTACGCCCGCACTATTCTCCGCCTGCAGCCGCTTGATGCCGTCGACACCCCGCCCGGCGCGCGCGACCGCGGCACCGTCATCCACGGCGCCATCGGCGATTACACCAAATTGTTCGCGCAAAAACCGCCAGCCGATCCCATGAAGGAATTGCTGGCGCTCGGCGAAACACATTTCGCCACGCTGGCCGAGTATCCGGAAGCGCGCGCGTTCTGGTGGCCGCGCTATCTGCGCATCGCGCGATGGTTCGCGCAATGGGACGGCGCGCGGCGCGCCGATGTGAAAGCGCTTTATGCAGAGATCAAAGGCGAACTGAAATTCCCGATTGGAAAACGCGAGTTCACGCTGTCCGCCATCGCCGACCGCATCGAGCGGCGCACAGACGGCAGCTACGCCATCCTCGACTACAAAACCGGCGCCGCGCGCACCGAGAAGCAGGTGCGCACGGGCTTAGCCCCGCAACTGACGCTGGAGGCCGCCATTTTGCGCGGCGGCGGTTTCGAGGACGTTTCTGCCGGCTCGGTGTCGGAAATCTCTTACGTCACACTGAAAGGCGGCGAACCGGCCGGCAAGCCGAACGAAATCAACTTCAAAGACGGCACGCCCGACAGCCAGGCCGACCACGCGCTGGCACGGCTGAAGGAGCTGGCGGCAAAGTTCGAGGACGCCGCGACGCCCTATCTCTCGCTGGTGCATCCGATGTGGACGACGCATTACGGCGACTACGACCACCTCGCGCGCGTCAAGGAATGGTCCGCCACCGGCGGCGGGGAGGACGAGTCGTGAGCAGCATTCGTTGGAGCGCGAAGGTCGTGCCGCGCACGCGCTTCCCCTCTCCCCTTGCGGGAGAGGGTGGCGAGTGCGGAGCGATAGCGAGCACGAGCCGGGTGAGGGGTCCGGACTTTACTTTGCGCACTGACCCCTCACCCGCCCTCGCTCGGCTTCGCCTTCGCTCGGGCACCCTCTCCCGCAAGGGGAGAGGGGAGAAAGAAATGCCATGACCGCCCCCCGCACTATCCCGCCCGACGTGCGCCGCGTGCAGGTCGAGGCCGCCGATCCCGACGTCTCCGCCTTCGTCTCCGCCAATGCCGGCTCCGGCAAGACCTATGTGCTGGCGCAGCGCGTGATCAATTTGCTGCTGCGCGGCGTCGATCCCGCCAAAATCCTCTGCATCACCTTCACCAAGACCGCCGCCGCCAACATGGCGAACGAGGTGTTCAAGCGGCTGGCGGGCTGGACCGCGCTCGGCGATGCTGCGCTCGACCAGGAAATCGCGCTCTCGACCGGCCACAAGCCAAGCGCCGAGCAGCGCGCGCGGGCGCGCCGGCTGTTTGCTTCCGCGCTGGAAACGCCGGGCGGCTTGAAGGTGCAGACCATCCACGCCTTCTGCACGCGGTTGCTGCACCAGTTCCCGTTCGAGGCCAATGTCGCCGCGCGCTTCACCGTGCTCGATGAGGCTTCGACCACGCAACTGCTCGATAAATTGACTTTGGATGTGCTGCTGGAAGCCTCCGCCAAGCCGGACGGCGCGCTCGGCCAGGCGCTGGCCACGGCCATCGTGGTTGCCGCCGATCAAACGTTTAAGGACGTGATCGGCGACGCGATCAGAGAGCGCGACGCCATCGATGCCTGGACCCAGCGCGCCGGCAGCGTCGATAAAGCGATGGCCGAACTATCGAAGGCCTTCGGCGTTGCTCCCAACGACACGCTGGAGTCGGTCGAGCAGGAATTCCTTTCGCAGTCGCTGATCCCGGCGGCGGATTGGCCGGCGCTGATCGAAATTCTTTCGGGCGGCTCGAAGGCCGACAATAACCATATCGATGCTCTCGCCGCCGCGCAGGCCGCCGCCGGTCGCGACCGAATTACGCATTATCTAAGGGTATTCTGTACCGCCAAACGCGAGCCGCGTGCCCGCATCCTCACCGATAAGCTTGCCAAAGCCCACCCCGACTGGGCCGACCGGTTGCTCGCCGAGCAGGACCGTGTCTGCAAACTTCTCGCGCGCGAGCGCGCGCTGGCCGCGCGCGAACGCACCCGCGCGCTGGTCACCATCGCCACCGAAGTCATCGCGCGCTACGCACGCGAAAAAGAGCG
>PKXB01000207.1:0-3626 GCA_003133345.1 Hyphomicrobiales bacterium | reverse complement strand
ACCCCCGGCGGCGCGCGCGCCAATACGCCGCGCACGGTGTTCGCGGTCGGCGACGAGAAGCAGTCGATCTTCTCGTTCCAGGGCGCGGCGCCGCGCGCCTTCGACGAAATGCGGCGCGAATTCGCCGGCCAGTTCGACACGCCCGAGTTGGGCTGGCGCTACTTGCGCTTCCACCACTCGTTCCGCTCCGGCGAGGCCGTGCTCGGCGGCGTCGACCGGGTGTTNNGAAGGCTGGGACGCGCCGTTCGACACCGAGAGCGAAATAAGCCCGCGCGTCGTGCTGGCGCGCCGGATCGCCGCGCACGTGAAACTGTGGATGGCGCGCGGGCAAAAAGCCGGCGACGTGCTCGTCTTGGTGCGCCAGCGCGGGCCGCTGTTCGAGGCCATCATCCGCGCCTTGAAAAACGCCGAGATCCCAGTGGCGGGCGCCGACCGGCTGGTGCTCACCGAGCACATCGCGGTGATGGACCTGATGGCGCTGGCAGACAGCGTGCTGCTGCCGGACGACGATCTGGCGCTGGCCAGCGTGCTCAAGAGCCCGCTGTTCGCCTTGAGCGAGGAGCAATTGTTCGAACTCGCATGGGAGCGGGGGACACTTTCGCTGCGCGCCAGCTTGCGCAGCAAGGCGCACGAACCGGCCTTTGCCGAAACCGAAAGCGCGCTCGATGAACTCAGCGATGCCGCGCGCAAGCTCTCGCCGTTCGGCTTCTTCGCCCATGTCCTGGGGCCGCTGCGCGGTCGCGCGAAATTCCTCGCGCGGCTCGGGCCGGAGGCCAACGACGCGCTCGACGAATTCCTCAATTTGGCGCTTGACTACGAGACGCGTCGGACGCCATCGCTGCAAGGCTTTCTCGCCTGGCTGCGCGCCGCCAAGAGCGAAGTGAAACGCGACATGGAAATGGTGCGCGACGAGGTGCGCGTCATGACCGTGCACGGCGCCAAGGGTCTGGAAGCCAACACCGTGATCCTCGCCGACACCACCACGCCGCCCGGCGGGCCGCGCGATCCGCGGTTGCTTGCATTAGCGAATGGTGAGCTGGTCTGGGCAACTGCGCGCAGTGAAGATATCGGCGCCATGGCCGATGCGCGCAACAAGGCACAACAGGAGGCGCGCGACGAATACCGGCGGCTTCTGTACGTGGCGATGACGCGCGCCAAGGAGCGGCTGCTGATCTGCGGCACGCAAGGCCAGAATAAAATTCCCGACGGCTGCTGGTATCAACTGGTCGAGGATGCGCTGAAACCCGATTGCGTCTCCGAGCCGGCGGACGACCGCGACGGCGAGGTGTGGCGTTACCGCAAAGGCCCGCCGCAAGAACAAGAAAAACAGAAGACAAATACTTCTGGCTCGACCAAGCCAACCTCTGTGCCGGCCTGGCTGACGGCCAACGCCACGTCTGACATTTCTGCCGTGCGCACCGTTACGCCCTCGAGCACCGAGGACGACACCGCCCGCCCGCCCGCGTCCGGCGGCCGCGGCGCGGCATTGCTGCGCGGCGCGCTGGTGCACCGGCTGCTGCAATCGCTGCCGGACATCCCCACTGAGCGGCGACGCAAGGCGGCGGAAGATTATCTCGCGCGAGCAGGCGACAAGTTGGCCGCCGAGGAGCGCGCGAAAATCGCCGAGCAAGTCATGCTCGTGCTCGAGGATGCGCGCTTCTACGAGCTTTACGGCCCCGGCAGCCGGGCCGAAGTGCCGATCGTCGGCCGGCTTATCCTCGGCGGCCAGGAAGTGCGCGTCTCCGGCCAGATCGACCGCCTGGCGGTGACGCAAACCGCTGTGCTGATTGGCGATTTCAAAACCAACCGGCCCGCCCCGCGGCGAATCGAAGACGTGCCGCAATCTTACGTGCGCCAGCTCGCGCTCTACCGCGCCGTGCTGGCAAAATTATACCCGGAGCGGCCGCTGCGCGCCGCTTTGATCTTCACTGAAGTACCTGATCTCATGGAGCTTTCCGGAGAGCTGCTGGACGCCGCGCTGGCGCGGGTCACGTCCGCGCGATAGCGCCTTGACGCTGCGGACACGCATTCATAGGTTCCTGCCCTCACCATTTCGCGGGCCGTGATTCTTCGCCCACAATCCACAAGAGGTAATCCCCATGGCCGTCGGCAAAACATCGGACGCAAGCTTCGAATCGGATGTTCTGAAATCCGCCGAGCCGGTGGTGGTGGATTTCTGGGCGGAATGGTGCGGNNATCGCCGGCCAACTCGGCGACAAGGTCAAGATCGTCAAGCTCAATGTGGACGAAAACCCGAATACCGCAGCCAAATACGGCATCATGTCGATTCCGACGCTGATGCTGTTCAAGAATGGCGAGATCGCCTCGCGCCAGGTCGGCGCGGCGCCGAAGCAGAAGCTGCATCAGTGGATCAGCGGCGCGGTCTGATTGCCGCAAAATTTTTAGGATGAACGGCCGGCCCGCGCGCCGGCCGTCTTCTTATTCACGCCGGCAACGTGCCGTTCTCGCGCAAGACTTCGCCGGCGAGATAGAGCGAGCCGGTGATCAGGATGCGCGGCGGCGGGTCGAGATCGAGCTTGCGCGCGGCATCGAGCGCCTCAATGAGATTGTCGCGGCTGGTCGCGGGCAGGCCGATGGCGCGCGCCGCATCCGCCACCGCTTCCGCGCTCATGCCTTTCTCGGCACCCGGCACCGGCACCGCGATCATGCGGCGGACGAGCCCGGTGAAATTGCCTAAGAATCCTTCGCAATCCTTGCTCGCCAGCATGCCGACGATCAGCACCAGCGGGCGCGAGACGCGCTCCTCGAGATCGGCGAGCGCCGCTGCGATGGCGCGGCCGCCATCTGGATTATGCCCGCCGTCCAGCCATAGCTCGCTACCGGCAGGCGCCAAGTCGACCAGGCGGCCCTGCGCCAGCCGCTGCAGCCGCGCCGGCCAGTCGGCCTTGATCATGCCGGCCTCGTAGGCGGCCGGCGAAATCTTGAACGGCTTGATCGCCCGCAGCGCCGCGATGGCTAAGCCCGCGTTCTCGAACTGGTGGCGGCCGTAAAGTTTCGGCGCCGGCAGATCGAGCAGACCCGCCTCGTCCTGATAGACCAGCCGGCCACGTTCCTCGGTCGCGGTCCAGTCCTCGCCGGCGATCTTCAACGGCACATTGAGTTTTGCCGCCTGCCGTTCGATCGCCGCCAGCGCGTCGCGAGCTTGCGCGGCCACAATGGCCGGTGTCCCGCGTTTGAGAATGCCCGCCTTCTCGGTGGCGATCTTGTCGAGGGTCGGCCCAAGAAAATCGGTGTGGTCGATCGCGATACGGGTGATGATGGTGGCAAGCGGATGTTCCACCACATTGGTCGCGTCCAGCCGCCCGCCGAGGCCGACTTCCATCAGCAGCACGTCGGCCGGATGGCGCGCGAACAGCAACAGACCGACCGCGGTGGTGATCTCGAACACCGTGATCGGCGCCCCGGCATTGACGCGCTCGCATTCCTCCAGCGTTGCACTAAGCTCCGCGTCGCTTACCAGCACGCCCTCACCTGACTGACCCAGCCGGTAGCGCTCGTTGAAGCGCACCAGATGCGGCGAGATGTAGACGTGCACGCGCTTCCCCGCGGCTTCCAGGATCGCGCGCAGGAAGGCGATAGTGGAGCCCTTGCCGTTGGTGCCGGCG
>PKXB01000052.1 GCA_003133345.1 Hyphomicrobiales bacterium | reverse complement strand
GACGACGTCGGACAGCACCCGCGCATCGGTGAGCGCCGCGCCGCCGGGCGACGGCACTTTCGCCAAGGCCGCCAAAATCTGTTCCTTGCTCACCGCCATAATCGCGCTTCCCTTTCAGCCACCTGCCCGCTTGCGCCGCCACCATAAACTCAGGGGTCGGGCGGTCAATGTGGCGTGCTATCAAGAGTGGTTGACGCGGCCTCACCCGCAATGACCTATTGTCAGATAGACATTCGCGAATTGAGGCCAAGACTAAGGCCAAGACTAAGATCAAGACGAAGGAGGAACACGATGGCGAAGGTGGCGTTTCTGGGCTTGGGCGTCATGGGCTACCCCATGGCCGGGCATCTCAAGGTCAAGGGCGGGCACGAGGTGACGGTCTATAACCGCACCGCCGCCAAGGCCGAGAAATGGGTCAAGCAGTATGGCGGCAAATCCGCCCCCACCCCGAAGGCTGCCGCCGAGGGCCAGGATTTCGTGATGTGCTGCGTGGGCAACGACACCGACCTGCGCGAGGTCACGCTCGGGCCCAATGGCGCCTTCGCGGGCGTGGGCAAGGGCAAGGTGTTCGTGGATCACACCACGGCGTCGGCCGAAATCGCGCGCGAGCTTTACGCAGCGGGGAAAAAGACCGGCTTCGATTGCATCGACGCGCCGGTATCGGGCGGCCAGGCCGGCGCCGAGAACGGCGTGCTCACCGTGATGTGCGGCGGCGAGGCAGAGCCCTTCGCCCGCGCCGAGAAGGTGATCGCGGCGTATGCACGCGCCTGCAATCTGCTCGGGTCCGCCGGCTCCGGTCAGCTGTCCAAGATGGTCAACCAGATCTGCATCGCCGGGCTGGTGCAAGGCCTGGCTGAGGGCATCCACTTCGCCAAGAAATCCGGCCTCGATATCGAGAAGCTGATCGCCACCATCTCCAAGGGCGCCGCGCAGTCCTGGCAGATGGAAAACCGCTACAAGACCATGGCGGCGGACAAGTTCGATTTCGGCTTCGCGGTCGACTGGATGCGCAAGGATTTGNNATGGGCGGCAAGCGCTGGGATACGTCGAGCCTGATCGCGCTGCTCGACCGCTGACCCCGGCGGCTGTCAAGCGCGCGCGCTCGGCCGTGCCGACACCGCGGCGTGCCAACGTTTCACGTTGCCGGCGCCCTCGGGCATCGCGAGCTTTGCCGGCTTCATGAAATCGACCGCGACCAATGTGGTGATGTCGGCCACCGAATAGCGATCGCCGACGATGAATTCGCGCTTGGCCAATTCTTTATCCAGCAGTTCCAGAAACCAGATTGCGCGCGGCCGCATGGCCTCGGCATAAGCGGGCACCTGCGGCACCTCCAGCTCCTTCATGGCCGGATGCAGATGGCGGAACACCGCCGCGACGTTGGAAAAGAAATTGATCTCGGCGCGCCGGTTCCACATTTCCACCAGTGCGATCTCTTTCGCACCGACGCCGAACAGCGGCGGCTCCGGCTGCAGCACCTCGAAATAGCGGCAGATGGCGATCGACTCGGTGATGATGGTGCCGTCATCGAGCACCAGCGCCGGTATCCGCTGCAAGGGGTTGATGGCGGTATATTCCGGCGTCTTGTGCTGCATGGCCATGATGTCGACCTGCTCGGTCGGCAGCGTGATGCCCTTCTCGGCCAGGAAAATGCGGGTCCGCCGGGGATTCGGCGCCTGCCTGCTGTCATAGAGCTTCATTTCCTTAACTCCGGTCCGTTTTTCCCCTCGGCTGCAGCCGAACATGGGCAAAAAGCCCTGTCAAACGGGCCGGTAACAAACGTTAACCAGTGTCTTTAGCCGACTCTTAAGCTTGGTCTTAAGGATTTTGGGCGAGGTTGGCGCCAGCTTTTTGTGCGTCCAACTGTCGATTTTATGCCGATTCCAGGCGAACAGCCCGATCTCTCCGCGTTGCCACCGGAAACCTCGCCGGTAAAGCGCCGCCTTGCCGCGCAATACGTGCGAGAGGCGCGCGACCGGCTGACGTCGTCGAGCGGCACCCGCCCGGCTTTCGATTACGAGCTGCTGCGGCAATATGCGCAAAACCGGTTGTCGGCGTCGCTGGTGATCCTGCTGCTGGTGGCGACCATCGGCTTCCTGTCGAGTCTGTGGACCAGCGCCGTCGTCGCCGGCGCCTGGACCGCCTCGGTGCTGGTCATCCATGCCGTCATGATCAGCAAATGCCGGCAGTTCCTCGATCTGCCGATGGCCGAAACAGCGGCGCAGTCCTGGCGGCTGCGCTTCATCCTGCTCGACCTGTTCTACGGGCTGGCCTGGATGTTCATTTTGATTCATCCGGTCGGCGCCGACGAAAGCTCGGGCACCTTTATGCTGTTCGTGATGCTGCTGGTGGTGGCGGTGTCCAGCATGCTGGCCTCGAGCCTGCCGATGGCGGTGTTCGCCGCCACCTTCCCGGTGACCGCGGCGATCGCGCTCGACTTCGTCCTGCAAGGCTCCCTGCGCAACTACATACTCGCCATCATGGCGGTCACCGCGCAGGGCTACTTCGCCGTGCTGGCCTACCGGCTCTATTCGACCACGCTGGCGACGCTGCAGGCGCGCGCGGAGAAAGACGCGCTGATCGGCGAGCTGGAACAGGCCAAGTCGATTTCCGACGAGGCGCGGCAGCGCGCGGAGGCCGCCAACATCTCGAAGTCGCGCTTCCTCGCGCAAATGAGTCATGAATTGCGCACGCCGCTCAATGCCATCCTCGGGTTCTCCGAAGTGATGAAGACGGAAGTGTTCGGCGAGCACGCAGTGCCGGCCTACAAGGAATATTCCGCCGATATCCATAATTCCGGCGTGCATCTGCTCGGGCTGATCAACGAGATTCTCGACCTGTCGCGTATCGAAGCCGGCCGCTACGAGCTCAACGAGGAATCCATTTCACTGGTCGGCATCGTCGAGGATTGCCACCATCTCCTGAAACTGCGCGCGACCAACCGCGGCATCACCATCCACGAGATGTTCGAGGCCGACTTGCCGCGGCTGTGGGCCGATGAGCGCGCAGTGCGCCAGATCTGCCTCAATCTGTTATCGAACGCGATCAAGTTCACGCCGCAGGGCGGCGAGGTCTGGTTGAAAGTCGGCTGGACCGCCCCGGGCGGCCAATACATGAGCGTCAAGGATACTGGGCCGGGCATTCCCGAGGAGGAAATCCCGATCGTGCTCGCCTCCTTCGGCCAGGGCTCCAATTCGATCAAATCCGCCGAACAGGGCGCCGGTCTCGGCCTGCCGATCGCCAAGAGCCTGGTCGATCTGCATGGCGGCTCGTTCGTGCTCAAATCCAAGCTGCGCATCGGCACTGAGGTGGTGGTTACCTTCCCGCCTGAACGGGTGGTCGCGGCAATGGCGCCGATGCCGTCAATGATGGATCACGCACCACCGATCGCGCCGGCGCCGGGCGAGCCCATCCTCACGCCCGAGGAAAAGCGCCGGCTCAGCCGCCGCCCGCTGTTCCGCGCGGGGACGTAATGCGGCTTGCGACAATCGCCACGATTGCGTTCCCGCCGGCGGTGACTATGGTCGCAACCGATGCGGCCCCGAGACCGACCATGATCGAGAGCCCTTGCGTTAAAATCTGCACGCTCGATGCGCGTTCCGGGCTGTGCCTTGGTTGCGGCCGCACTATCGACGAAATTGCGCGCTGGACCGCCATGAGCGCCGCCGAACGCCGCCGCGTGATCGGCGAACTGCCGGGCCGCCTCGCGTACGGCCGGCGCGCCGAAACCGCCAGCGCGACAGGATGACGCCGTGAGCCGCCGTCTGATCTGGACCTTCGTGCTTGGCGTGGCACTGTCGCTGGCGGCGCTGATCGCCAGTAATGATCAGGACGCTATCGCCAATCTGCTCAGCCACGACACAGGGTCGCTCGCGCTCAAGCTCGCGCTGGCGATTTTCGTCGGCGGCCTGGTGATCACTTTATACCGCGAGCGGTTGTCGAAGGCGTTGGAGGCCCTGTTGTTCTGGGCCGTGCTCGGCCTGCTGCTGGTGGTCGGCTACAGCTACCGTTTCGAATTGCGCGACGTCGGCGACCGGGTGATCGCGGAATTGATGCCGGGCCACGTCGCCAGCCACGGCCGCCGCGTCGAAGTCGTGCGCGGTCACGGCGGCGATTTCGCGGTCGGCGCGCATATCAACGGCGCGCGCGTGCCGATGGTGCTCGACACCGGTGCCAGCTCCGTGGTGCTCACACAGGAAGCGGCCAAAGCGGCCGGCCTGCCGCTCGAAGTGCTCGTCTATAACATCAATGTGGACACCGCCAACGGCCGCACCCGCGCCGCGCCAGTGACGCTCGATCGCCTCGCCGTCGGCGGACTGACTGAGCGTGCGGTGCCGGCGCTGGTGGCGCAGCCCGGCCAGCTGAAGAACAATCTGCTCGGCATGACCTTCCTCAACCGGCTGGAAAGCTGGGAGGTGCGCGGCGACCGGCTGCGCATGCGCGGAAATCCGTAAACAACTTATTCTATTTGAGCATGATCTTATCCGAAAACCGGTACCCACCCTCGGATCAAGTCCGAGGGCAGGCTTTTTCGGGATCATGCTCTAGATCAAGCTGACAATAAACCGCAGCGCTACCAGGATCAGGAAGCAGCCGAAGGCAATTTCCAGCTTGCGCCGCGGCAGCCAGTGCGCCAGCCGCACGCCGTAGCTCGCCGTATAGCTCGACACCGGCGCCATCAGCGCAAAGCCGATCAACGACACGAAGCCGATCGACAGCGGCGGCAGTTGCGCCATGTGCGACCAGCCCGCCACCATATAACCGAGAGTACCGGCAATGGTGATCGGCACGCCGATACCGGCCGAGGTCGCCACCGCGCGCTGCATCGGCTGGCCGTACATAGTGAGCACCGCATTCGACACTGAGCCGCCGCTCACGCCCACCAGCGAAGAAAACAACCCGGTGATGAAGCCGTAGAACGCGAGCAGCACGCGGCCGGGTAATTCGCTGCCGAGGTTCCAGCGGTCGCTACCGAACAGCATTTTGATGCTGATGAAGCTGATAAAGATGATGAACGCGATCTTGAACACCGCCGCCGGCGCGAATGAGGCGATGACCGAGCCAATTGCTACACCAGCAACCGCCGGCAGCACCCAGACACGCACGACGTCGGAGATCACCGCGCCTTTTTTCTTGTGCCCGAGGTAAGAACGCAAGGTGGTCGGAATGATGATGGCGAGCGAGGTGCCGATGCACATTTGCATGCGCACGTCCTCCGGCACCTCAAGCGCGCGGAACACTTCGTACAGCACCGGCACGATAATGGCGCCGCCGCCGATGCCAAACAGACCGGCGAGAATGCCGACCAGGATGCCGGCGCCCGCGATCCAGAGCGCGAGCAGAACGATCTCGCCGATCGGATATCCCAGCAGCATATTTCCCCGGATGGTGCGGCAGGCGAGACTTATTTGCGCATGATCTTATCCGAAAACCGGTTCCCACTTTTCGGGATCATGCGCGGGCTAGGCGGCGATGTTCGACAAATCCTTGGCCGTGTCCAGCACCAGCGCCAGCGCATCAGCCATGACGGACGCGCCGGCGCCCGGTTTGACCGCCTCGGTCGCCAGATGACGGCGTAAGGCGCGCGCGCCCGGCACAGCATGGAACAGGCCGAGGACATGGCGGGTGATCGAATGCAACCGCACGCCCTTGGCCAGTTCGCGCTCGATATAGGGAATGAACGCCAGCGCCGCCTCTTTCGGCAACGTGAACGGCGCCGGCTCGCCATAGAGCAGCGGATCGACCGCCAAAAGTCGCCAGGGCTCCTGATAGGCGGCGCGTCCCATCATCACGCCATCCACATGCACGAGCTGCGCTTGCGCCTGCTCGAGACTGGTAATACCGCCGTTGAGTACGATGTCGAAATCGGGATGCGCGGCCTTGAGACGGTGCACGATCGCATAATCGAGTGGCGGCACGTCGCGGTTCTCGCGCGGCGACAATCCCTTCAGCCAGGCTTTGCGCGCGTGCACGATCAGCGCATCCGCGCCTGCCGCCTTGACCGCCTCGGCAAAGGAAAACAACGCCTGATCGGGATCCTGCTCGTCGACGCCGAGCCGGCATTTTACCGTCACCGGAACTTTCACCGCCGCTTTCATGGCGGCGACGCAATCGGCGACCAGCACCGGCTCGACCATCAGGCAGGCGCCAAAGCGGCCCTCCTGCACCCGGTCGGACGGACAGCCGACATTGAGATTGATCTCGTCGTAGCCGCAGTCTTCGCCGATGTGCGCCGATTGCGCGAGCGCGGCCGGAGCGCTGCCGCCGAGCTGGAGCGCCACCGGATGCTCGAACGCATCGAAGGCAAGCAGCCGGGCGCGGTCGCCGCGCAGCACCGCGCCGGTGGTGAGCATTTCGGTGTAGATCAGCGCCCGGCGCGTGAGTAGGCGATGGAAGAACCGGCAATGCCGGTCGGTCCATTCCATCATCGGTGCTATGGCGAAGCGCCGATCCACGAGTTTGCCGTTTCTTCCTTTTTCTGCCAGCATTTATAGATTATTATGGGCTGTCTCATTCGCGCTCATTTCTGCACCAATAGTACAACAATGTTGTACCAGCAGAGGAATGTTGTACCGCATGGGGACCGTCATAGCGCGCGGGCGTAAGGATGGCACTACCAGCTATCTCGAACCTGGGACCCGCTGATTAAGTGTGAGCTGGTTCGCCTCGACGTGGTTTAACCAAACAAACGATCAGAACGACGAACCACGCGAAAGGCGGTTTGGCAGACCACGGCCGCCCTTGAATGTATCCGTGATCGTGTGGCCAAAAAATTAAAA
>PKXB01000145.1 GCA_003133345.1 Hyphomicrobiales bacterium | reverse complement strand
GTTCTCGGCAGACGACGAATCCGCCGTGCGTCCCTTGCGCAGCGCCTCGATGGCGGCGTTGAGGTTCTGCGGCGTCACGCCGGCTAAGCTAAGAATTTTACCTGCTTCGCTGTCCTTCTCCAGCGCAAGCGCGAGCAGCAGACGCTCGACGGTCACGAAACTGTCGCCGGCCTTCTCGCCGGCCTTTTCGGCGGCGGCGAAAACGCGGGCGGTCGCCGGGCTGAGATAAATCTGGCCGGCGCCGGCTCCGGACACTTTCGGAATCTTGCCGAGCGCCGCTTCGACTGCCTTCAAAGCCTGGCGGGAATTGCCGCCGGAGCGGTCGATCAGGCCGGCCGCCAGCCCTTCCGGGTCGTCGAGCAGGACCTTGAGCAAATGTTCGGGAGCGAATTGCTGATGGCCCTCGCGCAGGGCCATCGATTGGGCGGATTGCACGAAACCGCGGGCGCGGTCGGTGTATTTCTCGAAATTCATGGCTCAACTCCGTCGGTCCATTATGGCACCGAATTAAAGCGGGTCCCCTTAGGCGGCCCGCCCCGGCATTATGTGGGTGTCATTATTCCAGTTTGAAGAGCCCGTCCGCTTGATATAGGTCACCGGACCCAACCGCTCGGCGGCCTGGAAAGTGCCCAAAAATCAATGACAAACCAAGCCCGGATCGACGCCATCTACCGCTACCCGGTGAAAGGGCTTTCGCCCCAGCGGCTGGCGCGGCTCACGCTATCGGCCGGCGAAACTCTGCCGGCCGACCGGCTCTACGCCATCGAGAACGGCCCCAGCGGCTTCGACCCGGCGCGGCCTGCCTATTTCCCCAAGCAGCGCTTCCTGATGCTGATGCGCAATGAGCGGCTGGCCGCGCTGCACACCGACTATGACGAGGCGAGCCATACGCTGTCGATCCAATGGGAAGGCCGCGCGGCGGCACGCGGCGACCTGCGCAGCAAGGACGGGCGGCTGGCGATCGAAGCGTTCTTCCGCCGCTTCATGCCGAAGGAATTGCGCGGGCCACCCAAGGTGCTGTTCGGTGAGGGCCACAGTTTCTCGGATGTGGCGAAGAAAGTGGTCTCCATCATTAACCTCGCCTCGGTGGCGGCGGTGGAGACCGCGGCGGGAGCGCCGGTCAATCCCTTGCGTTTTCGCGGCAATATCTATGTCAGCGGCTGGCCGGCCTGGCATGAGTTCGGCCTGCTCGATCGCGAAATTACGGTCGGCGGCGCCCGGCTCAAAACGGTCAAGCGCATCCAGCGTTGCGCGGCCACCGAGGTCGATCCCGACACCGGTATTCGCGACGTGGCCGTTCCGCGCACGCTCATGGATAATTTCGGCCATGCCGACTGCGGGGTCTATGCCGAAGTCATTGGCACCGGCGAGATCGCAGTTGGCGATACGATCATTTGCGCATGATCTTATCCGAAAACCGGTTCCCACTTTTCGGGATCATGCGCTAACGAAACGGCCGGCGGATAGAGCCGGCCGTTTTTCATTTTGTGGTATCGCGCTCGGCGCAGGTTCAGCCGCCGGGCAGCACGTAAGCCGCGATCCGCCCACGCGGGTAGACGGATTCCGCTGTCGTATGATTGTGGTTGCCCGAGATGATGATCGGATTGCCGTTGGCATCGATGCCGCTGACCACGCCGACATGGCCGCCGCCGTGGCGGCCCATCACCGCAATGGCGCCGACCTGCGGGCCAGAAACGCGCGTGCCGTAACGCGCATAGGCACTGGCGAGGTTGCCGCCGCCGGCGTGGCCGGTGCGCTTGAGCACCAGGTCCATGAAGGCGCCGCACCATAGGCTGCCGCGCCCGGTTGGGTTGCTGCCGATATACTTGCGCGCCTCGGACACCAGCGCGTCGTTGGTGACGCCGCCAAAGGCGGAGTTTGCATGCGACTGCGCTTGCGCGCGTGCGTCGGCCAGCGATGGGCGGCCATGACGGCGGCGGCGGCCGGTGGTGTCGGCGGCCGTTTGGTCAGTGGCTTCTTGGGTCGCATTTGACGGATAACGCATGTCGCGATCGGCACCGGCCTGTTGCGATGGCGCCGCGGTCTGCGCGACGGCCGCGACCGCGTGCCGATGGTGATGGACGGGTCTTGCGAAGGCTGACGTTGCAAATGCCGCAACCGCCACCGAACACAACAGAATTGTTGCCCGTTTCTGGATAAGTCTCATTAGGTCTAGTCCCCTTGTAATCAAAGCAATGCACCCGATACCGACAGAATCAGCATCGAATGCAGGGGGATAAACGCCATTCTGATGTGGCAAGATCATGATCATCCAAAGGTCATTTGGTGATCTGCATAGCTGGTATTGCCTATTAAAACTCATGGCGAAGAAATTATACGTATAATTTTTTACAGCATACTTTGAAAATAAATTAATACAGGAAAACTTAGCTCATATACTTATCGTTGAAGTCATTACGCAGTTGCAGCAAAGTTAAGTTGCAGTGCAGCAATTAGGCGCCGCCCACGACAACGCAATGGCCGTGCGCTCAGCCCTTGCGGCTGAGGAGAAAAACGGCCTGCTCGCCGAACAGGTTCCAGAACCACCAGGGCGCATTGAGCCGCAACGGCGAGCCCCAGGCGTTGAGCGCCACCGCCTTCTCCATCTTCACCCCGATGGCGGTGCAGAGCTGGCGGAAATCCTTGATGGTGCAGTGGTGGATGTTGGGCGTGTCGTACCAGCTGTACGGCAGGATATCGGTCTGCGGCATATGCCCGGCGAACAGCAATTGCATCCGCACCTGCCAGTGGCCGAAATTCGGAAACGACACCACGGCGCGCCGACCGATGCGCAGCATGTGCTCGAGCACCACGCGCGGATGGCGCGTGGCCTGCAGCGTCTGCGACAGGATCACGTAGTCGAAGGCATCGTCCGGATAGTCGGCCAAGTCGGTGTCGGCGTCGCCCTGGATCACGGCGAGCCCCTTGGCCACGCATTCGTTGACGCCCTCGCGCGAGAGTTCGATGCCGCGCCCGTCGACGCCGCGGCTCTCGCCGAGCAGCCGCAACAGCTCGCCGTCGCCGCAGCCGACGTCGAGCACCTTGGCGCCGCGCTCAACCATTTCGGCCATCAGCACCAGATCGACGCGGGCGCCGCCCGGCGTGCGCGGGATGTTGGCGACCGTGAGATTGGGTTCGGCGCGCGTGCTCATGGCGTCAGCTCTTCGCCGCAAGGCCACGCGCNNTTGCCGGCGCCGTCGAGGAAGCCGCGCACAATGCCGAACAATTCCGGCTCCTCGAGCAGGAAGGCGTCGTGGCCCTTGTCGGTGACGATCTCGGCGAACGAGACGCGCGCGCTTGAAGCATTGAGCGCATGCACGATGGCGCGCGATTCCGAGGTCGGGAACAGCCAGTCGCTGGTGAACGAAATAACACAAAAGCGCGTGGGCGTGCCCTTGAAGGCCTTCGCCAGCACCCCGTCGTAGTCGGCGGCGAGATCGAAATAGTCCATGGCGCGCGTGAGGTAAAGATAGGAATTGGCGTCGAAGCGCTCGACGAACGAAATGCCCTGATGGCGCAGGTAGGATTCGACCTCGAAATCCGCGTCGAATGAAAAGGTCGGATTCTCGCGATCCTGAAACTTGCGGCCGAATTTCCGGTGCAGCGCGGCGTCGGACAGATACGTAATATGCGCGCCCATGCGCGCGACCGCGAGGCCGCGGCGCGGATTGGTGCCTTCCAGATCATAGCGGCCGCGGCGCCATTCCGGGTCGGCCATGATTGCCTGCCGGCCGACCTCGTGGAACGCNNATGTTCTGCGCCGAATGGCGGGTGGCGCAGGCAATCGGCAACGCCGAGAACACGCGGGCAGGATAGCTCGCCGCCCATTGCAGCACCTGCATGCCGCCCATCGATCCGCCCGCCACCGAGAACAGCGTTTCGATGCCGAGATGATCGAGCAGCATGGCCTGCGCGCGCACCATGTCGCGGATGGTGATGACGGGAAATTCCAGGCCCCACGGCTTGCCGGTCGCAGGGTTAATCGAGGACGGGCCGGTGGTGCCCATGCAGGCGCCCACCACGTTCGGGCAGATCACGAAATAGCGCTCGGTGTCGATCGGCTTGCCGGGACCGACCATGGTTTCCCACCAGCCCGATTTCTGGGTGACCGGATGCAGGCTGGCCACGTGCTGGTCGCCGGTGAGCGCGTGGCACACCAGCACGGCATTGGAGCGCTCGGCATTGAGCGTGCCGTAGGTCTTGTAGGCGATCTGGAAGGGTGTGAGCTCAACGCCGGCATCGAGCTTGAGCGGCTTGTCGGGCCCGAAGCGCACCATAAGCGACTCATGCGGATGGTCCGCTTCGCGCGGAGCGTCCGCCGCTTCACGCGGGCTGCTCAGATTGGCCTCGACCATGTCGCCTAGCGCTCCCGGCGCGCCGCGGCCCAGGAAAAACGCCTCCCGGGTCGCGGGCCGTTTAGGTAGAAGGGGGCTAACTGTCAATCTAGCAGATTACTGTCAACGTTTTCTTTGATTTCAAGGCTTTATTGATTTCAGGGCTTTGTTGATTTCAAGACTTGGCCCTCCTATCAATGCCGCCATGACCAAGCCACCCCAAGCACCCGCGCAAACACCCGCACTTGACGATCTGCGCAAGGAGATCGACCGGATCGACGAGACGATGCATCAGCTCCTGATGGAGCGCGGCGAGATCATCGACCGGCTGATCACGGTCAAGCGCAGCCAGGAGACCGGCTCGGCGTTCCGCCCGGCGCGCGAGGCCGAGATGATGCGCCGGCTGGTCAAGCGGCACAAAGGAATCCTGCCGCTCGACACCGCCGAGAGCATCTGGCGCGTGATTATTTCGACTTTCACTTACGTGCAGGCGCCGTTTTCGGTGCATGCCGACCTGTCGGCGGGCGATGCCTTGATGCGCGATTCCGCCCGCTTTCATTTCGGCTTCACGGTGCCGTTCGTGGCGCATATGGGCGCCGCCGCGGTGGTGGCGGCGGTGTCGACCTCGAAAGGCGATCTCGGCCTGGTGCCGGCCTTCGCCTTGCCGGCAGCCGGGGCCTGGTGGAGCGCGCTCGAATTCGACGCGGCGCCCAAGATCATCGCGCGCCTGCCCTTCGTCGAGCGCGCCGACCATCCGGCCGCTCTGCCGGTGTTCGTGATNNGCACAGGCGCTGTCGGCGCTGGCGGATTTCATCGCCGTGCCCGACCGCGCCTTCGACGGCGCCGCCTTGCTGATCACGCTGCCGAAAGGCGTGACCCTGGAGGCGATCAGCGCGGCCCTGGTCAAGGCCGGGGCCACGGTTCGTTCGGCGGCCCTCGTCGGAAGCCACGCAACCCGCTATACGGTTGCCGCCGCTAGCGCATGATCCCGAAAAGTGGGAACCGGTTTTCGGAAAAGATCATGCACAGGCAAAAGTAAGACCTGATCGTTCGGAAACTGCCGATGACCGCCAACCGACCGCAACCGCGCCCCGGCGTGCTCGATATTGCCCCCTACATCCCGGGCAAGAGCAGCGCGCCCGGCGTCGCCAAGGTGTTCAAGCTCTCCTCCAACGAGTCACCGTTGGGGCCTAGCCCTAAAGCCATTGCCGCCTATCGCGCGGTCGGCGAGCACCTGGAGGACTACCCGGACGGTTCGGCCTCCGAATTGCGCGAGGCGCTCGGGACCGCCTTCGGTCTTGACCCGGCGCGCATCGTTTGCGGAGCGGGCTCCGACGACCTGCTCAACTTGATTGCACGCGCCTACCTCACCGACGGCGACGAGGCCATCCACGCCACCCACGGCTTCCTGGTCTATCCGATCGCGACACTCGGGGCCGGCGCAAAGCCGGTCGTGGCGCCAGAAACGAATTACACCGTCAATGTCGACGCCATGCTCAAGGCGGTGACGCCGAAGACTAAAGTGGTGTTCCTGGCCAATCCGAACAATCCGACCGGGACCTATATCCCGTTCGATGAGGTCAAGCGGCTGCACAAAAACTTGCCGCCGCATGTGCTGCTCGTGCTGGACGCGGCCTATGCCGAATATGTGCAGCGCAACGATTATGAGTCCGGCATCGAGCTGGTCGCCACGTCGGAAAACGTCGTGATGTGCCGCACCTTCTCCAAGATCTACGCGCTGGCCTCGCTCCGCCTCGGCTGGATGTATGGCCCTGCGCCTGTGGTGGATGCGATCAACCGCATTCGCGGGCCGTTCAACGTCAACGCGCCGGCGATCGCTGCCGGTGTCGCGGCGATCCGCGATACCGCCCACGTCGAACGCTCGCGCGAGCACAACACGCGCTGGCTGGCTTGGCTCACCGAGGAAATCGGCAAGCTCGGTTTGTCGGTGACGCCGAGCGTGGCGAATTTCGTGCTCATCCACTTTCCCGAAAGCAAGGGCCGCACCGCCAAGGAGGCCGATGCGTTCCTGACCAAGCGCGGCCTGATTCTACGCCAAGTCTCCGGCTATAAATTGCCAAACGCATTGCGCATGAGCGTCGGCACCGAAGAAGCCAATCGCCTGATGGTGAAGTCGCTCGCTGAGCTCCTGGGAAAACCCGCGTGAGCAAACCGGCCCCGCTATTCAACCGCCTGGCGCTGATCGGCGTCGGGCTGATCGGCTCTTCGATCGCGCGTGCAGCGCGTGCGCAAGGCGCCGTGCGTTCGATCGTGGCCACCGCGCGCTCGGCCGCGACGCGCAAGCGCGTGGCCGAGCTCGGGCTGGCCGATCAGGTGGTGGAAACCAATGCCGCCGCGGTCGNNCCGCATCTGCCGAAGAATGTGCATTTCGTGCCGGCGCATCCGGTGGCCGGAACCGAATATTCCGGCCCCGACGCGGGCTTTGCCGAACTGTTCGTGAACCGCTGGTGCATCCTGACCCCGCCCGCGGGCGCCGACGCCAAGGCGGTGGACAAGCTGGCCGCGTTCTGGCGCCTGCTCGGTGCCAATGTGGAGACCATGGCCGCCGATCACCACGACCTGGTGCTCGCCATCACCAGCCATCTGCCGCATCTGATCGCCTACACCATCGTCGGCACCGCCGACGAAATGCAGAACGTGACGCGCTCGGAAGTGTTGAAATTTTCGGCCGGCGGCTTCCGCGATTTCACCCGCATCGCGGCCTCCGACCCGACCATGTGGCGCGACGTATTCCTCGCCAACAAGGACGCCGTGCTGGAAATGCTCGGGCGCTTCAACGAGGACATCTCGGCGCTGACCAAAGCGATCCGCAACGGCGACGGCGACGCATTGTTCGAGCAATTCACGCGCACGCGCGCCATCCGCAAAGGCATCGTCGAGATCGGCCAGGATTCGCCCGCGCCGGATTTCGGCCGCCCGCATCCCGACCTCAAGCCCGAGCCGCTGCCGAAGCCTTACGCGGCGGAAGATTAGAACAGCGCCGGCGTATTGCCGAATTTGATCGGCCCAAGAAACACCGAACCGTCATCGAAGCGCAGCGGCAGCGTGACCGCGCGCTTGCCTTCCAACGTGGTCTGCTCGCCGAGCAAATTGATGCCGAGCGAAAGATTGCTGCTCGCCTTCTGGCGCGCGACCCCGCCGAGACCGGGCAGCAGGCGGTCGAGCGCGCCGGCGACCTTGTCCATTTCCGGCGAAGCCTGCACCGCCTGCTCTGCGTTGATCGAGGCGAGGAACGGTTCGAGGCCGGCGACGGTGACGCGCAACTGGCCGTCCAGCCTGCCGTTCGCATTGAGCGACAGACTGCCGCTGCCGACCGCGATGGTTTCGCCCTGCTGCACGCGCGCCTGCGTGATGTCGATGCGCCCGCCCGCTGCCTGCATCTCACGGAATCGCACCGGCCAGGGCTTGGGCGAGAAATCTTTGAGCCCGCGCAGTAGCGCGGCAATGTCGGCGTCAATCGGATGCGATGCGGCCGGATGCAAGGTGGGCGCCGCCGCCCGGGTCAGCCGCGTCACGATCTCGATCACCGGATAGCTGGCGGCGGAGCCTTCGACGATGCGGCCGTGGATTTCGATGCGCCTGGCGTGCAACAGGTTCTCCCGCGTACCGCCGTTGATGCGGTCGACCACCGGGCCGTCGAATACCAGCGACACGCGTTCCGGCGCCGACGGCGTGCCGCGCACGCTCGACTGGCCAAGCTTCCAATTGGCAACGATGCTCGGCGATTTTCCCGGATCGGCGATGGTCAGCGGGCCCTGGAATTCAGTGATCAGCAAGTTCGGCTGATAGATCTGCGCGGCGATCAACATGCCGCTGGTCTTGATCTCGACCGGCGGCTGGTTGCTGCGGAACAGCGCGGCGGCTTTGTCGCAATTCACCTCGATGCGGAACGGATAGCCGCCGATGCTCTGCGAACCGCAGGTATAGACGCGGCCGGACTTGGCCTCGCGCGCGCGCCAGCCGTCGATGGCGATTTCCGCCTGGCCGGCGGCGTAGTGCCAGAGCCAGCTCCAGCCGCCGATCAGCACGACGAACAAAACAAGCATGCCGATATAGCGCCGGGTGCGCCGGCGCGCGGAGCGGGTTCGTCTGGATCGAGTGGCCATCGAAGGTTTAACACCTGCCGATTGCGGCGTTTCTGCGCCCTTACCCCTGAGCCTGCGGCGCGGGGATGGGTTGCACCGGAACAGCCGGCCTGTTACGCGAGCGCAAGTCGCCGGGCCCTGTCAATGTTATGGTTTTGGGCGTGGTCAAAATCCAACCCCGATGAGCACAAAATTCGATCAAAGCGGCGAGGGCCTGTGGGTTTTCGCCTACGGATCGCTGATGTGGCGGCCGGGATTCGNNCCCGGCCTGGTGCTCGGCCTCGATCGCGGCGGCAATTGCCGCGGCATCGCCTACCGGGTGGCCGCGGCCAAGCGCGCGGCCACCATCGACTATCTGCGCGCGCGCGAGCAGGTCACCAATGTCTATCGCGAGGCCTGGCGCTCGGTCTGGCTCGACGACGACCCGCAGCAAAGCGTCCACGCGCTCGGCTATATGGTGGACCGCGGCCACCGGCAATATGCCGGCCGCCTCCCGCTCGCTCAGCAGTTGCACTATGTGCGCCAGGGCCACGGCCGCTCCGGCGCCTGCCGCGACTACGTGCTGGCGGCGGTCAAGGAACTGGAAGCCCACGGCTATCGCGACGACGCCTTGCGCCGGCTGGCCGAGCAGCTCAAGGGCATCCACGAGACGGCCGCCGGCTAAGCCAGCGCGGACAACGGCAAGCGCTGGCGGCACGGCTCAGCGCGCCGTCGTTTCTTTGGCTTCGGCGATCAAACGCACCGTCGCCGTTTCGAGGTCGTGCTGGAGACGCTTGAAAAATGCGTCCTTGTCGAGGCCGGGCTGGATTGGATCGAGAATCTCCACCAGCACCGTTCCCGGCCGCAGGCGTATCGAGCGGCGCGGCCAGAACAGGCCGGAATTGAGCGCGATCGGAACGCAGGGAACGCCTTCCGCGGCGTAAAGATGGGCGATGCCGAACTTGTAGCGCGGCTCGGCGCCGGCCGGCCGCCGCGTGCCCTCGGGAAAGATGACGAGCTGGCGGCCCTGGGCAAGCTCGATGCGGGCGCGTTCGATCATGGCGGCGAGCGCCTGCAAGCCGGCACCGCGGTTGACCGGCACCATGCGGCCCTTGATCATGAGCCAGCCGAAGATCGGAATCCATTGCAGTTCGCGTTTGACGATGAACACCGGGTTGTCGAACAGCGGCAGCAGCGCGAAGGTTTCCCAGGCCGACTGGTGCTTGGGGGCGACGATGATCGGACCTTTGGGAAGTTTCTCGCGGCCGCGGATCTCGCAATCGATGCCGGCGACGACGCGCAGCAGCACGAGGTTGCTGCGGCCCCACGCTGTCGCCACCGCCAAGATGGCGCGATAGGGCATGAAGAAAGTCGGCAGCGCGATGATCAGCCACAGCGCCGTGTTCAGATAGAACAGCACGTTGAAGACGATGGAGCGAACGACAATCAGCACGAGCGGCGCTCCTTCACGCACTATCGGTATCGAGACGCATGCGCACGAGCGCGAACAGATACTTCAGATATTCCTCGAACAGCAAGCGCGCGGTGTCGAGATTCGACCACCAAGGATCGTCTTTTACTTTCGGCGAAATCACCGGAAAGGAAATCAGCGTCACATCGGGAAGCTGATGCGCGAGCTCGGCCATGGCGCGCGGCATGTGCCAGTTCGAGGTCACCACGATCAGCGAGTTGAAATTGTGCTCGCGCGCCCACCGCTTGGTCTCGAGCGCGTTGCCGAAGGTGTTGAGCGCGGAGCGGTCGAGATCGATGCAGCAGGTGAAGAACTTGGAATAGAGCGGGGTCAGCCGCGCGATCTCGCGCGATCTGGTGTCGCGGTGCACGCCGCTGATCAGCAGCCGCTTGCCGCGCTCGGCCGCCAGCAGTTCGATGGCATCCGGAATGCGCGCGGCCGCCCCGGTCAGCGCCACGATGCCGTCGGCCTTGCGGTCGAGCGTCACTTCCTCTGCCGGAATGGTCAACACAAACCAGCAGAAACCGGCGCCCAGCAGCACGGCGCCCGCGGCGCCCGCGGACATGGTGAAAAAGCCGATTACACGCGCGAGGCTTGTCAGCATGCTAGTCAATCGTATCCAGGGTCCGGTTCACGGTATGCCGAGAGGTCACCGCCGTCACCAACGCGATCAGCACGACCTGGCCGAGCACGGCGATATAGCCGGCAATGCCGATCGAGAACGATCCGAACAAGGCCGCGGTCTGCTCAGCCCCCGCGGAGCCTACGAACCAGCCGCTGATGAAGCCGGCGAGCGCGAACAGTACGATCGCGCTGCCGCCGCCAATGGCGCCGCCTTGCAGGCCGAGCCGCAGAAAATGCCGCTGGAAACGGCCGGCGATGAAGCCGTTCTTGGCGCCGACGAAATGCAGAACCTCAATCACTGGCTTGTTGGTCGCCATCGCGCCACGGGTCGCGAAGGTGACCGAGAGCATGGTGGCGGCGATCACCAAGAGCAAAATCGCGACGCCGGCGGCAACCGCGGTTCCTGCCATGGCGCGCATGCGATCGATCCAGCCGCGATGATCGTCGAGCATTGCTCCCGGCACCTGCTCGGCCAGCATCTGTCGCAGTTGCGGAATGTCGGGCGCGGCGCCGCTCGCGATCTTGACCACGATCAGGCGCGGCACCGGCAGTTCGTCGAGCTTGAGCCCGTTGCCGAGCCACGGTTCGAGTAGCTTGGCGGATTCCTCTTTCGAATAGACCCGCACGTCGGCAATGCCGGGGAAGGCGCGCGCGGCCGCCGCCGCCTTGGCCGCGGCGGCATCGAGATCGCGGCTGGGCGCCGGGATGATCTGAATGGTCACCTCGCGCGCTACGTCCGACTGCCATTCGCTCGCCGCGCTGGCGACCAGTATCACCGCACCGGTGGTGAGCGACGCCAGGAACGTCATGATGGCAACGACCGCGATCAGCGCGCGCCCGGAGATCGAATTGCGCGGTACCAGCGGCGTATCGAACCGCGGCAGCGCACCGCCCGGCATGCGCGGTGTCGCCGTCATATCGTTACTGGTCGAATCTGTCATGCTCGCTCTCAATCGTAAATGTGCAGCCGGCCCTCGTGCAGCACCAGCCGGCGCGCATCGTACTGGTCCATCAGCGCGATGTCGTGGGTGGCGATCACCACCGAGGTTCCGGATTTGTTGAGCTCGATAAACAGCCGCAGCAGCCGCTGCGCCAGGCTGGGATCGACGTTGCCGGTCGGCTCGTCGGCGAGCAGCAGTTGCGGCCGCGCGATCACCGCGCGCGCGATCGCGGCGCGCTGTTTCTCGCCGCCCGAGAGCACCGGCGGCAGCGCCCACATCCGCTCGCCGAGCCCGACCCAGTTCAACAGCTCGACCACCTCGTCGCGGTAAGTATCCTCGCGCCGGCCCATCACGCGCAGCGGCAGCGCGACGTTCTCATAGGTGGTCATGTGATCGAGCAGGCGGAAATCCTGGAACACGATGCCGATGCGGCGGCGCAGCGTCGCCACCGCGTCCTTCGACAGGGTGGCGACGTCGTGGCCGAACTGGGTGATCAGGCCACGCGTCGGCTTGAGCGAGAGGAACAGCAGGCGCAGCAGCGAGGTCTTGCCGGCGCCGGACGGGCCGGTGAGGAACTGGAAGGAATGCGGCTCGATGCGGAACGTGAGGTCGCGCAGGACCTCCGGCCCCAGGCCGTAGCGCAAGCCTACGTTCTCGAATCGGACCACGCCCGTCTCCGATAAATTCCCTGTAAAACCCGTGGAATGACCCTGGCCGGCAAGCCGCGGAGCCGTCCCCAAAGCCGTCCGCGGCTCACTTGCGGCCGAGAACTGCGCTTTTACAGGATTATCACGGCGCCGCCAGCGCCGCAGGGCCGCCCTATCCCCTTATCCGCCGGGCGGGCATGGTTTCCAATCCATTAACGGTCGGCTGCTAGGTTCTGGAGCCAAATTGGCCCCGATGACATGCTGATCGTCTGTCCGAGCTGCGCCACCTCCTACATGATCGACCAGGCCTCATTCGGCCCGGCCGGGCGCACCGTGCGTTGCGCCCGCTGCAAGGTGACCTGGGTCGCCGGCGAACCGAAGAGCACGCCCGATGTGACCGCCTTCGTGGACAGCGTGATCGCGGACGCCGGGGCTCAATCGACGCCGCTCGCCCGCACGGAGGCGGCGCCACCGCCCACTGCGGCCGCGCCACCGCCGCCGTCCGCGCAAGCCGCCGCCGCCGACGTTGGCGCCGAAGACTCCGAATCGATCACCGCGACCGACAGCAAGGCGCCCCCGGTCGAGCCGCCGCCACCGGAACCCGCGCCGGCCGAGACGCCGGCAACGGAGACGGCTGAGGCTCTGGCGCCGGAGCCCGAGCCGGCCATGATCGCCGATGCGCCGTCGCTGGTGCCGCCGATCGAGCATGAGCCGCTGCCGGATGCGGCCAATGCCGAGCCCGATTCCGAAGACGCCGAAAGCCTCGACGCCCGCCGCCAGCGGCTGCAGGGGCGCCGCAAGCAGTCGCTCCGCTCGTCGCGCTGGACTGCGATCATTCTCGTGCTGGTCGCTTGCAACGTCGCGCTGCTCGGCGCGCGCAAAGACGTGGTGCGTTACCTGCCGCAGACCGCTTCGCTGTTCGCGGCCATCGGCCTGCCGGTCAACCTGCGCAATCTCAAATTCGAGAACGTCCGGATTTCGAAGGAAGCCGAGGACAGCATCAACAACCTGATCGTGGAAGGCGCCATTGTGAGCGAAGCCGGCAAGCCGGTCGAGGTGCCGCGCCTGCGCTTCGCCGCGCGCAATTCAACCGGACAGGAAGCCTATACCTGGACCATGCCGCCGCCGCGCAGCATCCTCGGTCCCGGCGAGCGGTTGGAATTCCGCAGCCAGATTCCCGCGCCGCCGGCCGACGCCAGCGACGTGATGGTGCGCTTCTTCACCGCGCAAGACGCCGCCGCCGGAGTGAAATAGAACGATGGCGAAAATCCTAGTCGCCGAAGACGACGATACACTGCGCGACCTCGTCGTCCGCGCGCTCAACGATGATGGCCACGAGTTGACCGTGGCCACTGACGGCGTGGCGGCGCTCGATGCGTTGAACCGGAAAAACAGTGAATTCGACCTCCTGCTGACCGACGTGAAAATGCCGGTCATGGACGGCATCGCACTGGCGCTCGCGGCCGGGCGCGATCATCCCGACGTCGCCATCATGCTGATGACCGGCTTTGCCGATCAGCGCGAGCGCGCGCACGGGCTGGACGCGCTGGTGCACGACGTGATCGCCAAGCCGTTCTCGATCGATCAGATCAAGGGCGCCGTGCGCGAAGCGCTGGTGCAGCGGCACTAGTTACGTCTCGCCGTCGCGCGGCAAGACGGAATAATCAGAAATCCTTCAACAGCCGCTCAATGTAATCGAGCTCGAGCTGCGGGCGGGTGCTCTCGCCGAAACGCTTGCGCAGTTCTTCCAGGATGCGGCGCGCGCGCTGGGCGTCGATCTCGCCCGGCACCTTGACGGTGACGTCGTCGCCATAGTCGCGGCCGCGCAGCGGCCGTCCGAGCGGGTCGGTATCCTGCTGGGCGCGCGCGCGGCCGTTGCGGCCGGGCTGGCCGGGGCCTTGTCCCATGCCGTTCTGCTGCATCGACTGCGCCAGCCCCTGCGCGCCCTTGCGCATGGCCTCGAGCGCGCGGCCCTGGCTGTCGACCGCGCTGTCGGCGTCGCCCTGGCCGAGTTCGCCTTCCGCCTCGCCCATGGCTTCGCCGGCATCGCCAAGCTGACCCATCTCGTTTTTGCCTTGGCCCTGCTGGTCCTGACCGGGATTGCCGAGGCCGCGCTGGCGCAATTGGTCGAGCAGCTTGTTGAAGCGGTCGCGCAAGCCCTGCTGGTCCTGGCGCAGGTCGCCCAATTGCTGCTGACCCTGGCCTTGCTGCTGGCGCTGGCGGTCGCGCCGCATATCCTGGCCCTGCTTGAAGGTCTTGTCGCGCAATTGCTGCTGCTTGCGGATCATNNCTCCTCGCCTTGCGCGCCCGGGCGGGCCATCTGCAGGTTCTCGAGCATCGACTGCAATTCTTCCAGCAACTGGCGCGCGGCATCCTTGTTGCCGGAACGCGCCAGGTTCTCCAGCCGGTCGAGCATGCTCTTGAGATCGCGCTGCGTGAGCATGCGGGTATTGCGATCGAGCGGACGCGCGAGCTGCTGCGGATTTTTCCGCATCTCCTCCGCCAGCGCCTGCAGGTACTTGTCCATCGCGGCGCGCAACTGATCCATCAGCTTTTTCAGCTCCTCGTCGCTTGCGCCGCGTTCGAGCGCCTGGCGCAAGTCGTCCTGCGCCTGGCGCAGCGCCAGTTCGGCTTGCGAAACGTTGCCGTCCTCGAGCTGCACCGCCATGTCCCACATGCGCGCCACCACCTCGCGCAGCTGGTCGTCGCTGCTGGCGTGGGCGAGGTCGAAATAGATCGCGCGCAAGCCGAGATAGACCGGTGCCTCGGGCGTGAAGCGTTCCGGCGCGATGGTGAGCGCATCGAGCGCGGTGAGCACCAGCGGCTTCGCATCGGCATCGAGCGCCAGGATGCGGCGCTGCTCGATCAAGGCGCGCGCCACCGGCTTGACGAAGATGCGTTGCGGAAGCTGCAACTCGGTCGCCTCGCTGCGGCCATCGTTGCCGGCCTCGTCGCGCGCGACCAGCGTCATCGCAACCTTGGCGCCGGCCCAGGGATGGGCGGTGAGGTCGCGCGTGGTCTGCGCCGCGCCGCTGCGGGTGCGCGCCTGCGGCAGCGTGAGCGAAAATTCCGGCGCTTTGAACAGCGGATGCATCGGCGCGCCGGCCGGCGCGTCGTCTTCCTTGAGCGCGAAATCGGCATGCGCCTCGACCACGCCGTAGTCGTCGTCCATCTTGTAGTCGAGCCGCAGCGAACCGCGCGCCTGCCGCTCCGGATCCTTGATCAGCTCGATCGTCGGCGCGCGGTCGGGGATGGCAGTGAAGGTCCACGTCAGATCCCTGCTGCCGACCCCGCGCAACACCGCCGCGCCGTCGCCCTTGATCAAGAAGCGGCGTTCCTCGCTGCCCGCCGGCAAAGCTGCGTGCGGCGAGCCTGCGCGCGCATCCGCCGGCGCATCCTCGAGACCGCCCCTGCGCACCACGTCGAAGCGCACATTGCCGGTCGCGCGGATCACGAGCTGGCTGCCGGCCGGTACCGCGACCGGCGCCGTGGCAAGCCCCGTATTTTGCGCGGTTTCGCCCGGGCGCAGGCCGGGCAGCATGACCGGCGGGCGGCCGGTATAGACCGGCGGCGTGACCCAGGCGTCGATGCGGAAATTGGCCGGCGCCACCACGCCCTGCCAGTCGAAAGCGACGGTGACGCGCTTCAGGCGTTCGCCGCCGGCGGCGAAGAAGCTCGCGACCGCCAGAATGAGCACGAGCGCGCGCAGCGCCATCGGATCGCGCAGCGACAACCGCGGCGACGGCCAGCCGGCCTTGAGCTTGCGCGCCGACATGAGCGCACGTTCGACATGGGCACGCCAGAGCGCCTGCGCGACCGGATCGTGCTGGTTGGCGGCAATCTCATCGGCGACCGCGGTGGCCGGCCGGTGCGTCTCGCCGCTGCTGCGGTCGAGCCGGCGCAAGCCGTCGGAGATGCTGGGCAGCCGCAGCATCGCCAGCGGCGCCGCCGCAATGGCGGTGACGACCACGAACAACAGCAAGCCGATGGCGCGCGGCAGCGGCGGCAGCACCAGCCATAATCCGGCCCAGGAGAACGCGAGGAACAGCCCGAGCGCGGTCGCCAGCGTGGCCAAGGCCGGCCACAGCTTCTCCCACAGCAGGCTGCCGCGCGCGCGCTTGAGCGCCCGCGCGAGCAGAACCCGGGTCGGGTGTTCCCGCTGCTTTGGCTGCTCGTCCAAACTGTCCAAAAGCCGCTCCGTCGCTCAGGGCTAAGGAGAATCTGTTGCAGAACAGGCTAACACGCAGGCAATTCCCAGGCCATGCGTGGGGTCTATGCGCCTACAGCCAATCCGGCATGCGATCGAGCGCAATTAATTGGTCAACTTCAAGGCGGGGGCGGACCACCGCCCATTGCGCGCCGTTAACCAGCACTTCCGGCACCAGCGGCCGCGTATTGTAGGTCCCGGCCTGCACCGCCCCATAGGCGCCGGCCGACATCACGGCCAGCAAGGCGCCACCCGCCGGTTCCGCCAGCTCGCGGTCGCGGGCGAGGAAATCGCCGCTCTCGCACACCGGCCCGACCACGTCGGCGCGGATGCGACGCCCGGATGCCCCCGGCTCGGCGACCGGCCAGATCTCGTGATGCGCGTCATACAGCGTCGGACGGATGAGGTCGTTCATGGCGGCATCGACCACCACGAAATTCTTCATCTCGCCGCGCTTCACGAACAGCACGCGCGTCACCAGGATGCCGGCATTGCCGACGATCAGCCGGCCCGGTTCGAAGATCAGCTGGCAATCGAGATCGCCCGTGGCGCGCTTGACCATTTTGGCATAGTCGTCCGGATGCGGCGGCGGCTCGTTATCGTCGAGATAGGGGATGCCCAAGCCACCGCCGAGATCGACATGGGAGATCGTGTGGCCGTCGCCGCGCAGCGTGCGCACGAACTCGGCCAGCAGCGTGAACGCATTGTCGAACGGATCGAGATCGGTGATCTGGCTGCCGATATGCATGTCGACGCCGGCGACCTTGATGCCGGGCAATTTCGCCGCCCGCGCATAGACCTCGCGCGCATGGCCGATCGGGATGCCGAACTTGTTCTCGGCCTTGCCGGTGGCGATCTTATGGTGCGTCTTGGCGTCGATATCGGGGTTGACGCGCACCGAAATATTGACGGCGCGCCCCTTGGCCGAAGCGATCGATGACAGCAGATCGAGCTCCGGCTCGGATTCCACATTGATGCAGAGAATGCCTTCGTCGACCGCGAGCGCGAGTTCGCGTGCAGTCTTGCCTAGCCCCGAGAACATGATTTTGTCGGCCGGCACGCCGGCGAGCCGCGCGCGCATGAGTTCGCCTTCCGACACCACGTCGGCGCCAGCGCCGAGCTTGGCCAGCGTGGCGACCACCGCCTGGTTGGAATTCGCCTTCATGGCGTAGCAGACCAGCGCGTTGACGTCGGCGAAGGCGCCGGCGAACACCTTGTAGTGCCGCTCCAGCGTGGCGGTCGAATAGCAATAGAATGGGGTCCCGACCGCCGCAGCAAGCGTATCGAGGCTAACCGCCTCGGCGTGCAGCACGCCGTCGCGATAAGCGAAGTGGTGCATCACACGCTCAGTTCAGCAAGACGTCGAGAGGGATTTGTTTTTTCGGACCTTTGGGGGCCAGCGGCTGGCCGTTGGGACCGACGCCCGGATTGTCATCCTTGGCCTGCCCGCCAATCGGCGTCACGCCAATAGGACTCAACAGCCCCGGAGTCTGGGCTTGCGGCTCGCCAGTGAGCGAAGCGCCCGGCGGCGGATCGAGCGGGCCCTTGCGGCCGCACGCGGCCAGCCCGAGCGAGGCAACAGCTACGCCGATCAGGGCGAGATGGAGAAACGGGCGGAAACGGCTCAAGTAACGCGCTCCTTGTATGAAGGCCACCATACCAAACCGGGGCAAAAAGGCGAAATCAGGATTTCTCCTTTTCCAGCTTGCGCAGCCATTTCTTCGCCTGCGCGCGCACGTTTTTAGGCGCCGTTCCGCCGAAACTGGTCCGGCTCTTCACCGAGCGGTCGACCGACAGCACGCTGAACACGTCCTCGCTGATTCGAGGCTCGATCTCGCGCATAGTGGCGAGCGGCAGCCGGTGCAGGGCCAAGCCCGCCTCCGCCGCCTTGGCGACGATGCGGCCGGTCAGATGATGGGCGTCCCGGAACGGGATTTTTAAGCTCCGCACCAGCCAGTCGGCGAGATCGGTGGCGGTGGCGTAGCCTTCGCCCGCCGCCTTCTTCATGCGCGCCGTATCGGGTTCGAGATCGGCCACCATGCCGGTCATGGCCGCGAGCGACAGGGCAAGCGCTCCGAGCGCGTCCATGACGCCCTCCTTGTCCTCCTGCATGTCCTTGGCATAGGCGAGCGGCAGGCCCTTCATGACGATCAGCAACGCAGTGAGCGCGCCGGTCACGCGGCCGGTCTTGGCGCGCACCAGCTCGGCGGCGTCGGGATTGCGCTTCTGCGGCATCATCGAGGAGCCGGTGGTGAACTTGTCGGACAGCTTTGCCAGGCCGGTGAACGGCGAGGTCCAGAGCACGATTTCCTCGGCCAGCCGCGACAGATGCACCGAGGCGATCGAGGCGGCGGAAAGCGTCTCCAGGGCGAAGTCGCGGTCGGACACCGCGTCGAGCGAATTCGCCGCCGGCCGGTCGAAGCCGAGCGCCTTCGCCGTCATGTCGCGGTCGAGCGCGAACGAAGTGCCGGCGAGCGCGCCGGCGCCGAGCGGCGATTCATTGAGCCTTTTGCGCGCGTCGGCAAAGCGGCCGCGGTCGCGCGCCGCCATCTCGACATAGGCGAGCAGGTGATGACCGAAGGTCACCGGCTGCGCCGTTTGCATATGCGTGAGGCCCGGCATCACGGTGCCGGCATGCGCGAGCGCCTTCTCGGCCAACGCGCGCTGGAAGCCGGCGAGCGCCGCGTCGAGCGCATCGATGGTGTCGCGCATCCACAGCCGGAAATCAGTCGCCACCTGATCGTTGCGCGAGCGCGCGGTGTGCAGCCGCCCGGCCGCCTCCCCGATCAGTTCGGAGAGCCGGCCCTCCACGTTCATGTGGATGTCTTCCAGCGCCCGCTTGAAGGAAAACTTGCCGGCCGCGATCTCTGACAGGATCGTGTCTAGACCGTGAGCGATCTTTTTCGCATCGTCGGCCGTAATGATGCCTTGCTTGGCCAGCATGTCGGCATGGGCCTTGGACGCGGCGATGTCCTGGCGGTAGAGANNCCGCCCCACATTTTGTTGCTCATGGCCTTACACCGAGATCTCGCCGCTCATGACCGAACGTCCTTCGCCCCGCTTCGCCAAAAGGCACCTGGCCATGATTCTGGCAGGCGGCGTCGCCGGCGCGGTCGTCGGGCTGGCCGGGGTATACGGGATTGCGACCCTGACAGGCAATGCAGGCGGCGATGCGGCATGTCGGCCGGCCGTCGAATTGGCGCGGAAATTGGCCCCTTTGGCGCGCGGCGAGGTGGCTGCCGTCAAAGTTGCCAAGAGCGGGCTCAAGCTACCCAACCTCGCCTTCCAGGATGCCGCCGGCAAGCCGCTCTCCTTGGCGCACTGGCGCGGGCGCACGGTGCTGCTCAACCTGTGGGCCACCTGGTGCGTGCCCTGCCGCCAGGAAATGCCGGCGCTCGACGCCCTGCAGCAGCGGCTGGGCAGCCCCGGCTTTGAGGTGGCGGCGGTCAATATCGACACCCGCGATCCCGACAAGCCGAAAGCCTGGCTGAAGGAGGTGGGCATCGAGAAGCTCGCCTATTACGCCGATCCGACCGCCAAGACGTTCCAGGACTTGAAGGAGATCGGCCGCGCCTTCGGCATGCCGACCACCTTGCTGGTCGACAAACAAGGCTGCGAGATCGGCACCATCGCCGGCCCCGCCGAATGGGCGAGCGACGACGCGGTCAAGCTGATCCAGGCCGCGATCCGGGCCGACATTAAACGCTGATATTGACGTTCTGCCCGACGCCGGCAGAAACGTTGGCGAGGCTGGCCATATTCTGCTGGGCGGCGTCGATGATTTGCACGACCGACGCTGCGTTGTCCGCATTCATGCGCATCATCATCATCGCCGCGGCGGCCAGCTGCATGCGGGCCGTTTGAGCGCCGACCATGGCTGCTGCGAGGGATGCTGGGTCCATGCAGGGCCATTTCTACCGGGCCGACGTCAATGAATCGCCCGATGGCCTTGACAGTTGTGCTTGCCGTCCTATACTTAACCACATGGTTTACTATTCACCTGCCCCGCTCGACCGCACCTTCGCCGCGCTCGCCGACCCGACGCGGCGCGCTTTGCTCGCCCGCCTGAGCCAGACCGACAGCCTCTCGGTCAGCGCGCTGGCCGAACCGTTCGCGATGTCGTTGCCGGCGGTGATGAAGCATCTCGACGTGCTGTCGGATGCCGGGCTGGTCACGCGCAACAAGAGCGGCCGCACGGTCTCCTGCCGGCTGCGCGCCGAACCGATGGCGGAAGCCAACGAATGGCTCAACCGCTACCAACGCTTCTGGAGCGAACGCCTCGATCAACTCGCCGCCTTCCTGGAGGAAGACTCATGCCCACCATCACCAAGCCCAGTCTCACCATCAAGCGCCGGTTCAACGCGGCGCCGGCGAAAGTCTTCGGTGCCTGGACCGACCCGGAAAAGGTAAAGCGCTGGATAGGGCCGGGCGAAGTCAAGGCATTGCGCGCTGAAATCGACGCGCGCGCCGGCGGCCGCTACCGCTGGGTGATGAAGGCCCCAAACGGCGAGGAGCACGATGTCAGCGGCGTCTACCGCGAAGTGATCCCGAACGAAAAGCTGGTGTTCACCTGGGCCTGGAAGAGCACGCCGGAGCGCGAGTCGCTGGTCACCATCACCTTCAAGGCCGATGGCGGCGGCACGGTCATGACCCTGATGCACGAGCAATTTTTCGACGAGGAAGCGCGCGACCGTCACCAGGGCGGCTGGAATGGCGCGATGCCCAAGCTCGAAGCCTATCTGGCATCTCAGTAACGGGAGTTACCCATGGCGCACGAATGGTCGCACGGGACTTTCTAGTGGAATGAGCTGATGACGCGCGACGTCGAAAAAGCCAAGAAATTCTACGGCAACACCGTCGGCTGGACTTACAAAACAATGCCGATGGAGAACGGCACCTATTGGGTGGCGAAGATGGGCAACGACATTGTTGGCGGGCTGTTTCCGCTCCCCTCGCCACAGTTCGACGGCGTGACGGAAGGCTGGATGTCTTACTTGGCGGTCGACAACGTTGATGCGCGCGTCAAGAAGGCGCAAAGCCTCGGCGCCCAGCTCATGCGCCCGATGTTCGACGTGCCGGGCGTCGGCCGTATCGCCATCGTGCGCGAGCCAGGCGGCGCCGGCATCGGCTGGATGACGCCTGCAAATTCCTGAAATCGACGTCGCGATCCGCAACACATGGGGAGACCACACCGATGCTGATCTCAATCACCGCGCTCTATGCAGCAATCTTGGCGTTCATCATTGTTGCGCTGGGCATCAACGTCACCGTCCATCGTGTGAAACTGGGCGTGCCTCTGGGAGACGGCGGCAATCCGCAGATGCTGCGCATGATCCGTCTGCACGGCAACGCCGTCGAATACATCCCGCTCGCGCTTGTGCTGATGCTCGCCTACGAGATCAACGGCGGCTGGCATACGGCACTGCACATCATCGGCATAGCGCTGGTGGCCGGACGATTGATCCAGACCTGGGCCATGTGGTCGACGGAAATAGCGGGCGCTGGCCGGGGTACCGGTCAGACCCTGACCTGGCTGTCGATCGCGGCGCTGGCCGTTCTCAATATTTGGAAATTGGTCTGAACGACGTCCGCTACCTTGTCGGCACTGGCTTCTCGCCGCGGTAGTCGTAGAAGCCGCGCTGGGTCTTGCGGCCGAGCCAGCCGGCCTCGACGTATTTCACCAGCAGCGGACAGGGCCGGTATTTCGAATCGGCCAGTCCCTCGTGCAGCACCTGCATGACGGACAGACAAGTGTCGAGGCCGATGAAATCGGCGAGCTCGAGCGGCCCCATCGGGTGATGCGCGCCGAGCCGCATCGCGGTGTCGATCGCCACGACGTTGCCGACGCCTTCATAGAGCGTGTAGATCGCCTCGTTGATCATCGGCAGCAGGATGCGGTTGACGATGAAGGCCGGAAAATCCTCCGACACCGCGATGATCTTGCCCAACTTGCTGACGAAGGCCTTGCTGGTCTCGAAGGTGGCGTCGTCGGTGGCGATGCCGCGGATCACCTCGACCAGCTCCATCAGCGGCACCGGATTCATGAAATGAATGCCGATGAAACGCTCGGGCCGGTCGGTCGACGTCGCCAGCCGCGTAATCGAAATCGATGACGTATTGGAGGCGATGATCGCCCCGGGCTTCAGCGACTCGCACAGGTCGGAAAATATCTTGCGCTTGATGTCTTCCTTCTCGGCCGCGGACTCGATCACCAAATCGCAGGCCGACATATCGGCATATTTTCCCGCCGGCTTGATGAGCGCGAGCGCATTTTTGCGGGCGTCCTCAGTGATCGTTTTCTTGGCGACCTGCTTCGCCATATTGCCGTTGATAGTCGCCAAGCCGGCCTTGATGAGGTCGCCCGACACGTCGTTCAACATCACGGAATAGCCCGCCAACGCGCAGACATGGGCGATGCCATTGCCCATCTGCCCGGCGCCGATCACCCCGACACTCTGAATATTCAACGCCATGTTTTTGTCCGATCGATGCGAAGACCCGGCTCTTGGCTTCGGTTTCGGTATTTACGCCCGCTAGCCCCGTTGCCGTTTTACGACGAACCGCCCAATGACACCACCGGCGGAATGACTAATTTGCAGCGTGGTCAACGCTTGACCTTGTCGAGTTCCGCCGCCAGTTCGGGCAGCGCCTGATAAAGGTCGGCGACCAGACCGTAGTCGGCGACCTGGAAGATCGGCGCTTCCTCGTCCTTGTTGAT
>PKXB01000111.1:19840-21271 GCA_003133345.1 Hyphomicrobiales bacterium | reverse complement strand
ACGCCGCGTCGATCGCCGCGCTGCATGCCGCCTCGTTCCGGCGCGGTTGGAGCGAGCAGGAAGTCGAGGTCCTGCTGACCGACCGCCACGTGATCGCCCACCGCGCCATGGTCGGATCGGCCATGGCCGGCTTCATCATGTCGCGGCTGGTGGAGGACGAGGCGGAAATCCTCTCGGTCGCCGTCGCCGGCCAGCGGCGCGGCCGCGGGCTGGCGCGCAATCTGCTTAATCTGCATTTGCGCCGCCTGGCTGCCTTCGGCGCGCGGGTCGTGTTCCTGGAGGTCGATGAGCACAATAAAGCGGCGATCCGGCTTTACGATCGCGCCGGTTTTCACGAGATATCCCGCCGCCCCAACTACTATCCGGGGCCCGGGGGCCAGGCGGTCGCCGCGCTGGTGCTACGCCGCGATCTGGTCTAATCGCCCGATAGACCGCCCCGGATGCGCTCAATATGCTATGAAAGCTAGACCGCAGAGACGACGAGAAAGCCAATCGTGACCACGCCCGACCAAAGCATCTCCGACCGGAGAAATATCGAGGCCCTGTGCGCCGCCAAAGGCATGCGCATGACCGAGCAGCGCCGCACCATCGCGCGCGTCTTGGCGGGGTCCGACGATCATCCCGACGTCGAGGAGCTCTATCGGCGCTGCGCCAAGGTCGACGACCGGATTTCCATTTCCACCGTGTACCGCACCGTGCGCCTGTTCGAGGATGCCGGCATCATCGAGCGGCACGATTTCCGCGAGGGGCGCGCGCGTTACGAAACCGCCACGGAATCCCATCACGACCACCTGATCAACCTGCGCAGCGGCGAAGTGATCGAATTCCGCTCGTCCGAGATCGAGCGCATGCAGGCGGAAGTCGCGCGCAAGCTCGGCTACAAGCTGGTCGATCACCGACTCGAGCTCTATGCCGTCCCGCTCGACGACGACAAGGGTAGTTAGCGCATGATCCCGAAAAGTGGGAACCGGTTTTCGGACAAGATCATGCGTCGGGAAAACTAATGGCGCGCGCGTTTTTGGTCGCGGCATTCTTCTTCACCATGACGCCGTTGCTGATCTCGGTGCAGTGGCTGCTCGGCAAGCTCAAATCCCCGGGCTCGGGCGTGATCGCCGTCCACTACTACCGCGCGCTATGCGCCGTCCTGCGCATTCGCATCCGCGTGGTGGGCGAGCCGGTGCGCGGCCGCGCGGTGCTGTTCGTATCCAATCACGTGTCCTGGGCCGATATCCTGGTGATCGGCTCGATCGCGCCGATCGCCTTCGTCGCCAAGAGTGAAGTCGCCGACTGGCCGGTGGTCGGTGTCGCTGCCCGATTGCAGCGTACGGTGTTCGTCGACCGCGCGCGCCGTCACCAGACCGGCGAAGCCATCGCCGAGATCGTCAACCGCTTGACCTCCGGCACTTCGGTCGTGCTGTTCGCGGAAGGCAC
>PKXB01000111.1:0-19833 GCA_003133345.1 Hyphomicrobiales bacterium | reverse complement strand
CCGATGGGACGCCAGCATCGCCCGCTGGTCGCCTGGTACGGCGATCTCGACTTCATGCCGCACATCAAGGATTTCATCGCGCGCGGCGCGGTTGACGCGGTGGTCAGTTATGGCGACCCGGTCGCGGCCGACGGCACGGCCGACCGCAAGGCCATGACGAAATCGCTGGAAGGAACGGTACGGGCGCTCAACACGGTGACGCTGCGCGGGCGGCCGCGGCCGGCGTATGCCACCACGTCTTAAAAGCGTCACGAAATCAATGACATGGATGAGGGGGACAAATCGGGTCCCGACAGGCTAGATTGGCCACCCGGTTCGAACGCGAGCGGCATGAGCAGAACCCGCAAAGTCCACGTCAAGTCCTTCGGCTGCCAGATGAACGTCTACGATTCCCATCGTATGGCGGACACCCTGGCGCCGGCCGGCTACAGCGAGACCGCACGCATCGAAGACGCCGACCTGGTCATCCTCAACACCTGCAACATCCGCGAAAAGGCGGTCGATAAACTCTATTCCGAGATCGGCCGCATCCGCGAGTTGAAGGAGGAGGCCGCAGCGCTTGGCCGCTCCATGCTGATCGCAGTCGCCGGTTGCGTGGCGCAGGCTGAGGGCAAAGAAATCGTCCGGCGCGCCAGCACGGTTGATCTGGTGGTCGGCTCGCAGAATTATCACCGGCTGCCCGGCTTGCTCGCGCGCGTGCAAGCGGGCGAGCAGATCGTCGATACCGAATTTCCGGCCGACGACAAGTTCGACGTGCTGGCCGCACCTCGACCTGAAGCAATCGCCAAGCGCGGCATTTCGGCCTTCGTCACGGTTCAGGAAGGCTGTGACAAGTTCTGCACGTTTTGCGTTGTGCCCTACACGCGTGGCATGGAAGTCTCGCGCCCGTTGGAGAAAATCGTCGCCGAAGTCGAACGCCTGGCCGCTGCCGGCGTGCGCGAGGTGACACTGATCGGGCAGAACGTGAATGCCTATCATGGGCAAGATGCCGACGGCCGTCCGGCGACGCTCGGCCGGCTGCTGCGCCGTCTCGACGAGGTGCCCGGCATCGCGCGCCTGCGCTACATGACCAGCCACCCGCGCGACATGGACGACGACCTGATCGCCGCCCATGGCGACCTCCCCGCGCTGATGCCTTATGTGCACCTGCCGGTGCAGTCCGGCTCCGACCGCATTCTGGCGGCGATGAACCGCAGGCATACCCGCAAGGATTATCTCGACGTGATCGCCCGCCTGCGCTCAAGCCGCGCCGATCTCGCCTTCACGTCGGATTTCATCGTCGGTTTCCCCGGCGAGAGCGAGGACGATTTCCGTGACACGCTGACGCTGGTGGACGAGGTCGGCTTCGCCACCGCCTATTCCTTCACCTACTCGCCGCGTCCGGGTACGCCCGCCGCCACGATGGCGGCCCAGGTTCCGCAGGGCGAACAGGCCGAACGCCTGCAACGGCTGCAGGCCGTCATCACCCGGCAGTGGCGCGCCTTCAACGCGCAATCCGCCGGCCGCACCGTTGAGGTGCTGCTGGAGAAGCCGGGCAAGCTCCCTGGGCAATTGGTCGGCCGCACCCCATATTTGCAGGCGGTGCAGGTGATGGCGCCGCGCGCCATGATCGGTTCGCTGGTACCGGTTACCGTCACCGAGATCGGCAGCAACACGCTGTTCGGCGCGCTCGCGCAAGAGCGACGCGCGCCGGTCCTCGCCGCAGCAGGAGCTTAGGAACCCACTTGCGCACATCGGATCCCGCGATCCCGGCCGCCGCCGCCTCGGAAGAGACGGCCACCACGCAGATCGTGCTCGCCTTCGAGGATAACCGGCTGGCGTCCATCCTGTTCGGCCAATACGGACAAAATCTCGCGCTGATCGAGCGCCGCCTCGGCGTGGTGACCGAGCAGCGCGGCAACCACGTCACTCTCGAAGGCTCGCGCGGCGGCTGCGAGCAGGCCCGCCGCGTGCTGGAGGGGCTGTACGAACACATCAAGCGCGGCCACGAGCTCAGCCAAGGCGACGTCGAGGGCGCCATCCGGCAAGCGATCGCGCAAGGCTCGTTGTTCGACTACGACCGGGCGAGCGCGCGGCCGGCCTTCGAGGAAATAAACTTAAGGAAACGCCCGGTGCGCGCGCGCACCGCCGCGCAGGACGCCTATATCCGCGCGCTCAAGCGCCATCATCTGGTGTTCGGTACCGGCCCCGCCGGCACCGGCAAGACCTGGCTCGCGGTCGCGCAGGCGATCCAGATGTTCGAGCGCAAGGAGGTCGACCGCATCATCCTGTCGCGGCCGGCGGTGGAAGCCGGCGAACGGCTCGGCTTCCTGCCCGGCGACATGCGCGAGAAGGTCGANNATGCAGATGAAGATGTTCCTGACCCGGCTGGGCGAGAACAGCCGCATGATCGTCACCGGCGATCCGAGCCAGGTCGATCTGCCGAGCGGCCAGACCTCGGGGCTGGCCGAAGCGGTGCGGCTGCTCGACGGCATCGAGGGCATCGGCCATGTCGCCTTCACCCATGAAGACGTGATCCGCCACGAGCTGGTGGGGCGCATCGTGGAAGCCTATGACCGCAAGTCCGCGCGCGAGGACAAGAAATGACGAGCGCGCCGAGCCGGCGCGCGCCGGCGCCGTCGATCACCATCCAGGTTCAATCGCCGCTGTGGGAGGCCGAGCCCGCCGCTGAGCAGACCGTGCGTGACGCCATTGCCGCGGCCGCCGCCACGCTCTCAACAGCGGACAACGAAGTGAGTATCCTGCTGACCGACGACAAGGCGATTCGTTTGCTCAATCGCAAATGGCGCGGCATCGACAAGCCGACCAACGTGCTGTCGTTTCCGGCGGCGGCGACGAAGGCAAGCGTCCGCATGCCGCTGTTCGGCGATATCGTCATTGCCTATGAGACGCTCAAGCGGGAATGCGACGATGACGGCCGGATTTTTCTTCATCATCTTGCCCATCTCACGGTACATGGTTTTCTTCACCTCATCGGCTACGATCACCAGGTCGAGGCGCAAGCCGAAGAGATGGAAGGGCTCGAAAGCAAGATCATGACGCGCATGCAGATGCCCGATCCCCATCTCGCGCGCGATCTTAACCGCGACGCCTGACCGCCATGCCTGACAACGATTCATCAAGTTCCAGTCCCGCCGACGCCGCTCCCTACGAGCCGCGCCATCTGCCGGTGCCGGTGCCGCCGCCGCGCGAAGGCGGCGAAAGCTGGGTGGCGCGCGTGTTTCGTGCGCTGTTCGGCTGGAAACCAAACTCGCGCGCCGATCTCAAGGACGTGCTCGACGCCATGCCGCCCGGCGAATCCGGCTTCTCGCCGGAAGAAAGCCGGATGCTCAAGAACATCCTGGGGCTGGGCGAGCGCCGTGTCGGCGACGTCATGATCCCCCGCGCCGACATCATCGCCGTGCAGCAGGACATCAAAATCGGCGAACTCGTCCGCACGTTCGAGGGCGCCGCGCATTCGCGCCTAGTCGTCTATAACGACACGCTCGACGATCCGATCGGCATGGTGCATATCCGCGACCTGATCGCGTTCATGACCGCGCGCGCGGCGGTCGACCCGGAAAAGAACGCCAAGCGCAAGAAGCCGCTGCCGGCCGGGCTCGATCTCAAGGCGATCGATCTCTCCATGCCGTTGTCGGCGGCCAAGATCGTGCGCGAGATCCTGTTCGTGCCGCCGTCGTCGCGGGTGATCGACCTGCTGGCGCGCATGCAGGCGACGCGGATTCACCTGTCGCTGGTGGTCGACGAATATGGCGGCAGCGACGGCCTGGTTTCGATCGAGGACATCGTCGAGCAGATTGTCGGCGAGATCGCCGACGAGCATGACGAGGACGAGCTGCCGCACGTGGTGCGCCAGAGCGACGACTCCTTCATTGCCGACGCCCGCGCCCATCTCGAGGACGTGGCGGCAACCATCGGCAACGATTTCGACCCCGGCGACGTCGCCCAGGAGGTCGATACGCTCGGCGGCTATCTGGTGACGCGCGCCGGCCGCTTGCCGGTGCGCGGCGAGTTGATCCCGGGACCGGGGCTGTTCGAATTCGAAGTCTTGGACGCCGATCCCCGCCGCATCAAGCGCGTGCGCATCACAAGGCTGAAGGACAAGCGCGAACGGCCGCGCGAGCAGCGCAAGCGCGGCGAGCCGGATGCCGTACTCGCCGGCACCACGCCGCCGGCCTTGGGTGTCGACGACGCGTCTGCACAAAAGGATGGCGGGCCGTCCTCCGCCGGTTCGCCGGCCGGCGCGCACCGCCCGTGATTGTCACCCGCCTCGCCTATGCGGTTATGCTCGCCTTCGGCTGGCGGCGCGCGATCATCGCCTTTCTCGCCGGCGTCGCGTCGGCGCTGGCGCTGGCTCCGATCAATGCCTGGCCGATCCTGTTCCTGACCTTTCCGGTGCTGATTTGGCTGGTGGACGGCTCCGCCGCCGGACGCTGGAGCGGCACCATGGCCGCGGCGGTCGCCGGCTGGTGCTTCGGCTTCGGCTATTTCCTCGCCGGACTTTACTGGGTCGGCTACGCCTTTCTGGTCGATGCCAAGACCTTCGGCTGGTTGCTGCCGGTGGCGGTCGCCGGCTTGCCGGCCTATCTCGCGTTATTTACTGCGCTCGGACTTGCGGCCGCGCGCTTGATCTGGGTGCGCGGGCCGGAGCGCGTGCTGGCGCTGGCCGCCATGCTCACCGCAGCGGAGTGGCTGCGCGGCCATCTGCTCAGCGGATTTCCCTGGAACACTTTCGGCTATGCTCTTACCGAGCCGCTGGCGCTGGCGCAAAGCGTCTCGCTGGTCGGCATCTGGGGCCTCACCTTCCTCTGCATCGCGATCTGCGCCAGCCCGGCCGTGCTCGCCGACGACTTGGCGGACACAGCCCATCCGCGGCGCGCGCCATTCATCGGCGTCCTGATTCTCGCAGGCCTCGCGAGCTATGGCGTTGCGCGGCTATGGCAGCATCCGACCGCTTATGTGAGCGGCGTGAAGCTGCGCATCATGCAGCCCAATCTGCAACAGGACGAGAAATTCAATTACGCCACCAAGGCGCAGGTCATGGAGCGCTATTTGCGGCTGTCCGACCGCGCCACCGGACCGAACTCGAACGGCGTGCACGACGTCACGCATTTGATCTGGCCGGAATCGGCGTTCCCGTTCTTCCTCACGCGCGAGCCGGACGCGCTGGCGCAGATCACGGCGTTGCTGAAACCTTCCACCGAGTTGATCACCGGTGCGGTGCGCGCCGCACCGACCGCCAGCGCTAGCAATCCGCACGCCTATAATTCGGTCTATGTGATCGATCCCGACGGCTCGATCCGCGGCATTTATGACAAGGTGCATCTGGTGCCGTTCGGCGAATACCTGCCGTTGCAGCGCCTGCTCGAACGGCTCGGCTTGAAGCAACTCACCAAGATGGTCGGCGGATTCCAGTCGGGCGACCGCCGGCGCGCCATGGACGTGCCGGGCGCGCCAAAAATGTTGCCGCTGATCTGCTACGAAGCGATCTTTCCCGGCACCGCGGTGCCACGCGGCGAGCGGCCGGGTTGGCTGGTCAATGTGACCAATGACGGTTGGTTCGGAATCAGCTCCGGGCCTTACCAACATTTCCAGCAGGCGCGCGTGCTCGCGATCGCCGTAGGCCTGCCGCTGGTGCGCGCGGCCAACACCGGGATCTCCGCGGTGGTCGATCCGGTCGGCCGCATCGTCAACTCGTTGCCGCTGGGCACCGAAGGCGTGCTCGACTCATCGCTGCCGCGCGCCATCGCGCCGACGCCCTATGTGCGCTTCGGCGACAGCGCCTTGATTCTATTTATGGTAGCAAGTTTAATAATGATCGCGCGGCGGCGAATGCATCCGTAGATTGAACGAAATTCAGCTTTGGATTGCGAAACCGTCCGATGCCGGGCCCAGGTTGCTTAGCGGTGGTAGCTATATGCCGGCCCGGACGCGCATGGCTAATCCGCGACTACGTGAAAACAGCTGAAAAATATAGACAATTTTCATTCTTCTTTGACGCTAGCGATCGATCAACGGGAAATCACGGATTGCATTGACGCCAGTAACTATGACATTACGCTCCACAATAGTGGCATAGGAGACGTTTATGGCCAAGAAGATCCCTAATCCGATCGACAAGCACGTGGGCTCGCGCGTGCGCATGCGTCGGATGATGTTGAGCATGAGTCAGGAGAAGCTCGGCGACGCCCTTGGCCTCACCTTCCAGCAAGTGCAGAAATACGAGAAGGGCACCAACCGCATCGGCGCCAGCCGCCTGCAGCAAATTTCCAATATCCTGCAAGTGCCGGTTTCATTTTTCTTCGAAGGCGCGCCGAATATGCCGGGGCATACCGGCATGGGCGAAGCGCCGTCGCCGGCCTATGTGTCGGACTTCCTCGCCACCTCCGACGGTCTCTCGCTCACCAAGTCGTTCATGAAGATCAAGAACGGCAAATTACGCCGGCGCATTGTCGATCTGGTCGAGCAGATCGCGGGCGAGGACAAATAGGCCCAGTCCCATCGTCGCCGAACGTCCTGCCCACCGCTGCCCGCATCTTGACCTTGTGCACCGTCACTGCAAGAACCACCGGTGAAATGACGCGCCCTTGAAGGCGCGCCACGGGAGGAGTTCCAGCGGTGGCTCACACCAATTTTCAGTTCACCAGCGAGTCGGTTTCGGAAGGTCATCCGGACAAGGTCTGCGACCAGATTTCCGATGCGGTGCTCGACGCGTTTCTCGAAAATGACATCAAGCTCGGCATCGCCGACGACAGCCAAGTGAATACGCGGCTCGGCTGCGAGACGCTGTCGACCACCAATAAGATCATCATTGCCGGCGAGGGTCGCGGCCAGGCGCCGTTCTTCCACAAGCACGGCGACAAGACGGTCGTGGATCGTGAATTAATCGCGCAGATCGCGCGCGGCGTAGTCAAGGACATCGGCTACGACCAGGACGGCTTTTCCTATTACGGCGCCGATATCGAGGTGCTGCTGCACGGCCAGTCGCCCGACATCGCCATGGGCGTGAACGCCAAGAAGAAAAAAGGCGGCGAGGAAGAAGGCGCCGGCGACCAGGGCATGATGTTCGGCTTCGCCTGCACCGAGAGCGAGGTCTACGAGAAAAACTCCTTCATGCCGGCGCCGATCTATTTCGCGCATAAGATCCTGAAGGTGCTTTCCGACAAGCGCCGCGCCGGCCAGCTGTTCGATCTACAGCCCGACGCCAAGAGCCAGGTCACCGTCCGCTACGTCAACGGCAAGCCGGTCGGCTGCACCAAGGTGGTGGTCTCGACCCAGCACAATGCCCAGAGCCGCAACGGCAAAAAATACACGCCCGGCCTGATCAAGGAGATGATCGCGGATGCGGTGGAATCCGCGCTGCCGGAGGGTTGGATGCCATCGAGGCCGTCCGACTTCCTGGTCAATCCGACCGGCAATTTCGTGGTCGGCGGCCCGGACGGCGATTGCGGCCTCACCGGCCGCAAGATCATCGTCGATACCTATGGTGGCTACGCGCCGCACGGCGGCGGCGCCTTCTCCGGCAAGGACCCGACCAAAGTCGATCGCTCGGCGGCCTATGCCGCGCGCTACCTCGCCAAGAATGTAGTCGCCGCCGGCGTGGCGGAGCGCTGCACCATCCAGATCGCCTATGCGATCGGCGTGGCTGATCCGATGTCGGTGCTGATCGATACCCACGGCACCGGCCAAGTGCCGGAAAGCAAGCTCGAGAAAATCCTGCCCGAGCTGTTCCCGCTGCGGCCGACCAATATCCGCCGCACCCTCAAGCTCAGCCGCCCGATCTATCGGCGCACCGCGGCCTATGGCCATTTCGGCCGCGCGCCCGACAAGGACGGCGGCTTCTCCTGGGAAAAGACCGACCTCGCCGACGCCATCAGGCGCGCGGTGCGCTAGCCGTCATTTCCCCATTGTCATGCCGCGCGCTTGCGCGGACGATGACACCATGGGCCAGCATAAAGGCAACAAAGACCAATCGCTGCGTGCCTTCTTCGGCCGGCGCAAGGGTCATGCATTGAAGCCGCGGCAGGCCGCGCTGTTCGACACAGCTTTGCCGCACCTCGCGCTCGATCTGACCAAACCGGCGCCCGCCGATCTGCGCGCGTTGTTCGCAAATCCTTCCTGTGAGGTGCGGCTGGAAATCGGTTTCGGCGGCGCCGAACATCTGATCGCGCAGGCGCAAGCACATCCGCGCAGCGGCTTCATCGGCAGCGACGCCTTCGTCAACGCCATCGGCAAGGCGCTCGCCGCCATCGATGCCGGCAAGCTTGCCAATCTCCGTCTGCATTTCGGCGACGCCAGCGCGCTGCTCGACTGGCTGCCGGCGGGCGCGCTCGCGCGCATCGACCTGCTCTATCCCGATCCGTGGCCGAAGCGGCGGCACTGGAAGCGGCGCTTCATCCAGGATGACAGTCTCAAGCGACTGGCGCGCATTCTTACGATCCGCGGCGAATTGCGTTTTGCGACGGACATTGCCGACTACGCGGCCTGGGCGCTGGCGCGCGTGCTGCGCTCAAAGGATTTTACGTGGACGGCGGAACGCGCCGATGACTGGCGCAAGCCGTGGCCGGATTATTCCGCAACGCGTTACGAAGCCAAGGCCAAGCGCGAAGGGCGCGTGCCAGCTTATTTCATCTTCCGACGGGGGTAATTATTCGCCGCTGCCCTGGCGCACTTGCCAGAACCGCACCACGCGCTGGGCGGTGGCGGCGGTCAGCCGCTCGAAATTCTCGCGCGCGGCTTCGATCGTCTCTCTCGACGGCTTGGGGCCCGGCCGCGAGTTCATGACCTCCCGCACCGTCCGCCAGCCGAAGCCGGCCGCGCGCGCCAGGATCAGCACCGGATCGGCGCGCTCGCCGTTCATCAGCCGGTCCACCACCTCGACCGGCACCGCGCTCACCGTGGCCAGCGCGGCGATCGTCTCTTCGTATTTGCCGTTCTTGGCATATTCGGCGACATCGGCCTCGCTGAGCTTGCGCTCCTTGTGCAACGCCTGCACCGCCGCCAGCGCCGCCGTGTAGTTGCGCGGCGCCGCCTTGGCGGCAACCTCGTCGGTCACTTTCGCCAGCACGCGGCGGATTTCGGCCTGGGTATCCGGCTTGGCCTGCGCCAACAGGCGCTTCTGCACCACCTCGCTCGCCTGCATCAGCAACTGGCGGAACAGGCGGGGCGGAATATCGGTGCGCAACCCAACCTTCTCGGCCAGCACGCCGTCGCGTTCGGCGCGCTTGACCAAAGTGGTGAACGCATTTTCCGAAAAGCGCGCCTTTCGATTGGTGGCGACGCTGCGCGCCACCTCGCCGTCGCCGCGCCGCACCAGCACTTCCGACAGCGTCTCGCTGATTCCCAAACGGGTGGACAGCGCCAGCAGATGCGCCTGGCTCTTGGTCTCGGCGATATATTTGAGATCCGGGTCGCCGATATGAGCCTGCTTGAGCACCGGGCCGGCGACGGCGATATTGTCGTTCTTGGCAAGCGTCACCACCACGCCCGCCGGCGCATTCGGCACCGGCGCGAGCCGGCGCGCCAGTTCGGCCAGCGCCTTGACCTCGATCTCCTCGATCAGGCATCCGATGACGTCGTCGAACAGCGCGACGTGGTCTTCGTTGAAGCTGGGGGCGCCGTCGAGAAAAAGGCTGGTGATACGGCGCAGGGTTTCGGCCCGCTTTTCCGCCGAGCCATGCTGGACGACCTCTTCCAATTCGGGAAGCAGCGAGGCGGGAACGCTCATTGCAAAAACCTGCCAAACGGCCTGAGGAAGTCGTGCGATCCGTGATTTACGCAAATTTAAGGGCATATTCTGAAGGAAGGGTTAGCCGCCAAAAAGCGCCTTCACCCTTGCATGAAGCCCGGAAATCGCTATATTTCCGCTTGTTAAGACACCCTCATAACCGAACGGGTTTTGAGAGTGGGTCCTCCCGGGCCCGCTCTTTTTTGTTACCAAAATGGCCGGAAACGAAGCGCGACAGGCGGTTGCGACCGTCACCCAGAACGAGACGGAACCACGGCTGATCGTCGAGCCGGGGGTGTCCGCCCGTGTCGCGACCATCGCCGAGCCGGTGATCGAACAACTTGGCTACCGGCTGGTGCGGGTCAAGGTATCGGGTGCCGACGGCTGCACCGTGCAGATCATGGTGGAGCGTCCGGACGGGACCATGGTGGTCGAGGACTGCGAGACGGTGTCGCGCGCGCTGTCGCCGGTGTTCGACGTGGCCGATCCAATCGATAAGGCCTATCGGCTGGAGGTATCCTCGCCCGGCATCGACCGGCCGTTGGTGCGCAAATCCGATTTCGATCGCTATGCCGGCCATCTGGTCAAGATCGAGACCGAAATTCCGATCGACGGGCGCAAGCGTTTTCGCGGCCTGCTGATCGGCACCGAGGGCGAGGCCGCGCGCATTCGCCAGGACGACGCGGAAGCAGGCGAGGCCGCGGAAATTTTGCTTCCGATCGAAGAGATGAGCGAAGCCAAGCTGGTGCTCACCGACGAACTGGTGACCGAGGCTTTGCGGCGCGGCAAGTCCACCGAGCGCGCGGCGAAACGAGAAGAACGACATCGTAGGCTTAAGTCCGGCCAGGCCGGGCGTGCCACCAACCAAGGAGACTGAGCTATGGCAGTCAGCGCCAACCGGCTCGAACTATTGCAGATCGCCGACGCGGTGGCCCGCGAGAAGGCGATTGACCGCGGCATCGTCATCGCCGCCATGGAAGACGCCATCGCCAAGGCGGCGCGTTCGCGCTACGGCGCGGAAACCGACGTGCATGCCGAGATCGAACCGAAAACCGGCGATCTCCGCCTCACCCGCCACATGCTGGTGGTCGAAGCCGTCGAAAACCCGTCCAATCAGATCACGCTGGAAGGCGCGCGCAAGCATCATCCGGCCGCACAGGTGGGCGACACCATTGCCGACCCGCTGCCGCCGCTGGAATACGGCCGCATCGCCGCGCAATCGGCCAAACAGGTTATCGTGCAAAAAGTTCGCGAGGCCGAGCGCGACCGGCAATATGCCGAGTACAAGGATCGCATCGGCGACATCGTCAACGGCATCGTCAAGCGCGTCGAATACGGCAACGTGGTGGTCGATCTCGGCCGCGGCGAGGCGATCGTGCGGCGCGACGAGATGCTGCCGCGCGAGGTGTTCCGCAACGGCGACCGCATCCGCGCCTATATCTACGACGTGCGGCGCGAGCCGCGCGGCCCGCAGATTTTCCTCTCGCGCACGCATCCGCAATTCACCGCCAAGCTGTTCGCGCAGGAAGTGCCGGAAATCTACGACGGCATCGTCGAGGTGAAAGCGGTCGCCCGCGATCCCGGCTCGCGCGCCAAGATCGCCGTGATCTCGCGCGATTCCTCGGTCGACCCGGTCGGCGCCTGCGTCGGCATGCGCGGCTCGCGCGTGCAGGCGGTGGTGAACGAATTGCAGGGCGAGAAGATCGACATCATTCCGTGGTCGCCCGACATCGCCACTTTCGTGGTGAACGCGCTGGCGCCGGCGGAAGTCGCCAAGGTCGTGCTCGACGAGGACAAGGAGCGCATCGAGGTGGTGGTGCCGGATGCGCAGCTTTCGCTGGCGATCGGCCGGCGCGGGCAGAACGTGCGGCTGGCCTCGCAGCTCACCGGCTGGGACATCGATATTCTGACCGAACAGGAAGAGTCCGAACGCCGCCACGCCGAGTTCGAGAGCCGCACTAAGATTTTCGTCGAGGCGCTCAATCTTGATGAAGTTGTGGGGCAACTGCTCGCCTCCGAAGGCTTCGGCTCGATCGAGGAGCTGGCGCTGGTCGATCAGAAAGAGCTGGCCTCCATCGAAGGTTTTGACGACGACACCGCGCGCGAACTGCAGGAACGCGCCAAGGAATATCTCGACAAGCTGGAGGGCGAACTCGATGCCAAGCGCGTCGAGCTCGGCGTCGAGGACGCGGTCAAGGACGTGCCCGGCGTCACCACCAAGATGCTGGTCGCCTTCGGCGAGAACGGCGTGAAGACCGTAGAAGATCTCGCCGGCTGCGCCACCGACGATCTCACCGGCTGGACCGAACGCAAGGACGGCGAGTCGAAGCATGAGTCCGGCTTCCTTGACGGCCTCGACGTGTCGCGCGAGGTCGCCGAAGCCATGATCATGCAGGCGCGGCTCAAGGCCGGCTGGGTGACCGAGGCCGAGCTGGCGCCGCCGCCCGCTCCGGAAGCCGAAGCAGCGCCGGCCGAAGCTCCTGCAGCGGAAGCGTAAGGGAGCACGGCAGAAACGATGCTGGCGACGGCGCACGATAGCGAGCTCGACCACGGAGCGACGAAAGTTGCTCCGGGGATGGAGCGGCATTGCGCGCTCAGCCGCACGCTGAAGCCGGTGGACGAGATGATCCGCTTCGTGGTCGGCCCCGGCGACGAAACCGTGCCCGACATCAAGCGCAAGCTGCCCGGCCGCGGCATCTGGATCACCGCCACCCGCGCCGCGCTCGACGACGCGATCAAGCGCAACGTGTTTGCCCGCGCCTTCAAGCGCAACGTGCGGGTTGCCGCCGATCTGCTGGCGACCACCGAGCGGCTGCTGGAGCGCAGCGCGCTCGATGCGCTGGCGATCGCCGGCAAAGCCGGCCAAGTGGTCGGCGGTTTCGCCAAGGTGGAAGCGGCGATTGGCCGCGACGACGTGCTGGCGCTGATCCATGCCGCCAATGCCGCGGCCGACGGAAAGCGCAAGCTGGACGCGGCGTTGCAGCGCAAAACACCGGAAAAATCGTGCGAAATCGCGATTGTCGAGATGTTTTCCGGCGCGCAATTGGATTTGGCATTGAACCGCCCAAATGTGGTACATGCAGCCCTGCTTGCCGGACCCGTGAGCGATACTTTTCTCGCTCGCGTGCGGCGCTTAGAGCGCTTTCGGACCGGAAATTCGCCCGATTTGGTTAGCGCGCATGCGCCGACGGATGGCGCACGAGGACAGAATTCGGAATGAGCGACACAAAGACCCCTGGCGAAAAGAAACTGAGCGTCTCCAAGCTGACGCTCAAGCCGCGCACCGAGACGGGCGTGGTGCGCCAGAGCTTCAGTCACGGCCGCAGCAAGCAGGTCGTGGTCGAGAAGGTCAAACGCCGCAGCATCGGCGGAGCGGCCGAGGTCAAGGCCGAGCCGACGCCCGTCGAGACCGCAAGGAAGCCGGCCGCCAAGGCCAAAGCCGCGCCGGCGCCGGTGTCCGCCGAGGCGCCGAAGCCGTCCGGCGTGGTGTTGCGCACGTTGACCGAAGAGGAGCGCGTCGCGCGCGCCCATGCGCTGGCGGATTCGCGCGTGCGCGAAGCCGAAGAGCGCAAGATCGCCGAGGAAGAGGCGCGCCGCCGCCAAAGCCGCGAAGTGGTCGACAAGACCGAGCGCGAAGCCGCCGATGCGCGCAAGCACGAGGAGGAAGAGCGCCGCAAGCACGACGAGGAGACCAAGCGCAAGGCCGGCGAGGTCGCCAAGAAGCGTCTGGGCGAGGATGAAGTCAGGAAGCCGGGTCCGGGCCGCATGGCGCTCGAAGCCGAAGACGATGACGGGCCGCCAAAGTCGCGCCGTCCCGGCGGCGCCGCGCGTCCGGCCGCGGCACGTCCCGCTGCGCCGCGTGGCGCGCCTGCGAAAGAGCGCGGCCGTCTCACGCTGGTTACCGCGCTACGCGCTGATGAAGTGCGTGAGCGTTCGGTCGCGTCATTCCGCCGCCGCACCCAGCGGCTCAAGGGTCAGGCTTCCGCCGAGCCGAAGGAAAAGCTCGTGCGCGAAGTCACTATCCCCGAGGCGATCACGATTTCGGATCTTGCCAACCGCATGTCCGAACGCGCGGTCGATGTGATCCGCCTGCTGATGCAGCAGGGACAGATGCTGCAGATCAACGACGTGATCGACGCCGACACCGCGCAGCTGATCGCCGAGGAAATGGGCCACTCGGTCCGCCGCGTGTCGGAAGCCGATGTCGAGGAAGGCCTGTTCGACGTGGCCGACGACGCGGCCCATATGGCGCCGCGCGCGCCGGTGGTCACCGTCATGGGCCATGTCGACCACGGCAAGACTTCGCTGCTCGACGCCATCCGCTCGACCCATGTGGCGGCCGGCGAAGCCGGCGGCATCACCCAGCACATCGGCGCCTATCAGGTCACCGCGCCGTCCGGCGCCAAGATCACCTTCATCGACACGCCCGGCCACGCCGCCTTCACCGCCATGCGCGCGCGCGGCGCCAANNCCCGACGCCAAGCCGGAGCGCGTGCGCACCGATCTGCTGCAGCATGAGATCCAGGTCGAATCCATGGGCGGCGACGTCGTGGACGTGGAAGTCTCCGCCACCAAAAAAACCAATATCGACAAGCTCCTGGAAATGATCGGGTTGCAGGCTGAAATCCTCGATCTCAAGGCCAATCCGGAACGGCCGGCCGAAGGCACCGTCATCGAAGCCAAGCTCGACCGCGGCCGCGGGCCGGTGGCGACCGTGCTGATCCAACGCGGCACGCTGCGGGTCGGCGATCTGGTGGTTGCCGGCGCCGAATGGGGCCGTGTGCGCGCGCTGATGTCCGACACCGGCGAGCCGATCGAGAGCGCCGGCCCGTCGACGCCGGTCGAAGTGCTCGGCTTCTCCGGCACGCCCGATGCCGGTGATCGCCTGGCGGTGGTGGAGAACGAAGGCCGCGCCCGCGAAGTCGCCGATTACCGCGGCCGCCAGAAGCGCGAGAAGACAGCTGCCCGCGCCACCGGCATGCGCGGCTCGCTCGAGCAGATGATGGCGCAGGCCAAGACTTCCGGCCGCAAGGAATTCCCGCTGGTGATCAAGGCCGACGTGCAGGGCTCGCTGGAAGCGGTCATCGGCTCGCTCGACAAGCTCGGCACTGACGAGGTGGCGGCGCGCGTGCTGCATGCCGGCGTCGGCGGCATTTCAGAATCCGACGTGACGCTGGCGGAAGCCTCCGGCGTTCCGATCATCGCCTTCAACGTGCGCGCCAACAAGGAAGCGCGCGAGGCGGCCGAACGCGCCGGCATCGAAATCCGCTACTACAACATCATCTACGATCTCGTCGACGACGTGAAAAAGGTGATGTCCGGCCTGCTGCCGCCGACGCTGCGCGAGACCATGCTGGGCAACGCGCAAATTCTGGAAATCTTCAAGGTCTCCAAGGTCGGCAACATCGCGGGCTGCCGCGTCACCGACGGCACCGTNNGGAAGTCAGCGCCGGCATGGAATGCGGCATGGCGTTCGAGGACTACCAGGACATGCGGCAAGGCGACGTGATCGAATGCTACCGGGTGGAGACGATTCAACGCAGCCTGTGAGTCCAAATCTCACGGTTTCGCGCGAAGTCTAGTTCCACCGTTTTCCCGTCATGACGTGAATGCCCGGCACAAGCCCTGGCACGACAAGAGCCATTGGATTGCAATGACGCGCAAAAAAGGTCACCGCGACAGCGGCACGCCGGGGGGCTCGCAACGCCAGTTGCGCGTCGGCGAGCTGGTGCGTCACGCCATGGCCGAGATGCTCACCCGCGGCGACGTGCATGACCCGGTGATCGAGGGCCATCTCATTACCGTGCCGGAGGTGCGCATGACCCCCGACCTGCGGCTGGCGACCATCTACATCATGCCGCTCGCCGGCCGCGATACCGATGAGGTGCTCGCGGCCTTTGAGCGCCACAAGAAATTCCTGCGCGGCGAAATCGCCCACCGCGTCAATCTGAAATTCGCGCCCGATATCCGCTTCCGGGTCGACGAGCGCTTCGAGGAGGCCGAGCGCATCGACAAGCTGCTGCGCTCGCCCGCGGTCAAGCGCGACCTCGAACATGAGGACGACGAGTGATCGAAGAAGATTTGAAAAACCTCGATCGGCCTCATGCCGAAGAGCCGCCGAAGCCCACTCCTCAGGATCACGGCGGAGCCAAAAAACAATTCAAGCGTGACAAGCGCGATGTGCATGGCTGGCTGGTGCTCGACAAGCCGGTCGGCATGACCTCCACCCATGCGGTCAGCGTGGTGAAGCGCCTATTCTCGGCTAAGCGGGCCGGCCACGCCGGCACCCTCGACCCGCTCGCCTCCGGCTGCCTGCCGATCGCGCTCGGCGAAGCGACCAAGACCGTTCCCTTCGTGATGGACGGCCGCAAGCTTTACCAATTTACCGTGCGCTGGGGCGAGGAACGGGACACCGATGACGCCGAAGGCCGCGCCATCGCCAGCAGCGATCAACGCCCCTCGCCGGAGGCCATCCGCGCCCTGCTGCCGTCCTATACCGGCACCATCCAGCAGGTGCCGCCGCGCTATTCCGCCATCAAGATCGACGGCGAGCGCGCCTACGATCTCGCCCGCGACGGCGAGGTGGTGGAACTTGTGGCCCGCCCGGTCGAGATCACCCGGTTGGAGCTGATCGCCACCCCCGACCCCGATCACGCGGTGCTGCACGCCGAATGCGGCAAGGGCACCTATGTGCGCTCGCTCGCCCGCGACATGGGCCGCGCTTTGGGCTGTTTCGGCCATGTCAGCGCNNGGCTAGCCTCGCCGACGCTCTCATGCCCGTTGAGACCGCGCTGGACGACATCCCGGCGCTGGCCGTCAGTCGGGCGGATGCGGCAAGGCTGCAAAAAGGCCAAGCCGTTTTGTTGCGCGGACGGGACGCACCCAATTTCCGTGGGCCAGTCTATGCCACGGCATCGGGCCAACTGGTGGCTCTTGCCGAACTGGATCGCGGTGAAATCGTCCCCAAGCGCGTGTTCAACCTGGCCGGGCTGATCGGCAGCGCCGGACCGAAGAAAGGATGACCGATGTCGGTAACCACCGGCCGCAAGGCCGAAGTAATCAGTGAATTCGCCAACAAGCCGGGCGACACCGGATCGCCCGAAGTGCAGGTGGCGATCCTGTCGGAGCGCATTAATAATCTCACCGAGCATTTCAAGACCCACGTCAAGGACAACCATTCCCGCCGTGGATTGCTCAAGATGGTGAGCCAGCGCCGCACCTTGCTCGATTATCTGCGGCGCACCAACGAGGCTAGCTACAAGACTTTGATCGAGAAGCTCGGTATCCGCCGATAATTTTGTACCCGCGTGAGGCGCGCAATCGCCCCGCGCGTTCCGTGAGCGGATGAGTGTGACGCATTCGTTCAATTATCCGGCGGCGATGGCGCTGCCGGCGACAAGCGGGCCCCGACAAGGTTCGGCCCCGCGACAAGGCAAGGTTCTGAACGCCATGGCAGGATCGCCAGACGCTGTTCGCTTCACCACCGTGACGCGCCGCAGTTTCTCGCCGTCTTGCTCATGGCATTCGGATCTGGCCGAAAACCATGAGAGAAAAACGCAATGTTCGATATGCATCGAGTTGAACTCGATTGGGGCGGGCGCAAGCTCACCCTCGAGACCGGCCGGGTAGCGCGCCAAGCCGACGGCGCCGTCATCGCCACCTACGGCGAGACCACCGTGCTCGCCGCCGTCGTGGCGGCCAAGCAGCCGAAGGAAGGCATCGACTTCCTGCCGCTCACCGTCAACTACACCGAAAAATACTACGCGGCGGGACGTATTCCCGGCGGCTTTTTCAAGCGCGAGCGCGGTCCGACTGAAAAGGACACGCTGACCTCGCGGCTGATCGACCGGCCGATCCGTCCGCTGTTCGCCGACGGCTGGCGCTGCGATACGCAGGTGACCATCACCGTTATGTCGCATGACCAGGAAAACGACCCCGACATCGTCTCCATGGTGGCGGCCTCGGCCGCGCTGACGCTGTCAGGCGCACCGTTCATGGGGCCGATCGGCGGTGCCCGCGTCGGCTTCATCAACAACGAATACGTGCTCAATCCGACGCTCGACGAGATGAAGGAAAGCCAGCTCGATCTCGTCATCGCCGGCACGCAAGACGCCGTGATGATGGTGGAATCGGAAGCCAAAGAGCTGTCCGAAGAAATCATGCTCGGCGCGGTCATGTTCGGCCACCGCCATATCCAGCCGGTGATCGACGCCATCATCAAGCTCGCCGAAAAGGCTGCGAAAGAGCCGCGCGAGCTCGTCGCTACCGACAACAAGGCGCTCGAGAAAGAAATCCTCGGCATTGCCGAGAAGGATCTGCGCGCCGCCTATTCGATCGTGAAGAAGCAGGATCGCCAGGACGCCGTCGCCGCCGTCAAGAAGAAGGTGATGGAGCATTTCTTCCCGGAAGGCTTTGAACCCAAGCACGACAAACTGGCGATTGCCGGCGTGTTCAAGGAACTAGAAGCCAAAATCGTGCGCTGGAACATCCTCGACACCTCAAAGCGCATCGACGGCCGCGACCTCAAGACCGTGCGCCCGATCGTGGCGGAAGTCGGCATATTGCCGCGCACCCACGGCTCGGCGCTGTTCACCCGCGGCGAGACGCAGGCCCTCGTGGTCGCCACCTTGGGCACCGGCGAGGACGAACAGTTCATCGACGCGCTACAGGGGACGTATAAAGAGACGTTCATGCTGCACTACAACTTCCCGCATTATTCGGTGGGCGAAACCGGCCGCACGGGCGCGCCCGGCCGGCGCGAGATCGGCCACGGCAAGCTCGCCTGGCGGGCGCTGCATCCGATGCTGCCGAGCGCGGAGGAGTTTCCCTACACCATCCGCCTGGTCTCGGAGATCACGGAATCGAACGGCTCGTCCTCGATGGCCACGGTTTGTGGCTCGTCGCTGGCGCTGATGGACGCCGGCGTACCGCTGCGGCGGCCGACCGCGGGCATCGCCATGGGCCTCATCCTGGAAGACAAGCGCTTTGCCGTGCTGTCCGACATCCTCGGCGACGAGGATCATCTCGGCGACATGGACTTCAAGGTGGCCGGCACCGAAGAGGGCGTCACCTCGCTGCAGATGGACATCAAGATCGCCGGCATCACCGAAGAGATCATGAGGGTGGCGCTCGATCAGGCCAAGGGCGGCCGCCTGCACATCCTCGGCGAAATGTCGAAGGCGCTGACCTCGGCGCGCGCGGAACTGGGCGAACACGCCCCGCGCATCGAGATGTTCAAGATCCCGACCGACAANNGAAGTGATCGGCACCGGCGGCAAGGTGATCCGCGAGATCGTCGAGAAGACCGGCGCCAAGATCAACATCGAGGACGACGGTTCGGTGAAGGTGGCCTCCGCCGACGGCGAGTCGATCAAGGCGGCGATCAAATGGATCAAGTCGATCGCTTCCGATCCGGAGCCGGGCACGATCTACGACGGCACCGTGGTCAAGGTGATGGACTTCGGCGCCTTCGTGAACTTCTTCGGCGCCAAGGACGGCCTGGTGCATATCAGCCAGCTCGCGCCGCATCGCGTGAACAAGGTCACCGACGTGGTCAAGGAAGGCGACAAGGTGAAGGTCAAGCTGCTCGGCATGGACGAGCGCGGCAAGGTGCGCCTGTCGATGAAGGCGGTCGACCAGACCACCGGCGAGGACCTCGAAGCCAAGGGCGATGCGCCGCAGCAGGCGACCGGCGCCGCGGAGTAGGTTTTCTCCGCCAAGAGCCAATCAAAAGGGCGGCCTTCGGGCCGCCCTTTTTTGTTGCCGCGAGTTCAGGCCCGGCGCGGGCTTTTCGCTGCTTCATATGGTGACAACAGGTGCGGCCATATGGAATATTCGGCCCAGCGCTCGATCAAAGAAGCGCCTGCCATCAGAAAATAAATTGGGGAGAACGCGCGATGCTGAAATTTTCTGCGATGCGCTGGCTGGGCGCCGTTGTGCTGGGCCTCGGCCTGATCGCGCCGGTGCACGGCGAAGATTTCCCGTCGCATCCGATCAGGATCATTGTCGGCTTCGGCCCGGGCGGCCTCGGCGATCTCACCGCGCGGCTGGTGGCGCAGAAGATGTCGGAATCGATGGGCACGCCGGTGGTGATCGAGAACATGCCC
>PKXB01000116.1 GCA_003133345.1 Hyphomicrobiales bacterium | reverse complement strand
GCCCGACGGCGTCGACGACACCATGTTGCCTTGCTGGTCGATGATGTCGAAATGCACTGTGTCGCCGCGCATCGCGCCGGCGCTGTCGAGCTTGGCGTCTTCGATCACGATGACGCTCGGATCGTGCACATCGTCGTGGGTCCATATCTTCCCGACGGTCGGTTCGCCCGCACCGGCCGCTACCGTGCGTGCTCCGGCCGGCACACGGAGCGGCAGCTGTTTGCCAAAGCCTTTGATCGTTCCCGGTCGCTGCTCGAGCGAAGCCATTTTGCCGACGAGCTTGCGCCGCTCGGCATTGTAGGCCTCCGACAACAGCGTTTCGCCCGGCACCTCGACGAATTTCGGATCGCCATAGAACGTTTCGCGGTCGGCATAGGCNNAGCATCACCGGCCCCTGGCTCCAGAACCCGCCCTTGCAGACGGTATAGCGGCCGTATTCGAGCGTCGCCGGCGCCTCGACGCTCGGCTGCCAGCGCGCCATGTCGTCGGCAGTGAGCACGCCGCGGTGGCGCTCGCCGCTCGTGTCCATGACCTCCTGCGTGCGGCAGAATTTGTCGATCGCCTCGGCAACGAAGCCGTGCGACCAACACTGGCGCGCTTTTTCGATCTGGCGCTCGCGAGCGCCGCCTGCGCTTTCGGCCTCGCGCAGGATGCGGGCATACGTGTCGGCGAGCGTAAGGTTGCTGAACATGGTGCCCGGCTCCGGCACCGCGCCGCCCGGCAGATAAATCGCCGCCGAGGTCGGCCAATGCTCTCGGAACAATTGCTCCACCATGGCGATTGTAGCGCTGGCGCGCTCGACCAGTGGATGCCCGTTGCGCGCATAGGAAATCGCCGGCGCCAGCACGTCGGCCAGATGCATGGTCCCGTAGTCGCGCAGCAGCAACATCCAGGTCTCGAACATGCCGGGCACGCAGGCTGCAAGCAGCCCGGTTCCCGGCACCAAGTCCAGGCCGAGCCCGCGGTAGTGCGCGATGGTCGCTGCCGCCGGCGCTGGCCCCTGCCCGCAGATCACTTCGATCTCGCCTTTACGCACATCGTGCACGATCACCGGCACATCGCCGCCCGGCCCGTTGAGATGCGGTTCGACCACCTGGAGCGTGAATGCGGTCGCCACCGCGGCGTCGAAGGCGTTGCCGCCCTTTTCCAGCGTCGCCATGCCGACGGCGGTCGCGATCCAATGGGTCGAGGTGACGACGCCGAAGGTGCCCTCGATTTCGGGGCGCGTCGTGAACGGGTTCGGATTTATCTTTGAAGCCATTGCCGAATTTCCTGTGGCGCGGGCACGCTAACGTAAATGACAGGCGACCATTTGGCCCGGTTTGACTTCGCGGAGCAATGGCGTTTCCGCCCGGCAGCGCTCGACTGCATAGGGGCAGCGGGTGTGGAAATGGCACCCCGACGGCGGGTTGATCGGGCTCGGCACGTCGCCTTGCAGCACGCGCTTGGCGCGTTTGACGCGCGGATCGGGCACCGGCACCGCCAGCAGCAGGGACTCGGTGTAGGGATGCAGTGCCTTGGTGAACAGCGTGCGCTTGTCGGTAAATTCAACGATGCGGCCGAGATACATCACGGCGATGTGGTGGCTGAGATGCTCGACCACCGCCAGATTGTGCGAGATGAACAGATAGGCAAGCCCCATTTCACGCTGCAGATCCAACATCAGGTTGAGCACTTGCGCCTGGATCGAGACGTCGAGCGCCGACACCGGTTCGTCGCCGATGATCAATTTCGGCTGTAGCGCGAGCGCGCGGGCGATGCCAATGCGCTGGCGCTGGCCGCCGGAGAACTGGTGCGGATAGCTGTCCATCTGCGCTTTGCGCAAGCCGACGCGCTCGAACAATTCGGCCACGCGCTTGCGCACGTCGCGGCCGGCCGCGGTGCGATGTACGCGCATCGGCTCGGCCACGATGTCGCCCGCCGACATGCGCGGATCGAGCGAGGAAAATGGATCCTGGAAAATGATCTGCATCTGCCGGCGATAGGGCCGGAGTTCCGTCTTGCTCAAATGGGTGATGTCGCGGCCGTCGATCCTGATGCTACCGCTGGTCGGCTCGATCAGCCGCAAGATGGTGCGGCCAACCGTCGACTTGCCGCAGCCGGATTCGCCGACCAGGCCGAGCGTTTCGCCGTGCGCAATCGAGAAGCTGACGCCGTCGACGGCAAACACGGTGCCGCCGGCGCGCTGCAACAGGCCTTTGCGGATCGGGAAATGTTTCTTGAGGTCGCGCACCTCGAGCACGACCGGACGGTTGCCGTTGGCAGCGTGCGCTTCAGTCATTGCGGCCCCCGAAAAGATCGGCGGAGCGCCAGCACGCCGCCCAGTGCCGCGGCCGTTTCTCCTCGTACGCTGGGTAAGCGGCCCGGCAGCGATCTTCGGCATGAGCGCAGCGCGGCGCGAACACGCAGCCTTCCGGCAGGTTGGTCAAGGCCGGCACCATGCCGGGGATTTCCTGCAAACGCCTGCCGGCGTCCTCGTTTTGCCCGCGCATCAGCGCCAGTCGCGGGATCGAGGCCAGCAGCCCGTGCGTATAGGGATGCTGCGGCCGGGCGAACAGTTCGTCCACCAGCGCCTCCTCGACCTTGCGCCCGGCATACATCACGATAACGCGCTGCGCGGTCTCGGCCACCACGCCGAGATCGTGGGTGATCAGGATGATCGCGGTGCCTAGCTTGCGCTGCAGGTCGAGGATGATGTCGAGAATTTGCGCCTGGATGGTGACGTCGAGCGCGGTGGTCGGCTCGTCGGCGATCAGCACTTTCGGATTGCAGGCGAGCGCCATGGCGATCATGGCGCGCTGGCGCATGCCGCCGGACAATTGATGCGGATATTCCTTGGCGCGCTGCTCCGGTTCCGGGATGCGGGTCAGGCGCAGCATGTCGATGGATTTTTCCCAGGCCTGCTGGCGGCTGATCGGCTCGTGCAGCAGCAGAACTTCCGCGATCTGGCTGCCGATGGTGAGCACCGGATTGAGCGAGGTCANNCCGCCGGCGATGCGGCCGGGCGGATCGGGCACAAGTCTCATGAGAGAGAGCGCGGTGATGCTCTTGCCGCAACCGGACTCGCCGACGATCGCCAGCGTCTCATGCGGCCCGAGCGCGAAGCTGACGCCGTCCACGGCCTTCACCACGCCGTGGCGCAGATCGAAATAGGTCCGCAATCCGTCGACCACCAGCAACGGGGCCTGGTTCGAAATATCGGCCGGCGCCGGAGTGCCGGTCGCGCGCTCGCTGGTCGTCATGGTCATGGCGCGAACCGAGCCATTAGAGCGTGATCCGATTAGATTGAATCACTGTGCTTCCCTAACATTTTGCTTGCGCATGATCTTTTCCGAAAACCGGTACCCACTTTTCGGGATCATGCGCTAATTGCGCAGCCTCGGGTCGAGGATATCGCGCAGCGCGTCGCCGAACAGATTGGTGCCGAACACCGCAAGACTGATGGCGGCGCCGGGGAAGATCACCAGCCAGGGCGCGGTGCGCACATATTCGGCCGCCGATTCCGACAGCATGCGGCCCCACGAGGGATGCGGCTCGGGCACGCCGAGGCCGAGGAACGACAGCGACGCCTCGGTCAGGATCGCCGCGCCGAGCTGCGCGGTCGCGATCACGATCAGCGGCGCCAGCGTGTTGGGCAGCACATGGCGCACCGCGATGCGGAATTCGCTCATGCCGACGGCGCGCGCCGCCTCGACGAACGGCTGTTCGCGCAAGGTCAGCGTGCTGGAGCGGACCACGCGCGCGGTATAGGGGATCAGCGGGATCGCGATCGCGACGATGGTATTGTCGAGCGCCGGCCCGAGCGCGGCCGCCATCACCAGCGCCAGCACCAGCAGCGGCACCGCTTGCAGCACGTCGACGATGCGCTGGATCACCAAATCGACCCAGCCGCCGAGATAGCCCGAGGTCAGGCCGAGCGCCACGCCGAACACGCACCCGATGAAGGTCGAGCCGAGCCCGACCGCAAGTGAGATGCGCGCGCCGTAAACGATGCGGCTGTAGATGTCGCGGCCCATATTATCGGCGCCCAGCCAATGCGTGTGGCCCGGCGGTGCCAGCGAAACGAGCGAATTGGTCCTGATCGGATCAAACACTGTAATGAAATCGGCGAAGATGGCGGCGAACACGAACACCAGCATGATCACGGCGCCGATAACGCCGAGCGGATGCGCGGCGGCGTGATAGCGGATCTGCGACCACACGCCTTCCGCGCGGACGGTGTCCACGGGCCCCGGGACGATATCGATGCTAGCCATGAGCTCGCTCTCCGTCCCTAACCGGAATATTTGATGCGCGGATCGAGCACCGCGTAGAGCAGGTCGACCAGGAAGTTGATCGACACCGCCACCACCGCGATGAACATCACCAGGTTCTGCACGATCGGATAGTCGCGCCAGCGGATCGCCTCGACCAAAAAGCGCGCGACGCCCGGAATGTTGAACACCGTTTCGGTGACGATCAGGCCGCCCATCAGGAAGGCGGCCTCGATGCCGATCACGGTGACGACCGGCAGCACCGCGTTGCGCAAGGCATGGTGGTAGTTGACGCTCTGCTCCGACGCGCCTTTCGCGCGCGCGGTGCGGATGTAATCCTGCCGCAACACTTCCAGCATCGAGGAACGTGTCAGGCGCATGACTAGCGCCGATGAGCGAAAGCCAACCGCCGCCGCCGGCACGCTGTAGAGCCCCAACGCGGCCCAAAATCCTCCGGGAGCGTTGCTATAGATCGGAATTGTGCCGAAAAATTTCACAAACGCCATCAGGATCAACAGGCCGAGCCAGAATGACGGCATCGACAGCCCGCTCAGGCTGATCACGCGCAAGACATAGTCGAGTCCGGAGTTCTGCTTGACCGCGCTGATAACACCGAGCGGAACGCCGAACACAATTGCAAACAGCAGCGCCAATCCGGCAAGCTTGGCAGTGATCGGAATGCGCGGCAGGATCTCGTCAATCGCCGGCTTTTCCGACACATAAGAATAGCCGAGATCGCCGCGCGCGAGCCCGCCGATCCATTGCACGTATTGCACGGCGATCGGCTGATCGAGGCCCAGCTCCTTTTCCAGCTTGGCCTTCTCGGCCGTGTCGATCATTCCGGCAGCATCGAACAGGATGTCCGCAATGTTGCCGGGCACCACCCGCAACATCGTGAACACCAGCACTGAAATTCCGAACAGCGTCAGGAGCATCAAGAAGAAGCGCCTGATCAGATAGCTCCCCACCATGGCCTCCCAATCGCGTGCGAGGGAAAGCGCGCAAAATCTCCCAAGATTTGGCCGCCCACTATCGGCTAAATCTCGGATGATCTTGCGCGCCGGGGCTGGCGTTTATTTATCCAGCCAGATGTCCTCGTAGCGATAGCCGTTATAGGCACTGTTTCTCATGATCGTCATGTTCTTCACGTAGGGCTTCCAGCACATGCCCGACCGCGCATGCATCAGGATCGGACGCGCCACGTCCTCCTGCAGTTTTTTGTCGATCTCCCACACCATTTTCTTGCGCTTTTCGACATCGGTTTCGACCGATTGATTGTCGAACAGCGCTTCCAATTCCTTGTTGCAGTAGTGCGTATAGTTGCGCTCGGAGCCGCAGGCATAATTTTCATAGAACGCCTGGTCGGGATCGTCGATGCCGTTGCCGGTCAGGTTGAGGCCGACGGAGTAGTCGTTGCGGGCGACCTTGGCGAACCAGGTGCTGGACTCGACCGGCTCCAGTTCGGCGTCGATATAGATGCTCTTGAGCTGATCGATCAGCACCACCGCCGGATCCCGGTAGGTTGCAATATTACGCGTCGAGACCTTGATCTTGAGCGGCTTGTCGGCGCTGTAGCCGAGCTTGGTCATGATGGCGCGGGCTTGCTGGCGGTCCTTGTTCACGTCGCCGTAGCCGGAAATTGTCTTGAGCATGTCGGGCGGCATGCCCCACACACCTTCCGGCGGCGGCAGTAAAGTGCCGCCCTGATCGCCCTGCCCCTGAAAGATGATGTCGATGAACGACTTCCGGTCGAGCGCGAGCGCCATCGCCTTGCGCAGTTCGAGATTATTGAAGGGCGGGTTCTCGCGGTTGATGATGAGATTGGTGTTGACGTTGATCGGCGCGATTTCGCAGACGGCGGTGGCGTCCTGCGACTTGATGTCCTTGATCAGCGCGGCCGTCATCTCGGTGGGGAACGTCATGTCCACATTGCCGGCGACGAAGGCGAGCACCGCGGTCGCCCGATTGCGGATGATGCTGTATTCGATGCCGTCGAGATAAGGCAGGCCCTTTTTCCAATAGTCCGGATTTTTCGTTAGCGTGATCGATTCGTTCTGCTTGAACTCCACGAATTTGAACGGACCGGTGCCGATCGGATGCGTGCGCATTTGCGCCGTTGGGACGTGGCACGAATACATCGGCGTGTAGCCCGACGCGATCATCGCCAGCAGTGAAGGCTGCGGCCGCTTGAGCTGCAGCGTCACCTCGAAGTCGCCATTGGTGCTGACTTCGGAAATGTTATTGAACAAGTCCTTGCGCGGATTCTTGCGGAATTTGTCCTGCCCCTTGCCCTGAATGAGGTCGAAGGTGCATTTCACGTCCTTAGCTGTGAAAGGCTGGCCGTCGTGCCACTTGACACCCTCGCGCAGCTTGAAGGTCAATTTCAGATTGTCCGGACTCCAGGCCCAGCTCGTCGCCAGCTCCGGCACGATGGTGCTCATGCTGTTTTGCGGCTTATGCTGGTCGTAGATGACAAGATTGTTGAACAGCCCCATCGCGGGGATATTGACCGAGAAGGTCGCCTCCTCGTGAATGGAGAGGCTGGGCGGCGTCTCGCGGTGATAAATTTTCAGAATCCCGCCATGTTTTGGCTCCGCCGCCTGGGCGGTGCAGAGCGTGAGACTGGCGAGAATTGCCGTCGCCAGTGCGACAAATTTAGTTCCCATTGGATCCTCCCCAGGATGCGCGGCTGACGCGGCCGTGGCTGGCCGGCAGCTCATTTTTTGCTTGTTATGATGGCAACGCTACCCGGTATGGTAGCCCCGATCAACTCGACAAAAGTAAGCCCAAGCCCGCCATTTTCGCGCGAACCCGCTGCCGCTTGCCAACGGTCCGGCCGCACCGCACGATGGCCCTATGAGGGCGCCCGCCATCGCGTAGAAAGCCGGAGCGGCAATGGTGACCGAGAGCGATAATATCGTCGCCGAAACGGCGGCGCGGATATTTGCCGACCTTGCCGATCCTCAGACGATCAACCGCGCCGGCGACACCCGCTGGAAGGACAAGTTGTGGCGCGCACTGTCGGAGACCGGCCTGCCGCTGGCCTGGGTGCCTGAAAAGCAGGGCGGCGCGGGCGCCAGCCTCGCCGAGGGCTTCGCCATCCTCGGCGCCGCCGGCCGCCATGCCGTAGCGGTGCCGCTGGCGGAGACGCTGATTGCCGGATGGCTGCTGGCGCGCGCCGGCATTGCAGCCCCTGCCGGCGCGATGACGGTCGCTCCCGCCTGCCCGCGCGACCGCATTGTGTTGAACGCCGACGGCAGTTTGAGCGGACTGAGCCGTGGAATTCCCTTCGCCAAAGATTGCGAACACATCGCGGTCATGGCTGCCGGCGACAAGGGCGCGGCGATTGCCTTGGTCAAGACCGCCGACTGCCGCGTGAGCGAAGGCCAAAATCTCGCCGGCGACGGATCGGACAGCGTGACCTTCGAGCGCACCAAGGTCATCCGCAGCGCGCCGGCGCCGGCCGGCTTCGATCCATCCGCGCTGCTGCTGATGGGCGCGACCGTGCGCAGCGTGCAGGCCGCCGGCGCGCTTGAGGCGATCCTGTCGCTCAGCGTGCGTTACGCCAACGAGCGCGTGGCCTTCGAGCGGCCGATCGGAAAATTCCAGGCCGTGCAGCAGAACCTCGCGCGGCTCGCCGGCGAAACCGCCGCCGCGCTGGCCGCCGCCGGTTCCGCCGCCGACACCATCGCGCAATCCGCGGCGTTCGACGACACGGTGTTGCTCGAAGCGGCTTCTGCGAAAGTCCGCACCGGCGAGGCCGCCGCGGAAGGCTCCGCCATCGCGCACCAGGTGCATGGCGCGATCGGCTTCACCAGCGAGCACGTCCTGCATCGATTCACGCTTCGCCTGCTGTCGTGGCGCGACGACTTCGGCAGCGAAAGCTATTGGGCGGCGGCGCTCGGCGATATGGTCGCCAAGCGCGGCGCCAATCAGTTCTGGCCCATGCTGGCGGCGCGTTAGGATTTGCCATGAGCACGGATCTCCATTTCGATCAGATTCGCCTGCCGCCCGAATGCGACGCGCTTCGCCAAGAGGTGCGCGCCTTTCTCGCCGAGGAAGTGGCGGCCGGCACGTTCATGCCCGATCGACCCGGGCACGGCGACAGCCACAATCGCGCATTCAGCAAGCGGGTCGGCGCCAAGGGCTGGATCGGCATGACCTGGCCGAAAAAATACGGCGGGCAGGAACGCAGTTTTCTCGAGCGTTATGTCGTCACTGAAGAATTCCGCGTCGCCAACGCGCCGGTGCGCCTGCACTTCGTCGCCGACCGGCAGAGCGGCCCGATCCTGCTCAAATACGCGCCCGAACACATCAAGCAGGACATTCTGCCCCGCATCTGCCGCGGCGAATTATGTTTCGTCATCGGCATGAGCGAGCCAGGCTCCGGCTCCGACCTGTTCGCTGCCAAAACAAAAGCAACAAAGGCCGACGGCGGCTGGCGGATCAATGGCACCAAGATATGGACCAGCAACGCCCATGTTGCCGATTATATGTTGGGTCTGTTCCGCACCTCGCCGCCCACGAAAGAGAACCGCCGCCACGGCCTCACGCAATTTCTGGTGGACATGAAATCACCGGGCATGACGGTCAATCCGATCTATCAGATGACCGGCCAGCACGATTTCAATGAAGTCGTGTTCAACGACACTTTCGTTCCCGACGATCACGTGCTCGGCGAGATCGACGGCGCCTGGAAACAGGCGACCAGCGAACTCGCCTATGAGCGCAGCGGGCCCGAACGCTTCCTGGAAACCTATTACGTGCTGGCCGAGCTGGTGCGCGCGCTCGGGCCCAATCCCGATTTGCGCAGCGCCGAAGGTCTCGGGCGCCTGGTGGCGCAATTGCACACGTTGCGGCGCATGTCGATATCTGTGGCCGGCATGTTGCAGGCCGGCCAGGAGCCGGTGGTGGAGGCGTCGATCGTCAAGGATGTCGGCACCATCTGGGAGCAGAAGCTGCCCGAGCGCGTGCGCGATCTCAGCGCGTTTCTCGCGCCCGAGGCGGGCAACCGGGTGACGCTGGACGAGCAGATCGCGTTCGCGTTGAAAGTGGCGCCCAAGCTCACGATTCAGGGCGGCACCACCGAGATCCTGCGCGGCATCATCGCGCGCGGACTTGGCTTGCGTTAGCTTTGGGCTGCGGTGAACGGGGGTCTGGGTGCCTGATATCGCAAAGCTGCTCTGGCCGAAAACGGTCGCCGTGGTCGGCGCCTCGTCCGACACCAAGGGCCTGCGCGGCCGCATTCTGGAAGTGATGCTCAGCCACCCCTACGCCGGCACGATCTATCCGGTGAGCCGCAGCGCGACCGAAGTGCAAGGGCGCAAGGCCTATTGTAGCGTCGCCGAGCTTCCCGGCCCAGCCGATCTCGCGGTCCTCATCATTCCGGCGGAATTCGTGGTGGAAGAGCTGGAGCGCTGCGGCCGCGCCGGGGTCAAGGCCGCGGTCATCCTGAGTTCCGGATTTGCCGAGGAGCCGGGCGAAGCAGGCACCCGCATGCAGGAGGCGCTTCGCGCCACGGCGGCGCGCTACGACATGGCCGTGTGCGGGCCCAATTCCGAAGGCTTCGCCAATATCGCCGCCGCGCTCTGCCCGACCTTCAGCCCGGCGATGGATGTGAGCGCCGGTCCGCTGCTGCCGAAGCGGCCGCTCGGTGGCCAGGTATCGGTCATCTCGCAAAGCGGCGGGCTTGGGTTTGCATTCTTCGACCGCGCGCGCGGACGCAATCTGGCATTCCGCCATATCGTCACCACTGGCAACGAAGCGGTGCTCGAAACTTCGGACTTCCTCGACGCCATGCTCGACGAGGGCAAGACCGATGTTTACCTGCTGCTGCTTGAAGATGTGAAGACGCCCGCGAAATTCCGGCGCGCCGCTGACAAGGCCCTGAAAGCCGGCAAGCCGCTGATCGTCGCCAAGATTGGCCAGACCGAGCCCGGACGCCGCGCCGTCGCCTCGCACACCGCCGCGCTCGCCGGCTCGCATGCCGCCTATCGCGCGATCTTCCAACACCATGGCGTGATCGAAGGGCGCGATTTCGACGAGATGATCGATCTCGCGGTTGGCTTCCTCGCCTGCGGCAAAAAGCTGCCCGCCGGCAAGCGCATGGGCGTTTGCACCTCGTCGGGCGGCGCCGGCGTGTGGATGGCGGATGCCTGTGTGCGCGCCGGCCTCGAGGTGCCGATGCTCGACGATGCGACGCGCAAGGCCATCGACGTGCATCTGCCCTCCTACGGCACCTCGCAGAACCCGGTCGATTCCACCGCGCAAGGCGTGCACAAGCTCGGTTATGCGGAATTCGCGCGGCTGGTCGGCCAGTCGCCGCTGGTCGACGGCGTCATGGTGGTGGTCACCGCGCGCCGCTCGGCGTTTCTGGAGAACGATCTGCCCAAGCTGCAGGCGCTTGGACGCGACTCCAAGAAGCCGGTGTTCATGTGGACCTACACGTTGCCCTCCGACCGCAGCGTGGAAATTCTGAATGAAGCCGGCTATCCGCTGTTCACCGGCGCGCTCGGCTGCGCGCGCACCATGCGGGCGATGGCGGATTACCGGGCGCTGCGCGAGCGCCTGCTGCGGCCGGCCGAAATGCACAGCATCCCCGCGCCGGACCGCGCCGCCGCGCGCGCCATGCTGGCGGCGGCCGCGCCAGTGCTGTGCGAATGGCACGCGCGGCCGGTGTTGGCAGCCTACGGCATCGGCGGCAACACGGCGGGACAGCTCGTGCATTCGGCCGCCGAGGCGGAAGCCACGGCCCGCGCGATGGCGCGACCGGCGGCGCTGAAAGTGCAGTCCGCCGACATTCCGCACAAGACCGAAGCGGGCGCCGTGGCGCTCAATATTTCCGGCGACGGCGCGCGCGCTGCTTACGAGCGTGTGCTCGCCGCCGCGAAAAGACACGCGCCGCACGCGCGCATCGACGGCGTCCTGGTGCAGCCGATGGCGCCGCCCGGACGCGAAGTCATCCTCGGCGTCAACCGCGATCCGAACTGGGGTCCGCTGCTGATGGTCGGGCTCGGCGGCGTACTGGTCGAGGCGCTCGGCGACGTCGCGCTGGCGCCGGTGCCGCTCGATCATGCCGGCGCGCGCGCCCTGCTCGGCCGCCTCAAGGGTGCGGCGGTGCTCGGGGCCTTTCGCGGCGCGCCGCCGGCCGATACCGACGCGCTGGTCGAATTGATGGTGCAGCTGTCGCTTTTCGCAGCGGATTATGCCGACGAGATCGCGGAGATCGACCTCAATCCGGTTATCGTGCACGCCAAGGGACAAGGCGTCTCATTGGTGGACGCTTTGATCGTCAAGCAACAGCCGCGGCCGGCGCAACACCGCGCGGCCGAGTGAAAATACGCAAGGGATAACGCCATGGGCCCATTCAAGGATATCGCCGTCGAGAAAACCGGCCATGTGGCGCTGATCGAAATCCGCCGGCCACCGAATAATTTTTTCGACATCGCGCTGATCCAAGAAATCGCCAGCGCGCTCGAGGCGCTCGACCAGGACGCCGATTGCCGCGCCGTGGTACTGGCCGCGCAGGGCAACGCGTTCTGCGCCGGCGCCAATTTCGGCGACGGCGGCACGCTCGACAAGGAAGGCCAGAGGCCCGGCGAGCTCAACCGCGAAAAGGCGGTGCAGCATCTCTATCTCGAGGGCAACCGGCTGTTCCGCACCAAGAAGCCGATCATCGCCGCGGTGCACGGCGCGGCGGTCGGCGGCGGACTCGGCCTCGCCATGGTAGCGGATTTCCGCGTCGCCTGCACGGAAACGCGGTTCTGCGCCAACTTCACCCGGCTCGGCTTCCATCCCGGCTTCGGGCTGACGGTGACGCTGCCGCAAGTGATCGGCGCGGCCAAGGCGGCACTGATGTTCTACACCAGCCGGCGCGTGCACGGCGACGAGGCCTACGAAATGGGGCTCGCCGACGTGCTGGTGCCGCAGGATCAGGTACGCGCCGCCGCGATGAAACTGGCGGCCGAGATCGCGGAAAACGCGCCGCTCGGCCTGATTTCGACGCGCGCGACCATGCGCGGCGATCTTGCCGACCGCGTGCGCCAAGCGACCGAGCACGAGCTCAAGGAGCAGACCTGGCTGCGCAAGACCGGCGACTTCAAGGAAGGCGTCAAGGCCACGGCCGAGCGGCGGCTGCCGGATTTCACCGGCCGCTGACGGCATTTCAGGAACGCCGCATGGGCTCGCCGTTCTGGAATTTCTCCCTCGCGGTCTATCGCGCGAGCGCGGTGCAGGACGAATGTCTCGATCTGCAGGATCAGTTCGGCCTCGATGTGAATTTGGTTCTGCTGTGCGCGTTTCTCGGCGCGGGCCACGGCGTCGCTTTGACATCCGACGACATTTCGTCGGCCCGCCAGGAAGTCCGGCACTGGCATGAACAAATCGTGTGCACGCTGCGCGCCGCGCGCCGCCGTCTCAAGACCATTGAATTGAAGGACGCGGAGGCCGCAAAGGCCGCGGCGCAATTGCGCTCGCAAGTCAAAGCCGCCGAACTGGAATCCGAGCGCATCGAACAAGCGATGCTCGAGCAGTGGGCCGCCGCCCGCCTCGCGGCCTGGCCGCGCGGCAACGCGCGCGATGCGGTACCGGCAAACCTGCAAGCGCTGCTGGCCGCTTACGGCATCGGCCCCGAGCGGCTCGTTGCCGCGCAAGCCATGCAGCATCTCATTGCGGCGGCGCTCGATCGGGTAGTAAACAAGTAGTGCGTGGCGGTGGACGGCAATTCAATCGCGCCAGCGTTCTTCGCCTGTGCTGCAAGCGTTCTCGCCTGGCAACGCGACTTAGTGGCAATAAAGAACAGAGCGGAACGCGAAGGTCAC